>PQAP01000178.1 GCA_003105265.1 candidate division GN15 bacterium | reverse complement strand
GATCTGGTGCCGATGATAGCCGAGAAGGTGGAAGGCAGGTACAGAACATTATTTGACACCGGCGAGCCACAGCAGGACGAAATAGTCTACCAGGTCGGCGACACGTCGGTTTGTGTTCAGTCGCACCGGTATCCGATCTTTACCGACGGCAGAGTCAGTCACGCAGTTGTCATCACTCGCGATATCAGCGATTTCCGCGCGGCTCAGGAGGCCCTCAAACACAGCGAGGAGACGGCCACGGCAATTCTCAACGCCTCCAATGAGTCGATTCTGCTGGCGGACAAGAACGGCGCGATCATTGCCTTGAACGATGTCGCGGCGGCACGTCTCGGCAAGCCAAGGTCGGAGATCATCGGCAAGACAGGAAAGGAGCTTCTTCCGCCAGAGATATGGCAGCAACGCGGGCCGCTCATTAGAAACGTGATAGCAACCGGTTCCAGCGCCAGATTTCAGGACCGACGAGGCGATATCGTGTTTGACTACACGATGAATCCGGTCCTCGATGAAGCCGGTTCCGTGGCGGGTGTGGCGATATTTGCCACCGATGTGTCGGCGAGCGTCGCCGCACAGGAGGAATTGACCCGGATTCGGTATGCCGTCGAGAGCTCATCGGATGCCATCGCCATGTCCGACATGGCCGGCAAACATGTCTTCTCAAATCGGGCGTTCGAGGAATTGCTGGGCTATACCGTGGAGCAATTGAATGAAGCGGGGGGACCACCGGCGGCGTACCGTGATCCGCAGGCGGCCGAGGAAGTGTTCAGCGCTATCATGAACGGCAAACCATGGTCCGGCGTGGTCGATATGGTGACACGATACGGTCAGCATCTGAAAATCAGTCTTCGCGCTGACGCCATACGTGATGCGGACGGCAAGCTCATCGGATTGATCGGGATTCACACCGACGTGACCGTCCAGCGTCAGGCGGACGAGCAACTGAAGCGCAGCGAGGAGAGATTTCGACTTCAGTTCACCTCGATCCCCGTACCGACTTTCATCTGGGAAGCGATAGACGGCGATTTTGTACTGCGGGAATATAATCAGGCGGCCCACCGCATGACCAGAGGCGGAATTGTCGGCTTCGTAGGACAGCGCGCATCTTCCATGTACAAGAATCGTCCCGATATCGTGCAGGACCTGAGAGAGTGTTTCGGATCCCAGTCAATTGTATTCCGCGAAATGCCGTATCAGTATTTCTCGGTGAAAGACGAGCGGTTCTTGAATGTGCACTATGTTCCCATTCCTCCGAATCTGATACTGGTTCACACCATCGACCTGACCGACCGAAAGCGAGCGGAGCTTGCCCTGCAGGAAGCGCATAATGAACTGGAACGGAAAGTGGCGGAGCGCACGCAGACGCTGGAGCGACAGGTGGATTTCGATGCGCTCGTTCGCCGGTTTCTTACCGGTTTTGCCAGTTCGCAAGCGCAGGACGTGGACGTACAGATCACCTCGGGCCTGAAGGAACTGGCTGAGTTTTTTGAAACCGACCAAGCATCGATCATTCTCCTGTCTCCGGACCGGAACGGCTACGAACTCACGCACACCTGGGCTGCCCCGGGAATATACGACTTTACCGCGGAATACCGGTATTCCCCAATGGGTTCATTGCCGTGGCTCGAGCAATGCACGCTGGCGGGAGCCCCGGTGGTGTTGCACACACTGGACGATTTTCCCACCGAAGCCGGTCAGGACCGCGAGCGATATGAAAGTGAAGGAGTAAAGTCAATGCTCCTGATGCCATTGAGAGGGCGGGGTGGAACCGTAAATGGTGCCATTGCTCTGCGCAGCTACCTGCGCACTACAAGGTGGAGCGAGGATCACCAGCGGTGGCTCCGCACGGTTGGCGACGCCATCGCCAACGTTCTGGAAAGGAAGCAGGCAGAGGAAGCCCGCAGGGCCGAGCAGGAAAAAGCGGAGTTGTACCTTCAGACGGCCGAGGTGATGCTGATGGCGCTTGATCTCGAAGGGGTGATCACGCGCATCAACCGCAAAGGTTGCACGATTCTTGAATATGAGGAGAACGAGTTGCTCGGCCTGAACTGGTTTGACACCTGTATTCGGCCTGAGGACCGCGATGCGGTCAGGTCAGCAGGCAAAGGACTGTTGGCCGGGGATTCCACGAAATATGAGACCTTCGAAAATCGAGTTGTAACCAAATCCGGCGCAATACGCTTGATCGCCTGGCGGAATTCGCTGCTCCGCGACAAGAGCGGCGACATCATTGGGTTTCTCAGTTCGGGAGAAGACGTGACCGACCAGAGACAGGCAGAGGCAGAGCTGGATAAGGCGTATGAACGGCTGCAGGTTGAACAAGAGGCGCTGCATCAGAAGAACGTGGCGTTACAGGAGATGGTAGAGCAAGTCCAGGAAAGCCGGCGGGCGACCGCGGCCCAGATTCAAGGGAATCTCGAACGGATTGTGCTGCCGATCATTGAGCGGATTGCTCCGCGGCTGGATCCTCAAGGGCAGGAATATCTGGCACTTGTCAGAACAAACCTGTCCGAGATCGTGTCACCCTTCGTCAGTGAACTGGAAGCCCAGTTTAAGCGGCTAAGCCCGCGGGAAATCGAGATTTGCGAGTTAATTCGCCGTGGCTATGACAGCAAGAAGATAGCGGAGTTTCGCAACACCTCGCTAGAAACCGTTCTCAAGCAGCGGAAAGCGATTCGCCGTAAACTTGGGTTAGGCAGGAAGAAGGTTAATCTGGCGACCTATTTGACCACCACTTTCCCGTCTGAAAGAAAAACTGAAAGAAAAGCGAAAAACTATTGACATATGACTGCGAATGCCATTTATACTCCCTTGCAGGACAAGGGCAACGGGAGAAAAACACAGACAAAGTTTGTCGAGTTTATGATATCTGATAGGGTACGCAACGTACCCTATACGTACCCAAAAGTGTGCTCTTGCTGTTGTCAAATAAGGGCTGATATTGATGGCGTAGTCTATTTCAATTAGGTGGCTTGACCACGGGGGCGAGCTTGGTATTACCAGTCTCTGAGCACACGCTTTCCAAGGTCAAGAAGCCGCTTAGTTGTTGTTAACGAGTCCGCGACGTAGGTCCCCGCTGTTCCCCCTCCCCCCCAGCGGTCCTACTAAGCGGGCTCTTTTTTTGAGATGAAGTCGCCGGCAAACGGCGAAAGGAAGTTCCTCGCAAACGGAGTTGGACGGTCAGCTCATTAATGGTTGACCCGCAATTGAAGCCGGAATAGATTCAGCCGTCGTATGAAACTGCCATTCAAGCAGATAGCCGGTGTCATACTGGTAATTGCAGTCGTCTTCGCGGGATATTTCTTCTATGATCGTTTTCGCGGCCACACGACAGTGGAAAAACTGGCCGCCATCATTCACGACGAGGATTTGCGAAAGCTCACCAGCCGGCTTGAAAGTGGACTCAAAGACGATTCCATTTCCGTCCGACAGCGGGCAGCTCTGGCGATTGGCCGAATCGGTGGAAAGAAGAGTGCCGACTTACTCTACGCTGCGCTCAATGATGCATCGCTCGACGTCGCAGGTACAGCCGCCTTCGCTCTGGGGTTGACCGGCGAATCGCAATATGCGCAGAAACTCCTGGACGCTGCCTCAGATATGCCCGGAGCTGTCGCGGCAAGAGCGGTGGAAGCCGCCGGGCGACTGGCCGACACATCGAGCACTGAAATTCACTCACAGTTGAGCGGCTACCTGAACGATCCATCGCCCGAAGTAAGGGAAGCGGCCTGTTTTGCGCTTTATCTCACACGGGCCAGAGAGGAATCCGGCTCGCTTATCGGACTGCTGGCGACCGAACCCGATACGCTGGTGCAGCGCAAGGCGCTGTTCGCACTGGCGCGACTCGGGGGAGCCGACGCTACGCCCGTGTTCTTCCGATTCCTCGCCGACGCCGATCCGTACGTACGGGGATTGAGTGTGCGCGGTTTGTCTCAGTCGCGTGATCCTCAGGCGTTGCAGTATCTCGCCATTGCGCTTAACGACGGCGATCCCAACGTGCAGGCGCAGGCGGCGATGGGGCTGGCCGGAAAGCAGTCGATCGAAGCGGCAACCTATCTCGAGCGCAAACTACCGTCAGTTCACGATGAGAAGGTATGGCTCGAGATAATCGCCGGCTTGCAGCGCACCGGGGATCCGCGAGCGCTGGACGAAGTTCAGCGCGTGATGGCTGAGGATTCTTCAGTGAACATCTGCAGCGAAGCGCTCAAATACATCGCATCGGTGGAAAAAGACCGCGCCGTCAATCTGCTGGATTCCGTTTTGCTGGGCAAACCGCGGCCGGAAGTTCGAGTGGCGTGCGCAGAGGCGTACGGTTTGATCGGACATGCCACGGTCGTGCCGAGAGTGGTGACGCTGTTTGCGGATGAGGACCCGATGGTGCGTTCGGCGGCGTTTGAGACGCTGGTGAAACTTGATTCCGGCAATGTCGATTTCTATATCAATAAGGCACTGGCCGACAAGGATTACGTGCTGGTGCTTCAGGGGATTAGCGCCATACAGGAACGCAAGCTGCAATCGTACCTGTCGAAACTGACGGAGTTGATGGGCAAAGGAGAAGATGTCGACCCTGACATTCGCCGCAGTATAGTCGAGGCCCTGCCGACGTTTTTTGAGACCATGGGTCGGGACAGCGCAGTCGTTCGCCTATTGATTGCCGGAATTCTGGACAAGAACTACATCGTGCGTCGCTCGGCCGCGGAGATATACAAGTCGCAGATGAATGAAGATCGCGATCGCATGGTGCCACCGGCCGAAACCCGAATAAGCGAAGGGGAGATAGCCAAGGCGCTCGGGGCTTATAATGGCGCCAACCCGACGGCAGTCATCGCCACCTCGCGGGGTGACATTGAAGTTGAATTGCGCTTCGACCTGGCGCCGCTCACCGTGCTCAATTTCATCACGCTCGCCAAGGCGGGATTCTACAACGGCCTGGTGTTTCACCGCGTCGTGCCGAACTTTGTCATCCAGGGAGGGGATCCTCACGGCGACGGCAGCGGCGGACCCGGTTATTATATCCGATGCGAGTACTCGGAGGAACCGTATGAGCGCGGTACAGTCGGGATTGCAACCTCCGGTAAGGATACCGGCGGTTCGCAGTTTTTCATCACGCTGTCGCCGCAGCCGCATCTGGACGGGCGTTACACCGTGTTCGGGCAGGTGATTTCGGGAATGGAAAACGCCGACAAGATTGTCAAGCGGGACGTCATTCAACGGATTACGATCAGGGAAGGGAAATCGTGAAATCATCAGTTCTCTCCGCAGGCCTGTATTTTGGATCACTGTTGGTAAGCGGGTTCTGCCTTGCGCAGGAGCCGACCGCCGGAATCGATCCGGAAGCGCTTATCAGGCAGATCGTTCAGGTCGATTCCGAACAGCGGGCGAAGCTGAAGGATGTGGTCTTCGATGCCGAGTATGTCGAAGGGGAAACCAAAGGCGACGGGCGGTTCGAAGAAAAGCTGCGGTTCATGAAGCGGATCTGGATCAAGTATTTCCCGGACACGGCGTGGTT
>PQAP01000177.1:593-13109 GCA_003105265.1 candidate division GN15 bacterium | reverse complement strand
CCGAGGTTGACTTCCACCGGGATGAGCATGGTCGGCTGCGCGGCGGAGGAAGTCGTTATGACAACGGTGTCGAAAATGGCGCCGACATCACAGGTCGTGTAGCCGGTGGCGCCGTTGAACGACACGGTGTAGGTGGCCGTACCACCAGAGGGAATACTCTGGGGAATGGTCCCGTTGATGTTCAGCTTCCCGCGTGCACTGACGACCGATTCGATAATAACCGATTCGTTACGATAGCTGGTGATCGAGATGGTCGTATCGGTAGCCGCGCCGAGCTGAGCGCTGAGCGGAACTATTTGCGTCGGTACGGCAAAAACAAGCGAGAAGCCGATGGAGTCGAGTGCGTCGACCACGGCCGCGACCTCCGGGCTGGGGAAGCCGTACAGGTCTTTGGCCGCCTGCTGGGTCATGGAGCTCCAGAAATTCATGTCGGCATCGGGCGTCAGATACATCGAGAGCGTTCGGAACCATATCTGAGCGGCCTTGGCGCGGCCAATCACGTTGGCCACGAGATAACCCGCCTTGTTCGGAACGCCGGAATTGATATGCACGCCGCCATTGTCATTGGAGTACGGCAGATCCTGCCATTCGCTCATTTTCGCCGGCTGATAGCCGAACGGAAACCGGGCGGGATTCGGTCCCTGATGCGGATCCTGCATGCTGCGCAGGAAGCCCGGTGTGGTGAGCCGGATATCGTCGCCGAGCAGCCAGTTGTTGCTGTCGACCATCTTTCCAAAAAAGTCGGAGTACGATTCGTTGAGCGCACCCGACGCGAAGGTGTAAATCAAGTTGGCGGTGTACTCGGTAACGCTGTGCGTAAACTCATGAGCCACCACATCGAGATCGCCCGAGAACGGCAGATAGTTGATACCGTCGCCGTCCCCAAACTGAATGAAGCCGCCGCCACCGTAGGCGTTGTTCAGATTGGTGCCGTAGTGCACGGTCATGGTGAGGCCGCTGCCGAGATTGTCATAACTGTTGCGGCCGAATGCATCCATGAAGTACTGGTAGGTGAGACCGGCAAAGGCCTGCGCCGAAACGGCTGCCTGCATGGCGGAATCATCGTCGAACACGTTATCACGATTCGGGTCGAGGTAAAGCTGACCGGTGCGATTGTCATATGTCGTGATGACGCCTTGCAGGTTGGACACCGGCGGCACGAACATCGGGCGGGAGGCGTCGAGCATCTCGTAATCCAGCCCGAACTGGTAGGTTTGAATCGTGTACGGCTTGTGGCCGACCCCGATACCAGTGGAGACCGTGGGGCCGTCCTCTTTGACATCGTTATACTGCATCACGACAGCGCCGGTAACGGCATCCACGAACACGCGCCACTTGATAGTGGGGCTCTGCACTCCGGATACCACCACCTGCCAGACCAGTTTGGCAGTGCCATTGTCGGGATAAATCATCAGTTCAGAACTGGTCTTGACCGGCTCTGTGCCGATGGCCGATTTGACGGAGCTTGACGCGGTTGCCTCAGCGGCAGATGATGCGACTTTCGGCGTGGTGCTGACGCGTGGAGTGGGAATCGTCTGCCCCGCGACCATGTAGATTGTATTGGCATCGCGGAAATGAACGATCTTCTGGCATCCCCAGACCGGCAGACCCTGATACACCTGATCGAGGCGTACGTGGGTTTCGCCGAGACGGTCGGTTTCCTGGCGAAGCAGCTTCAGTTCGTTGCCGGCGTCGCGCAGGTTGAACAGGTCCGGGCGCGAGGCGATGAAACTGATCGAGGCCTCGGCGTAGTTGGCCGGAGCAGCGGCAAACTTGAACTCACCGGCTACCACGGACGAGGTGCCTCGAACGCGATCCACAACGAGGTTGTCGAGGCGGCTGCTGAGTGTGACCGCTTTCGGCGCGGACAACGCGGTGGTTGCCATCACGCCGGCCAGGAAAGCGGCGACAATGAGAGTCATTCTGGTGCGAGAGTACGACATGGTGCGAAGCTCCTCAAAAGAGACAAAAGTTCATGCATGTACAGAGCGTCCGTGAGGAAGGACCTTATAATATAGCCCATTTTAAAGGAAAGGCAATCAGATAGTCCGCCGGCCAAACGACGTTGCCTGGTTAACAGCGCGGGTTCACCAAATGCCTAGGGCGTCTTTGGCAAAGTCCGAGCACATCTCTTTGGGGTCCCACGGCGGGTCCCACACCAGGATAATCTCCACCTTGGTCACGCCTTCGAGTTGCTCGACTTCGCGGTGCGCCATCGACAACAGCATCTCACCATACGGGCAGGCCGGGGTGGTGAGCGTCATTTTGACGCGGACAACGCCATCGTCGGAAATGTCGATGTCATACACCAGTCCGAGATCAATGATGCCGAGCCGTATTTCCGGGTCCTGGATCGGTTTCAGGACTTCGATTACCTGTTCCTTGGTCGGGACTGCCATAACCGTTTACTTTTCCGTCTTACCGTTACCGTCTTCGGTGGAAACGGTCGTGTGACCGGCGTGGCCGTTCTCGTAGGATTTCATTCCTTCGACCAGCGTTACCCAGGCGAGCAGCGCACATTTGATGCGCACCGGGAACTGCCGTACACCCTGCAGCGCCTCGATATCGCCGAGGTCGTCGGGGAGTTCGGTCGGTTCCCCCTTGAGCATTTTCTTGACAGTCTCGGCGAGCGCTTTGACCTCCTCGAACGATTTCCCCTTGATCGTCTCGGCGAGCATCGATGCCGACGCTACAGAAATGGCGCAACCCCGGCAGCTGACATGGACGTCCTTCAGCACGTCGTGATCCATCTCCACTTGCAGCGACAGTTCATCGCCGCACGACGGATTCTGGCCGTCGGAGGAAATATCGGCCCGGTCGACCTCCTTCTTGCCACGGGGCGAGCGGAAGTGATCGAGAATGATCTCGCGATACATGTCATCGAGATTGGAACTCATACGCCAAAATACTTTCTCATTTCCAGCAGCGCATCATAGAGCGCATCGATGTCCGATTCCGTGTTGTAAATATACAGCGACGCGCGCGCGGTGGCAACCTTGCCCAGTGTCCGCATGAGCGGCTGGGCGCAGTGATGGCCCGCGCGAATGGCGATACCGCGCGAATCAAGAAACGTGCTGATATCGTGCGGGTGAATGGTCGGATCGGTAAATGAGATCGCGGCGCCACGGGATTCGACATCCTGCGGTCCCTGAATCTCGATGCCGCTGATTTCGGAGAGCCGCTCGAGCGCGTATTTGGTGAGCGCCATCTCATGGGCGCGGATACGGTCCATGCCGATATCTTCGAGGTAGGTCAGCGCTTCATCGAACGCGACAACATCGGCGATATTCGGCGTGCCGGCCTCGAATTTCCACGGCAGATCGTTGAAGGTGATGCGTTCGTAGCCGACCTCGCGAATCATCTCGCCGCCGTAATTAAACGGCGTCATGTTCTCGAGCAGTTCGCGGCGTCCCCACAGAACGCCGACCCCGGTAGGGCCGAGCATCTTGTGCGCGGAGAAAGCGTAGAAGTCGACACCGAGCTGCTGAATATCAACCGTCATGTGCGGCGCGGCCTGGGCGCCGTCGCCGACGACCACTGCACCGAATTCGTGCGCCCGTTTGGCCAATTCGGCGACCTGATTGATGGTGCCGAGAACGTTCGAGGCGTGGCAGAGCGCCAGCAGTTTGGTTTTCGGCGTGATGATTTTGTCGATATCGCTGAGATCGAGATGCCCGCAGACCGTGATCGGGATTCGCCTGATGACGGCTCCCTTTTTCTGCGCCAGCGTGACCCAAGGGACGAAATTGGCGTGATGCTCCATTTCGGTCAGCACGATTTCGTCGCCGGGTTTGATGTTGTGTTCGCCCCAACCGTAGGTGACCAGATTGATCGCTTCGGTGGCTCCCTTGGTGAGAATCACTTCGCCGGTGTCCGGGACATTGATGAAGCGCGCAATATGCGCGCGGGTCCTCTCGAATCCCTCGGTGGAACGCTCGGCCAGGGTATGGAGACCGCGATGGACATTGGCGTTGTTCTTGCGGTAATGCTCAATCAGCGCGTTGATAACCACGCGCGGTTTCTGCGTGGTGGCGGCGTTATCCAGATAGACCAACCGATGGCCGTTAATTTGCTCCTGCAGAATGGGAAAGTCCGCCTTAATTCGCTCGGTATCGAATGCGTCCAGCGTCACGGGTTTGCCGGTTTTATTTGCAGCGTCTGTCGACATACTAAACTCCTGCCTCCCGATTAATCCAACCAGACGAACAGTTCGCCGTTTTCGACTTTTACGCGGTAGCTGTCGATCGGCGCAACCGCCGGCGGGGCGGTGACGGCGCCGGTCTTCAGATCGAAGCGCGCGCCGTGACGGGGACAACGGACTTCGTTCCCGAGCACGTTGCCCTCGCCGATCGGACCGCCGTCATGCGAACACTCATCGGCCACCGCAAAGAACCCCTCAGCCGTGTGGGCAATGACGAAGCGCGTATGTTTCAATTCAAAAGTCTTCATCGTCCCCTCGGGAATATCTTCTGCTGCCGTTGCCCGGACAAACTGCCCCATAGCTTAGATTGCCTCCAGCCGTTGTTCGACGATCTGCGTGATTCGTTCGCGGAGATCATCGGAGACCATTTTCAGAGTCGAGGCAACGAATCCGGACACGACCATCCGCACTGCCTCCGGTTTATGAATACCCCGGCTGTTAAGGTAGAACAGCTGCATGGGGTCGATCGGGCCGACGGTGGCCCCGTGTGTGCAGGTGACCTCTTCGTTCAAGATCTCCAGTTCCGGTATGGAGTCCGCCCTGGTACCCGGGTTGAGCAGCAGGTTGCGATTCTCCTGATACGCTTCGCAAAACTCGGCGTTGTGATCGATGCGAATCAGACCGGTGTAGGCCGAGGTCGCCTTGTCGCCCAGCACCACCTTGAAATCGATGTTCGATGTCGTGTGGCCGTGGGCGTGGTGATGCAAAGTGTGATTGTCGAACTGCTGATGATCCGTGCCGAACAACAGGCCGTACATCTTGCTATCGGCGGACGGTCCATTCATGATGACGCCGAAATTCTGTTTGGAGATCGCGGCGCCGAACGCCAGCGGAATAGTCAGCATGGTGGCCCCGCGCTCAATGCGGGCACGGTGGGTCAAATACGATTGGACACCCGGCGCCTGCCGCTGCACCGAGACGTATCGGATGCGGCTTTCCTGCATGCCGAATATTTCGACGGCACCGTTGGAATAGGTGATGCCGTCGTCGGTGCTTGTCGAGCCGCCGGAATACTCGTCGATAAGCGTCAGTTCGGCGTTCTTGCCGACCACCACGAGCAATCTCGGAAACTGCGCCGAGTGGGCCTGACCCGCCTCGCGGAGCAGATGGATCGGTTGTTCTACAACCGTGTTGTTGGGGACATACACGAAGATGCCGTCATTCCAGAGCGCCCCATTCATCGCCTCAAACTTGCCGGTCTGCTGGTTGATCAGTTGATACAGATACAACTCGACGAGCTCGCGATGTTGGTCGACCGCTTCCGAGAGAGGCGAGACCACCACGCTTCTGGCGGTCAGCTCCTCGGTTGTCTGAATCTGCACGTCGCGTCCGGCCAGATCGGAGACGAACGCCGACAGGTGGCCGTCGCGCAAGTATCTCGCGCCCAACTGGTGTACGGCGTCTTTATCGCGATCGAACGCGGAATCGCTCACGCTGCCGCGCTCAAACAGAAACCTCATCGGATCGGTATAGCGCCAGAGGTGCAACCCGCGCGGGGGAACGGGCGTCCGGTTGAACGCGTCCCGCGAGAGTTTTCGCCGATCCCGAAGCCACTTGGGGCCACGCTCCAGTTCGGCGGCCACTTCGGGTATTGAATAGTCTATCGAGCTTAGTTGCGTCATCCTACAGAACCTTCCATTTCAAGCTGGATCAGGCGATTCAGCTCCACGGCATACTCCAGCGGCAGTTCTTTCGTGAACGGCTCCATAAAGCCGTTGACGATAAGCAGCCGGGCGTCATCTTCGGTGAGACCGCGACTGGTCAGGTAGAAGAGCTGTTCTTCCGCGACCTTCGATACGCGGGCCTCGTGCTCGACCCGGACGTTATCAGCGTCGATCTCCATCGTCGGGTAGGTGTCGCTGCGGGCCTCCTTGCCGATCAAGAGGGCATCGCATTCGACCGAGATGCGGGAGTTGACCGCCTGCTTGTGAATCTTGGCCAGACCGCGATAGGAAGCGCGGCCGTTGTCTTTGGAAATCGACTTGGAGGTGATTCGAGACGATGTATTCGGCGCCACGTGAATCACTTTGGCGCCGGCGTCCTGATGCTGATCGACACCCGCAAACGCCACGGAGAGGATTTCGCCGCGGGCGCCTTCGCCGACCAGTTGTACGCACGGATATTTCATGGTGAGGCGGGAGCCGATATTGCCATCGACCCATTCGACCGTCGCGTTCTTGTGCGCGGTCGCTCGCTTGGTGACGAGGTTGTAGATATTGCGCGACCAGTTTTGAATGGTGGTGTAGCGAATATAGCTGCCCTCCATCGCAATCAGTTCAACCACAGCCGAATGCAGCGAATCGGTAGAATAGATTGGGGCCGTGCAGCCCTCTATATAATGTACGCGCGAGCCCTTGTCGGCGATGATGAGTGTCCGCTCAAACTGCCCCATGTTCTCGGCGTTGATCCGGAAGTACGCCTGAAGGGGAACCGTCACGTTCAGTCCTTCCGGAACGTAGATGAACGAGCCGCCGGACCAGACCGCGGTGTTGAGCGCCGCAAACTTGTTGTCGGTCGTCGGTATCACCGTGCCGAAGTACTTCTTCACGATATCCGGGTGCTCGCGCAGGCCGCTGTCCATATCGAGGAAGATCACGCCCTGCTTCTTCAGGTCCTCGCGCATCGAGTGATATACCACTTCGGACTCGTACTGGGCCGAGACGCCGCCGAGGAATTTGCGCTCCGCTTCGGGAATGCCGAGGCGGTCGAACGTCTTGCGGATGTACTCGGGAACATCGTCCCAGTTCTTCTGCTGGGATTCAATCGGCTTCATGAAATAATAGATGTTATCGAAATCGATTTCGCCGAGGAGCTTGGTATTGCCCCATCCGGGCATCGGCTTGGCGTAGAAGATGTCGAGCGCCTGGTGGCGGATGTCGTTCATCCACTTCGGCTCTTTCTTCATGCGCGAGATCATCTCGACGACTTCGTGATTGAGCCCTCTGGCTCCTTTATGGAAGTAGTCGACCGGATCGCGGAAGCCGTACTTGGTGGCGTAATCGTTACCGAGTTCCGCCAACTCCTGTTTCTGCTGTTCTATCTGATCGGACATGGCTTATGCTCCAGTACTAGCGGCGGGCTCCTTCTCAAGCCAGTCATACCCCAAATCTTCGAGCTTGAGCGCCAGTTCGGGGCCGCCGGAGGTTACAATCTGCCCGGCCATCATGACGTGCACATATTCGGGCTTCACATAGTTCAACAACCGCTGGTAGTGAGTGACCATCAGCACGCCGTTCGTGTCGTTATGAAAGCGGTTGATCCCCTCGGCGACCGTTTTGAGGGCATCGATATCCAGCCCGGAATCGGTCTCGTCGAGAATCGCCATCCGCGGATTGAGCACCGACATCTGGAGGATTTCGATCCGCTTCTTCTCGCCACCGGAAAAGCCGTCGTTGAGATAACGGGAGACGAAATTCTCATCGATTTCCAACTCCGCCAGTTTTGCCCTCAGCAGTTTGCGGAAGTCGGACATGTCGGCCTCCTTGCCGCGGTGCGCCTGCAGCGCCGAGCGAAGGAAATTGGCCACGGTCACGCCCGGTATGGCGAGCGGATATTGGAAGGCGAGGAAGAGGCCGGCGCGCGAGCGCTCGTCGGCCGACATCGTCAGAATGTCCCTGCCATCGAGAAATGCTTCGCCGCGCGTGATCTGGTACGACGGGTGTCCCATAAGCGCATTCGACAGCGAAGACTTGCCGGAACCGTTCGGTCCCATAATGGCGTGCGTCTCGCCCGCCCGAATGGTAAGGGAGACGCCGCGCACGACTTCTTTCCCTTCCACCTGGACATGGATATTCTTGAACTCGAGAATCGGATTTCTATTCGACATGCCGGATAAGCCCTTTCATCTATTTCGAATTGCTTTTTTGCTATTCCAATACGGTCCGCTCGCGTTGCGATCCCAACTCCTGTTCCAGCGCAGTCGGCGCGATCTCGATGTGCGTGCCGGTCCGAACCAGCAGGCCGGTGCTGTCGGCGGCGATCAGATCACGGAGGGTGGTTTTGGAAAGAAATGACTGCACATAACCGGCGAGGCCGCCAAGGATATCGTGAATACTGCACTTTTCGGTGTGCACGCACTGGTTCTTCTGCCCGGCATACCGACTGCAATGCTTCGGATCGATCATCGGCCCGCCGAGCGCCGTGAGGACATCGTACAAGTTTATCTGAGTCGGATCGGTGGCGATGCTGAACCCGCCGCCGCGGCCCCGCTCGGCGGTCACCAGCCCGGCACGCCGAAGGATCGCCAGAAGCTTGGACGCATACGGTACCGACAGTCCTTCCATCTCGGCGATGTCTGAAATGGACAACTGGTTGTTCTTGCCCTGTTTGGCCAGCGCCAGCAGGCACCGTAAACCATACTCTTCAATCGCAGATATTCTCATGGCTCGTCTCTCTTGACTTCGCTACACCTCTATAATCGACGAATCTACTAAAAGTTTACTCAAATGTAAACTATAATTTGAAACAAATTATGCGAGTGGCCGGAACCTGGCGAGGTCCGAATTATCATCCAGACAGGGCTCAAGCTCTCAAGTTAATTGATTATAGGGCAACACATTGAGGCAATTATGAATGATGCCTGTGCTTAGCGCATTCAGTGAATCAGCCGGAATAGTGCTGGCGGGAGAAGCGGCGGCGGCGGTCGTAAGGGGTGATGTCGAACAGTTCGCCCCGGCGGACTCTGGCTTGCATGAGCTGCCAGAACTTGACGGTAAACAGGTCACCGTGCACGGCCTTAAAGATGCCTTTGAGTTGTTCGGGAATGCCTGAATACCGCTCGGTTTCATCCACGAAGAACTCATCCGGCATGGCCGCGATGCGATCTTCTTCGGGCTGAAGCTCCTCGGTCTCATCGCGCGGCGCCGGCTTGGCTCGGAAGGTGGCGTTTTCCAGCGTGCCGACGTCGTCGTAGTCGAACAGTACCACTCGCCCGCGGCTTGTTACGCCGTAGTTCCAGATATTGAACAGGTCGTAGGGGAAAACGCCGGCCGCGGCGAGGTCCTTAAGGAAGTAGCCGAAATCGAGAATCACGCTCCGGATCACCTCCGGGTCCTTCTGAATAAGCAGGTACATCGGCAGCGGCACGACCTTGCGCTGTACATAGACGTGCTTGATGATGACATAATCATTCTCGATCGAGACAATCTCCTTGGCGGCCAGCGTGAACTCGCGGAGCAACTGCTCGGAGAAACGTTTTTTCTTGAAGCGGAGGTTTTCGAATTCCTGCGTATCTACCATGCGACCGGCGCGATCGCGGTGGCATACCTCCTGATAGGCATCCTTGACCTGCTGGCGCGTGATCCGCTTGCTGGTGATGTCCGCGGACCGAAGGAAGCAGGGGCGGTCCTTGATCACCTTGAAAACATAATTGAAGTCTCGCAGAGTGAAGCCGATCATCACGGCGCCTTCCTTGCCGGGGGCGATGTCAAACTTCTCGCGTGACTCGTGAACGAAGCGGTGCAGGGAGCGGTACAACTCCGTCTTGCCGTGCTTGTTGTAGCC
This sequence comes from candidate division GN15 bacterium, assembly GCA_003105265.1. GTDB lineage: Bacteria > Zixibacteria > MSB-5A5 > GN15 > FEB-12 > FEB-12. The sequence continues at coordinate 3,406 of PQAP01000177.1, read as the reverse complement.
GAGCGACGAATAGAGATCCGACACCGGCTTGGAAACCAGGATCGACTTGAGGAACTTGATCAGTTCATCGTATCGGTCGATCTCGACATGGAAGTAGGAGAAGGCGAAACTGAAGACGATACTGACTTCCGATTCCGTCATCAGCGCGGCATCGACATAAATCCCCTTGTCGCCGTGGTAGAGGGGAAGCACCATCGGTATGACATGACCATCGGCAATGACCCGCCCGACCAGATACGCCGCTTTGTTGCGATAGAACAGCGCGCGAATCACTTCGATCACGTCCCGTTTGCCGAACCCGACAACGGGCCAGACGTGCAGGTCGACTTCGCGCGCGACGAGCGCCGCGTCTCTCTCCAAATCCTCGTACGGCACCGACAACTGATGGTCGGTCAATATTTCGCGGATGACCCACAGGGTGGGGCGGTTGTGCTGATAGGTTTTATAGACACTCTGCACCGGCTCCAGCGAATCGGTTCGGCCGGTCAGGGAGAAGAATTCGATATCACGGTTGATGCCGACAGTCTCGAGTATCTTGCGCGTGACTGAATTGTAGAATGTCTCGAGCAACTCGACATCAAAACGTCCGGACACCAGGCGGGCATACTCGGACTTGATATGATTCCAGTCGGAAGGGTCCCGCAGGCGCCGTCCCATCAGCGCCTGGAGATTGAGGGCAACCGTATTGAGCGTGACCTCATACAGATCGAACCGCTCGACCGCGTCGCGGCGACGGGCCTTCCAATCTCTCTCCTCAAATCGCTTTCTGGCGCGTCCCGTGATCCGTCGGAACTTTGCAACGTATAGATCGAACGCATCACGAATAGCGGCGGCTGCGGAGGCATGGTACAAACTGGGCGTGTGATTGGAGCGGGAGACGGCCGTAATGCGGTGCGACTGTTCCCGCGACCTCGCCGTCGACTGGCCGGGAACTGACACTGGTCTGGCAGTACGAGAAGCTCTCATAATTTGCGATAGTCGGCGCACGGAAACTCGTACGCCGGGCGAAGCTCCTTTAACAAATTAGGACGAAATCGCTCGCGACGCAAGGCAAAATAGACAATTTGAACCGCTCTCGTCGGGCGCCGGTGCGAGATACATTCGTGCGCCCCCCGAGCGAAGGTTCAAGCGCTGAACTTTCTATTAACTTGACACGTTTAAGCAGCACCGGTTATTTCTGATTTTCGTCCCGGTTTGGGACCAAAAAGGTGTAGAATATCGTATGTCTGTGAATTTAGTGATTGGAGGCGGATTGCCCGGTCAGTGCGATCGTGAGATTATCAGGAAGGGGAGACCCGTTTCCGGTTTCAGACGCTACGTCGTGGTGATCACCGGAGTTCTTCTGTCGGTGGCGGCCGGCTCGACAGCTCTTGCCGAGACCGGTCCGACAAAGCTGGAGCAGTTCCGGCGTGGTCATCAGGCCGGATTCCGGCTGGGGGTCTGGAGCAACTCGGGTGATCTGCCGATTTCGCTGGACACTTCCGGTGTCGTCCAGTATCAGGCGAGTGTCGGCAACACGAGCTTCTATGCCGAGGCGTATTTGGGAATCCGTCTTATGCCCCAGGCGATGCTTGAATTCACTGGCGGGATGGTGAACCGGGGTGCGGTGACGGTCCAGAGCGGCGGCTATGTTTACTATGGCAATATTTCGCTCTATCCGCTCACGGTTCGATTGAAGCTGTACCCGCTGGGCGGGCTGGGGATGTCGTTTCAGCCGTACGTGATGGGGGGCGGCGGCGTGTATTTTGGAAAGAACAATATCCAGTTCAGCAACGATTACTTTGCGGCGTATGCGGAGCGGTCGGTCACCGATTTCAATGTTGTGTTCGGCGGCGGAATAGACTGGCCCATTGCCTCGAAGATTGCGCTGGATGTGCAGGCCGCCTACCTGCCGATGACGTTTTCGAAAGGACTCTTCGGGGCGCGCGATTACAGCGGGGTGGCGATTACCGTGGGGATCAAGTACGTACTCCCCTCATTAAAAGGAAAGCAATCACCAAGACACTGACGGAGGATATAAATGAAGGTTGGCATCAACGGCTTCGGCCGGATCGGTCGGTTGGTTCAGCGCGCGGCGCGCGGCACGGATCTGGAGATTATCGGTATCAATGATATCACCGACGCCAAAACTCTGGCCCATCTGCTGAAATATGACTCGATCCATCGCCAGTATCCCGGCGAAGTGGCAGTCGATGGCGACAAGATCGTGATTGACGGCCGCAAAGTCCCGGTGTTCGCCGAGAAGGATCCGGAGAAGCTGCCGTGGAAGCAGCTCGGCGTGGAAGTGGTCCTGGAGTGCACGGGCAAATTCACCAATAAGGAAGACGCCTCCAAGCACATTACCGCCGGTGCGAAGAAGGTTCTGATTTCCGCTCCGGCCAAGGGGCATGACGGCACGTTTATCCTCGGCGTCAATTCGCAGTCGTACGACAAATCCAGGCACCATGTCATTTCAATCGGCTCCTGCACGACCAATTGCCTGGCGCCGATGGCCAAAGTGCTGGTGGATAATTTCGGCATCGTGAAGGGGTACATGACGACCATTCATTCCTACACCGCCGATCAGCGGCTGATGGACGCCCCGCACAAGGACCTTCGCCGTGCCCGCAGCGCAGCGATGTCGATGGTGCCGACGACGACCGGCGCTGCCAAAGCGATTTCCGAAGTAATTCCAGATCTAAAGGGAAAGCTTGATGGAATTGCGATCAGAGTGCCCACTCCCGATGCATCGCTCGTGGACCTGGCCGTCATTCTCGGAAAGGAAGTGACGGCGGAAGAAATCAATGCGGCCGTGAAGAAGGCGGCGGCGACCA
>PQAP01000177.1:0-413 GCA_003105265.1 candidate division GN15 bacterium | reverse complement strand
GGATGATGTTGTAGGGAAAGACGAAGAGGTAGCTGGCTATGCACAAAGTAAGTGTTGCCGACATCAATTTCCGAGGGCAGAAGGTGCTGCTCCGGGTAGATTTCAATGTGCCGCTTGATGACAAGCAGCGGATCACCGATGACCGCCGTATCCGGGAAGCGCTGCCCACGATCAAGAAGATCATGTCCGACGGCGGCCGTGTGATCGCCTGCTCGCATCTGGGCAGGCCGGGCGGCAAGCCAGTGCCGGAGATGTCGCTTCGGCCGGTGGCGACCCGGCTGGGTGAACTGCTCGGCAAGAACGTGCTGTTTGCGGAGGACTGTGTCGGTCCCGAAGCGGCCAACATGGTCGGCCGGATGCAGAACGGCGATGTCTTGTTGCTTGAGAACCTGCGGTTTCATAAGGCGGAGGAG
>PQAP01000176.1 GCA_003105265.1 candidate division GN15 bacterium | reverse complement strand
GAGAAGCTGATTGACGGCGGCGTCTTCCTCCTCAACGCGCCGTATTCGGCTTCAGAGATTTGGGACCGGCTGCCGCAGGAAGTGCAGCAGGAAATTATAAGCAAGAAGGCCAAGTTCTGGGTGATCGACGGCATCGCGCTCGGCAAGAAGCTCGGCCTTGGCGCCCGCATCAACATGATCATGCAGACGGCGTTCTTCTCGATTTCCGGTGTACTGCCGAAGGATAAGGCGATCGAGGCCATCAAGAAGGCGATTGTGAAGACCTACGGCGCCAAGGGCGAGAAGGTCGTCAACATGAACTTCGCGGCAGTCGATGCCGCCGTGCAGGCACTCGAGGAAGTGAAATATCCGACCGCGGTGACGAGCAAAGCCAAGCGGCCGCCGATCGTTCCGGACTATTCCCCGGACTTCGTCAAGAACGTGACGGCGGAAATCATCGCCGGGCGCGGAGACAATTTGCCGGTCTCGGCATTTCCGGACGACGGCACCTACATGACCGGTACCACTCAGTACGAGAAGCGCAATATCGCAGTCGACATTCCGGTCTGGGAGCCGGAGGTTTGCATCCAGTGCAACATCTGTGCGCTGGTCTGCCCTCACGCGGCGATTCGGCCGAAAGTATTCGACGCCGGTTTTGTCTCAAAGGCGCCGAAGGATTTCAAATACATCAAGGCGATGACCAAGCAGTTCGAAGGCAAATACTATGCGCTGCAGGTGGCCCCCGAGGACTGCACCGGCTGCGTGCTCTGTGTGAATGCATGCCCGGCGTACAAGAAAAATCCGGACGGCACGAAGAGTGAGCGCAAGGCCATCAACATGGCGCTTCAGGCGCCGATTCGGGAGAAGGAACGGACAAATTGGGAGTTCTTCCTGAACGTGCTGCCGGAAACCGACCCGGCCACCTACAATATCGAGACCCCCAAGGGTTCGCAGTTTGCCAAGCCGCTCTTTGAGTTCTCCGGCGCCTGTGCCGGTTGCGGCGAGACGCCCTATGTCAAGCTCATGTCGCAGCTGTTCGGTGATCGCGCGCTCTGTGCCAACGCCACCGGTTGCAGCTCCATTTACGGCGGCAATCTGCCGACTACTCCGTACTGCAAGCGGCCTGACGGACGCGGACCGGTCTGGTCAAACTCGCTCTTCGAGGACAATGCCGAATTCGGATTCGGCATGCGGCTCACAGCCGATAAACTGAAAGCGTACGCTGCGGAACTGGTGCAGGAACTGGTTCCGGAGATGTACGACGAGTTGATGAACGCCGATCAGTCGAATCAGGCCGGCATCGAGGAACAGCGTAAACGCGTTGCCTCTCTCGTGCAACGGCTGGAGAGAATGAACGGGAGCGACAAGGTTCTGGCTCTCAAGAATATCGCCAACTTCCTCGTCAAGAAGTCCATCTGGATAATCGGCGGCGACGGCTGGGCCTATGATATCGGCTACGGCGGACTCGATCACGTTATGGCTTCAGGCCTGAACGTGAACGTCCTCGTGCTCGATACCGAAGTGTACTCGAATACCGGCGGTCAGATGTCCAAGGCCACGCCGCGGGCGTCGACCGCTCTCTTCGCCGCGGCCGGCAAGCCGACGGCCAAGAAGGACCTCGGGCTCATGATGATGGCATACGGCAACGTGTATGTCGCGCAGGTCGCCATGGGCGCCAGTCACAACCAGGCGGTCAAGGCGTTTGTCGAAGCGGAGAAATACAACGGTCCATCAATCATCATCGCCTACAGCCACTGCATCGCTCACGGGATCGATATGGAGCACGGCATGGATGAAGAGGAAAAGGCCGTGAAGTCGGGACACTGGCTGCTCTACCGCTACAACCCGGACCTTGCCGCTCAGGGCAAGAATCCGCTGCAGCTTGACTCCAAGGAGCCGACCATGAAGTTCGAGGAATATGCCTATTCCGAGAACCGCTACCGGACGCTGATTGCCAAGGACGCGCCGCGGGCCAAGGCCCTGATTGAACTGGGGCAGCAGGACTGTGACCGCCGCTGGAATCTGTACCGGCAGCTGGCGACGATGGATTACTCTAAAGTTGCCAAATAGCGCACAACTACTGTTCGGAAATTGGACAGGCGGGTTCGCTCGAACCCGCCTTTTCCATAGCTGTTTTTCCACACAAAATTCAAGGGGGCAGCCGGGGCTACCGATATTGTGAAGAGAAACTAATCGCAGCCAATCAAGGAGGAACCATGAGTTTCCGCTTTGTCGCTCTTACCGCTCTCGTCCTTCTCGTCGCCCTCTGCGGCATGACGATGGCCAATGACCGGGAGCAGGAGTTGATTAACCAGTTCTTGAAGAAGACCGAAGTCAAGCACGTCCAGAAATTGGGCTGGCTGTCGGTCGGCTTCTCGGTTAACCGGGTCAATCGGCACAACGACTATAACTCCTTCACGAACCATCTGAACACCCAGATCGACGGCGGTCAGTTCTCATGGATGGGCAATGCACCGGCATTTAGTGCCGAGTTCGGAACGCTTGTCGGGAAGCGCATGGCGTGGTCGATCGGCGGGGAGTACTGGATGAAAATCAGCCGGGACGTCAGCGGCACCGTAACCTATTCGCCGACCGCCGGCCTGCCGACCGCGCTGACCAACCCGTCGTCGGAGATCAAGACGCTGGGCGTCTTCACGAGCTTGTCTTATTACGTGAAGAACGCGCCCAAACCGGCCCAACTCCCCACAGGCCTTTCGGTCTATGTTGGCGGATCAGCCGGCTACTACCAGATGAACTGGGACCTCTTCGCGGAATATCAGAATCTGAACTTGTCGACGGCCGTTCCCGACGGCGCCAACACCACGTTCAAGGGTTCGGCGCCCGGTTTCAGCGCCAACCTCGGCGTGGAATATCCTATTCGCTTTGGCGGGTTGGTCTTCTCGGGCGAAGCCAGCTACCTGTACCTGAACTTTACCAATGTTGCGTGGTATAATTCAGTGGACCAGGAGGTCGTGGCGACCTATGCCGGTACCGCGGACTCCCGTGTCGATGTAGCGCTGTCCGGTGTCCGGGCCAAGGTCAATCTGAAGAAGTACTTCAGTTGGTAAGATCGGTAGCACAATCGGCTGTTGACAGGCGGCGCCTCGGCTCTATCTTGAGCCCCGATAAACTGAAAGAGAACGGAGCGTTGATTTGAAAAACCAGTTAGTTCGGCTTAGCGCCGCCTTCGTTATTGCCATTCTTGCCGTCAGTGTCGATGTAATCGCCCAAATTCCCAAGTTGCCCGCCTCCCTGGCGGGCACTATTCCGGCCCGGCCGACCGGCCGGCTCGCCTTTATTCGCGACAGCAGTGTCTGGGTGATGAATGCCGACGGTACCGGCCAGATGCGCGCTGCCGACGTCAAGAACGCCGATGGCCGCCTGAGCTGGGCTCCCGACGGCAAACGAATCGTGTACACGCGGTCCGGTCAATGCGACTGGCGCGAACCGGACTACTCCGGCGGACGGAAGAAACTCTACGATCTGTTCATCTGCTACCTGGATTCCGCCGCCAATGGAAATACAATGTACTGGCGCCGGATTACCGATGCGCTCGGCGGACGGGATCCGGAATGGAGCGCGGACGGATCGACGATTGTGTTCACGAGAATCATGAACGCCGACGCAGTGAGAACGGAATTCCCCAATTACCAGATTTGCACGATCGACCCGGAAGGCGGAAACTTCCAGATCCTCCGCAAGGACTGGCAGACGGCGAGCGAGTACTTTCTTGCCCCCAGCATGAGCCCCGGCGGCGATATCGCCTTCGAGCATCTTTACAGCACCGCGAGCGCCGCCAATTCGGACAATCGCAACTACCGGCGGCAGGGATTTGCGATCATGAATCGCAATAGTTTCATGAAGCCGGTTGATTCGGTGCGGGTGATGTCGAAGCGATTCGCCAACTGCCTCGGACCGTCATGGTCTCCCGATGGGCAGTGGCTGGCGTTCGTCAAGAACGACATGAGCAAATCCGGTGTCTATATCATCGACAAGAATCTCGGCACGACCTACGCCGTCTATGAACCGGCCGCCGGCGCTTCCGTGCTGCCGCTGGCGCCGTCATGGTCGCCTGATTCGAAATGGTTGGCGTTTTCTACCGATGACGGCTCGATCTATATCACGAAAATCACCGGTGACGGACTCAAGCG
>PQAP01000175.1 GCA_003105265.1 candidate division GN15 bacterium | reverse complement strand
TGTTTGCCGGAGTCGCTGCCGCGAATCGCCGCCTGAGCCGCCGCCAGCCGCGCGATCGGCACGCGATACGGTGAGCATGACACATAGTCAAGCTGCACCATATGGCAGAACTCGATTGAGTTCGGATCGCCGCCGTGCTCGCCGCAGATGCCGACTTTCAGGTCGGCCCGGGCCGAGCGGCCGCGCTCCTTGCCCATCCGGATGAGCTGCCCGACACCGTCTCGGTCGATCGACACGAATGGATCAGTCGGCAGGATGCCGTGCTGCTGATAATAGCCGAGGAACTTGCCGGCGTCGTCGCGCGAGAAGCCCATCGTCATCTGCGTCAGGTCGTTGGTGCCGAAACTGAAGAACTCCGCTTCCGTCGCGATCTCGTCGGCGGTCAGCGCCGCGCGCGGGATCTCGATCATCGTGCCGACCTTGAACTGAAGGTCCTTGGTCTTGTACTTGGCCAGCACCTCGTTGGCGACGCGCAGCACGAGCTCTTTCTGGTTCTTGAACTCGTTGATGTGCCCCACCAGCGGAATCATGATCTCCGGGTACACTTCGATCTTGTGCCGGTGCAGCTCGCAGGCCGCTTCCATGATCGCCCGCACCTGCATTTCGGTAATCTCGGGATAGGTGATCCCCAGCCGGCAGCCGCGGTGCCCGAGCATCGGGTTGAGCTCGGTCAGCTCGTCGATCCGCTTGAGCGTCTTCTGGAGTTCGGCCAGCCGCTCTTCGTAATCGTCCGACTTCGGGTCGAGCGCCTTCAGCCGTGCCTGCACCTCTTCCTTCTTCGGAAGGAACTCATGCAGCGGCGGGTCGAGCGTCCGGATTGTCACGGGAAGACCCTTCATCGCGTCGAACAGGCCTTTGAAATCTTTCTTCTGGAACGGCAGCAGCTTGTCGAGCGCCGCCTGACGGTCCTCCGGTGAATCGGCCAGGATCATTTCCTGAACGATCGGAATCCGCTCTTCCGCAAAGAACATATGCTCGGTGCGGCAGAGACCGATTCCCTCGGCGCCGTATTTGACCGCCTGCAGAGCGTCGCGCGGGATGTCGGCGTTGGCGCGCACCCGCAGCGTGCGGTATTCGTCCGCCCACGTCATCATTTCGGTGAATTCGGCCGACAACTCCGGCTCAATCGTCGGAACATCGCCCAGAATCACTTCGCCGGTCGAACCGTTGAGTGTAACGACTTCCCCTTCCTTGATCGTCAGCTTGCCGACCGAAAACTGCTTCTTGGCGAGGTTGACGCGCACCGTCTCCGCTCCGGAGACACAGCACTTGCCCATGCCGCGCGCCACCACCGCCGCGTGCGACGTCATGCCGCCCCGCGCGGTGAGAATGCCGACCGCGACATTCATCCCTTCGATATCATCGGGGTTGGTCTCTTCGCGCACAAGAATGGTCGCCGTCTTGGCGCCGTACTTGACAACGTCATCGGCGGTGAAATAGACATGCCCAGAGGCCGCGCCCGGCGACGCCGCCAGCCCTTTCGCGACCACATCGTACTTCGCCGATGGATCGATACGCGGATGTAAAAGCTGATCGATCTGCTGCGGATCGATTCGAAGCAGCGCCTCTTCTTTGGTGATCAGCTTCTCGTGTACCATGTCGACCGCGATCTTGATCGCTGCCTGCACCGTGCGCTTGCCGTTGCGCGTCTGCAGCATGTACAGCGTGCTCTCCTGGATCGTGAACTCGAAATCCTGAAGATCGCGGTAATGCTTTTCGAGACGCGAAGTGATCTCTTTCAGCTGCTTGTAGATTTCCGGCATGTCCTGCGACAGTTCGTGAATGGGCTGCGGCGTGCGGATGCCGGCCACCACGTCTTCACCCTGCGCGTTCACCAGGAATTCGCCGTAGAACTCTTTCGCGCCGGTGGCGGGATTGCGCGTGAAGCCCACCCCTGTGCCGGAAGTATTCCCCATGTTGCCGAACACCATCGCCTGCACGTTGACTGCCGTGCCGATATCGGACGGGATATTGTTCAGACGCCGATAGCTGATCGCGCGCGGATTGTTCCACGAGCGGAATACGGCATCCCGGGCCATTCGGAGTTGGACCCACGGATCATCGGGAAACGCCTCGCCGGTTTTCTTCCGGATAATCTGCTTGTACTTCTTGACGATGTCTTTCAGATCGCCGACCTGAAGCGAACTGTCCTGCTTTACCCGGCGTTCGACTTTCTTTTCGTGAATGACCTGCTCGAACTGCTCCTTGTCGATGCCGAGCACTACATTACCGAACATCGAAATGAAGCGCCGGTAGTTGTCCATCGCGAACCGGGGATTGTTGGTCTTCTTCCCCAGCCCTTCGAGCGTCTCTTCGTTGAGCCCGAGATTCAGAATCGTATCCATCATGCCGGGCATCGAGAACTTCGCGCCGGAACGGACCGAAACCAGAAGCGGGTTGGTCGGATCGCCGAACTTCTTACCGGTGGCCTGCTCGATCAAGGCGATGTGCTTTTCCAGTTCCTTGTCGATCGGCTTCGGAACTTCCATGCCGTTTTCATAGTAGAGCTTGCACACGGTCGTTGTCATCGTGAAGCCGGGTGGAACCGGAATGCCGGCTCCGGCCATTTCCGCCAGATTGGCTCCCTTGCCGCCGAGCAGATCTTTCATGCCCGCATCGCCATCGGCCTTCCCGGGACCGAAGAAGTAATAGAATTTTTCGTCGGGGACTTGAACCTTCGGACTTCCCCCGCGCGATTTTGTACCGGCCGTCTTGGCCGGTTTGGCTGCCGCTGTTTTCTTTGCCGCCGGCGCCTTCTTAGCCACCATAAGTACTCCTTAACTCCAAATAGCTAAACTAATTGCCGCGAATCTATGCAACGGTATCGGCACAGGCAAGAGAAAAGGCGACCGGATCGTTGAGGTCAATCCGGTCGCCTCCAAAGCTCGACGGCTGCCGTTATCACATCGTGAACAACCGCTTCCCCTTGATAATCTGATCCAGCATCTTCAGCGTCTTCTCGACCGGCGAATGCATGATGTCGGCGGTGTTGAAGGTCGAGCGCACAACTTCTCGTGACACCGAGAGACTGGCTTTACCTCGTCCGGCCCGCAGCTTCTTCTTGTGCGTCAGGTTGTACTGCCGCTGATACTCCTTGGCCTTTTCCTTGTGCAACTGGTAGTAACGACGCTGATATTCGCGCCGCGCCTCCGCGGTTGACAATTTCGACCGGGTCTCTTTGCCTTCCGCTCCGGACGACTCGGTGCTGGTGCTGGCTTGAACCTGTCGTTCTGTTCGAGCCATTCCCCACCTCACTTTCCCTGTGTTAGATGTTGCTACCCTTCTAATTAGTACTGCGCAACTACCCTGGTTCCTACCACAGAGATTATAAGGAAAATATTGCCTGTATGTCAAGCGAAATCTCGCGTCCGCTTGAAAAAAGTTTGTCGTAACCTCCAATCCGCTACAGGGTTAACGAAACAGATAAATCTACCCGAATCAACTCATTGTATATTAATAAATTACAAGCGTCGACTCTTCGCGGTGTAACCTATTGTCTCGTATGCAACAACGCGGACGATCCGGCCTCACGACTGAATGCTTCCCGATGCTGCTCTGACGAGATCGCTTATTCATTGTAGTAATTCTTATACGCATAACAAGGCCCGATGATACATTGTTCACCGGGCCTTAAATAATCAACTAAAACTTGACTTATGCCGTCTCTGCCTTGCGGAATTTCTTCATGATCTCCCACACCACATAACCGACAAAAATCAGCGCCACCACGGTAAACGCCAGCATGTACGACGTGTCCGCCTGCGGGTTGACGCCTTTCACGTTGAAGGCGTTCTTCATCCAGTTCACCCACAGGAACTGAATGCGGTTGGCAAACAGCGATATTCGGTTCATGACGGTGAATCCGAACGTGGCGCCGAATCCCAGCATCAGAATCCAGATACCGTATTTCGCAATCCCGCCGATCGCCCCCCGGTGCGGAGTCGAGAAAAAGAAATACACCAGCGCCGAGACCGCACCGGTGAGGATGATGACTTCCGAATAGCCGGAGGCGATATCCAGATACCCGCTACCGAGAAAATTCCCCCAGTTGATCGGCGTCATGCTGGCTACCATCTGCCGCAGTACCCGGTTGGTCATCTCCAGCGGAATCGCCACCCCCGCCGCAATTCCGATATAGATTGCCATCGGGTAGCGCGATACCCATGCCCACTTCTTGGAGAAGCGGGAGAACATGAGGATACCCAGTATTCCGGGGATGATATACCACGGGCGAAGGGAATTCAGCCAGAGATAATACCAGTCACCGTCGGATAACCGCTGCAGCAGGTTCGGGCTGAGCCCGTTGTGGAATAGAATCACGACAAAGTAGCCCGCCGACACGCCCACAAAGAGATGCTCCGCGAATTTGTACAGCGGATTGTCCTTGTACAGAAACGAGAAGATTGCCAGCGTCAGAAACGCCGCAAAGCTGGTCCAGAGAAAGGTTGAAAAATCCATTACGTGCTTCTCCTCACTTTCCCTGCTCTTTGAGTTTACGGCGACTGGCGAAGAACCCGATATTCCCGATGATAATGAACAGGATGATCAGCCAGTGCGCGAGCAGCTGAATGCGCATACCGTCCTGAGCCATCCCTTTGTTGTCGGTCAGTTTCTCATACTGAGCGGCTCCATACTGCCCGGCCATAATGCCGAATATCTGCTTCGAGCTAAGGTACGGATAGTAATCCGCACCCATAACGCCGGTCAGACCAAACGCCAATTTGAAGTTGTACCGCCCTTGACCGTCGGCAATCCACATGTCGGCGATATTGCCCGCCGCCAAGCTGATTACACAGGCAACCTGATCGTAGTTGATGACGCCTTTCATCAGCGGCAATGAATCGATCGGCGTACCGTAGTAATCAGTGGGGAAGGGAATCCGGAAGTTCTGCCCCATGCCCAGGATGATCAGCGACGGATACGGTTTGTAGCCGAGGAAGACGTAATCCTTCCCCCGCTCGACCGTCCGCCCGGGATAGTTCACCCCGTTGTAAGTACGGTCCAGTTTGACCGAGTCACTGACATCCCGGATGGCCTGATCCGCCATGCCGGGACCGTTCTGCGACAGCGCCGTGATTATGACCTTCAGGTCCTTTCGGAAACATTGCTCCATGAGTGCATAGAGCATCGGCTGGAGTTCCGCCTGATTGGACGGATCGTAATCAACCGCGATGAACACAATCTGGCCCGGTTTCAGTGTATCGATGAAATTGTAGATCGACTGCACTTCATCGTTGATCAGAATAGGCACTTCGAAAGTCAGGCCGTAAGCGACGACACAGACAATTGCCAGCGTCAGGAAAACCCAGCGGCGATCGAGCGCCATCATTTTTGCAAACATATCCATAGAGTCGCTCCTCTCACCCTTTCCCCATGTAGCCGCGCTCGATGCCGAGTACGACCTTCATGGCTGTGGCAACCATCCCGAGGCCGATGCCGATGATGATTGCCCGTTTGGCGGCGAGATTCGGCACATTCAGCAGCCAGGTGGCTGTCTTGGACATGTACTCACCCAGGCCGGGGATCGGCGAGAAGCGAAGCATCATGATCAGCGCCGCGGAAAGAAGCAGTGTCGCCAGCAGATTGCGCGCGCGGAACGCCCGGTACGAAGCCGACGCGATGTAGAACGCCAGCAGCGAGAACACAGTCGCCTGGCCCGGGATCACGATATAGTCGAACAGATGCCGGAACATGTAGCTCTGCAGACCGTCCGAGGTCATGAACCGGAATTCCCAGTGTTCACCGACCTTCACAAAGAACCCGAAGAAGATGATCGTGAACAGCCCGGCCAGCAGCACCACCGAGTACTGCCAATCCTGCCGCCGGTGTTTGATCTTGTCCCAGGACACTTTGATCAGCGACCAGATGCCGAGAGCGAGAGCAAAGATCCCGATGATCGGCACCCAATCGAGCGCGAAGAACTCATAGATGAATTCAGAACTTTCGTGGGGCATGAAGTACTGCACAGCCATGAAAGCGCCGAAGATGAAAACCAGAATAAATGGTAATTGTCGCTTGTGCATAGCCGCCTCCTACCTCACCACTCTGAATATTTCGCGGAACTCGGTCCAGCCGAAGTTGACTGCAATGGCCCCGAGGATCGCGAGGATGATCACCGCCGCCTTGGCATAATCCTGCGCTTTCAGCGAGCCAAGCAAGACCGGCTCACGGCCAAGATAGGCGGAGGCAGCGTAGAGTTCCTCGCCGATCAGCGTGTAGTCGCACGCCACGACGAAGAACGGAATCTGCGCGATTTCATCTGTACCCGAAATCTGAATCGATCCCGCCAGCGCGCCAGTCTCCGCCAGAATCAACGATTCGGCGAAAAACTTCCCCATGTACACGTTGGTCGCGGGATGCTGACGGAGCATGATGCCGTTGACGGCGCTCACATATGCGAACTGGTTTTGCGTCACGAAGAAGACGATCTCTTCTCTGTAGGAATCGGGACGCCCGGCGTCAGCGTACGCGGACTTGATCGTCTCCTGCGCCACAGACATCACGATCGGATCGTAGGTCGGAACAATCAGCTCGGTCTGATACTCGGCCACCCGCTTGGCCACGCGCGCCAGCACCGTGAACGACGCAATGGTGGCAATATCGGCGGCCGTACCCAGACCCAGCACATAAAGAATCGGCTTGCCCATTTCTGTCGCACGGCCAATCGCCTCATCCACCGCTTCGATACCGGCCAGCGGACGTACGTACAGCTCTTTCCCCTTGCGGGCCGCCCTCACAAACAACAGAACCAGCAGCACGAAAATTCCGGTTGCAAACAACGACGGCGTTCGCCCGACATTGTACCATTGCCCGGTCGCCTGCACGGGTCCGACAATTTCCGAGGACGTTCTAATCTTGGGATCTGCGGTGACCGCATCGACCCGGTAGTAGAAATTGCAGCCGTTGGGAAGATAATCCGAGGCCGTGTTATCCTTCTGGCCGCTGTTGACATAATTTCCCTGACCGGCGAAGGTCTGTCCCACCATTTGCCACTCGCCGCCGTTCGGATACTGGGCGTGCGCCTGCGGGGCGCGCTCCCAATCGTTTTCGATGCCCCGCTGCAGACTCTTGATCTCGCCGCGGAGAGTCGATGTGCGCTTCTCGATATACGCGACCGTATCGGCAAATCGCCTGGCGGTCTCCGCATTGCCGGACTTCTCGAAGTACTTGATGCTGTCCTTCGCAAACGGCAGGTATCGCCGCCACAGCGTTTGGAGTCCCATCAGAGAATCAACCGAGTACTGCCGGGCATGCATGGAGTCCATAAAGAACGGCACCCACCGGAACACCTCGTACGTCCGCACACTGTGCGCGCCTCCCTGATCATCGGGAGACAGCGTCCATTTCAGCGTGATGGAATGCCCGTGGTCGTCCGGAGTATCTTTGGCCGTCAATCCGGTCACCGGCTGGGGTGGAGAGATTGCAGCCGGCGCCGTCCCGGCCGAATCCTGTGGAACTGCATCCGTCTGAGCCAATGCCAGGCAGACCGACATCAACGCCAGAAGAATGCCGTAGATAACGTTACGAATCATATTTCCTCCGCATAGATCAGAGGTCCTTTATTGAATTACGCTCAGCCAATCTCGGAATAAAAAGGTTATGCGGCCCACGAGCAACGAAATACGTCCCATGACTGTATATCCGAACGCCGCACCGAAAGTCACCATCAGCACCCAGATGCCGAACCGCGAGGCCTTCCCGAACATCCCCGTGTGCTCTCGCGAGAAGAAGAAGTAGATCAACCCGGAAACCACGCCGAAAAACACCACCCA
>PQAP01000174.1 GCA_003105265.1 candidate division GN15 bacterium | reverse complement strand
CCCTGGCGTTGAGATCGGCGCCGCGATCAAGCAGGCGCTGGACCTGCTCGGAGAAGCCGCGAGCGGCGGCGTAGTGAAGCATAGTCAGGCCGATCGAATCTCGCTCGTTGACGTCAGTGGCTCTATCAATAAACATCCGTCCGAATGCTCGATCGCGCGTGGTAGCGGCGACATACGGCAGTGAGACGCCGGTGTTGGTTCGAATATCGGCTTTCGCTCCGCGGTCCAAGAGGAATCGGGCGTGCGCGGTGTCGTTATTCCAGACTGCCAGGAGAAGGGGCGTGCGGCCGTCCGGCATGGCGCTGTTGACATTGGCGCCCTTCTCTATCAGCAATTGCGCGATGTCGGATCGGCCACTGGCACAAGCACCGAGCAGTGGCGTGAAGCCGGAGCCATTCGCGATGTCGAGGCGCGCACCCTTTTCGAGCAGCAGGCGAACCATCGGCAGGTGGCCGTACGAGGCCGCACCGTGCAGCGGCGCGCTGCCGCTCCGGGAGAGCGCGTTGATATCGGCGCCGTGAGCGAGAAGGTACTCGGCGACCTCGAGCCAGTTGTTGTATGCGGCCTTGTGCAATGGAGTGTATCCCTGTGAGTCGGCGGCGGCTACCAGCGAGGAATCCTGCTGAAGCAGTTGCCTGACTGCTTCGATATCTCCCTTTTCGGCGGCTGTCAATAACTCATTGGGCGCTGCCTGAATCCCGAATTGTACGAAGACGAAAAAGAGGGACAACAGGCACACAATACGAAATCTCATCACGGACTCCTTGGCGGCAATATCGTACGAGCATCATCGTCATATATGACGATGACCTGCCGGAATCGTTGTAAATGCATTTCGGTACGATGACAGGCAGAACCAGAAGCGGTTCTGCCCTACAAGACTAGATCAGGCGCGAGCTCACGCCGACTTCAGGTCAATTTCGTGCTTCGACCACGGCGGCAGCAGGCGAGACATGATCCAGAGGATGACAAACGGGAGTATCAAGAGCACCAGCGCCACCAGTAATCCCTCGATACCGAAGAACTCCAGCTTGTAGGTGGTGAGGCCGCGCAGCGACTTCGAGAACAACTGTCCGCCGATTACCACATTCCAGCGCGTGCTGAAGATGCCTACCTGCACCAGAATGGCTGCGATGAAATAGAGATAGCGCTTGAGTTCGTCGGGGAANCGACCAAAGCGGGACAGGGCAATCGCCACAATCGGGAAGATCGTGCCGAGAATCACCTGCGAAATAATCAAGCTGATAAACAGGCGGTTGGAGACCATCGAGGCCAGTATCGTGATCGATTCCTCCGATTCGTAAAGCCGNTGGATGAAATCGAGCAGCTCGAGCGAGAAATCGACAATCATCGCGTACAGCAGAATCTCGGCCAGTTTGTTCAGGCAGGCCATGCTGAGCTGTTTCCAGCGGAACATGGTGGTAACGGTGTAGACCAGGATCATCAGCGCGATACCGGAGACCATGGCGGAGAAGAGGAACACGATCGGCATCAGTACCGAGCTCCACCACGGGTTCGCTTTCACCGACCCGAATATGAAGCCGACATAGCCGTGGAGCAGGAACGCGGAAGGGATACCTATAATTGTGATAATCCGTCCGACCTTGTCATCGAACGCCAGCGCTCTGGGGGAGATGTCGGTGGTGCCGAGCGAAAGCACTTTGTAGATGAAGCGGCTCAGGCCTTTCTTTTCGGTGGACCAGATAACAAACTCCTTGCGATAGTCGAACCAGATCTCCAGCAGCAGCACGACCATCAAGTACCAGGCGTATACGAAGCCAAACATAGCCATCGCCGACTGAGTATGCGGCGTGAAGATCATTTCGTAAAATCGTTCCGGGTGGCCGAGGTGGGCAAGGAGCGGCAGCGGGGCGATCAGGAGGAATGACAGCGCGGTCAAGAGTGAAAGCCGATACACTGGTTGCAGTGCCTTGACGTTGAACACCCGTTCGAGGGACGCCAGAATGAACGCACCGGCCACCAGCCCGGTCAGGTAAGGGTAGATGACAATGAGAATACTCCAGTGGAGTTCGTACTCATTGGGGTACATGTAGCCGGTGACGTGCGGCAGCTCCGAGAGCGCGGTGATGATGAGTGACAGGAGCGGAGCCATCAGCGGACCTCCTCGTCGGCGCCGGCGTAGTACACTTTGGGCCGCGTGTTGAGATACGATTTCAGCACCTTGACATCGTTGAACCGGAGAAACCGTCGAATCGGGCTGCTGTTGGAGTTACGCTCGCCGAATACGCGCGCCTGCGTGGGACAGACTTCGACACACGCGGGGAGATCCCCTTTGGTGATGCGGTGATAGCAGAAGGTGCACTTGTCGGCGACTTTCGTGGTGGGATGCAGATACCGGGCGCCGTACGGGCAGGCCTGAATGCAGTAACGGCAACCGACACAGTAGCTGGCATCGACCAGCACTACGCCGTCCTGACTGGTAAATGTCGCGCCGACCGGGCAGACCTGCACACACGGGGCGTTTTCGCAGTGGTTGCACAACTTCGGGACGAAGAAGGTCCGGAGCGTCTCGGACTCCGCTTTGTATTCCGGGAAGCCGTCGATACCGCCGTTCGGGCTGTCGACATACACTTCGCCTTCCACCGGAATGACATATCGCTCGACCCAGGTGCGGAAAAAGAACGGCTCGCGCGGGACGTGGTTTTCGGTCTTACACGCGTCGGCGCAGCGGCCGCACCCAATGCATTTCCGGATATCGACCCCCATCGAATAGTTGTGTTTGGTCGGATCGTACTTTTCGGATTCCTGGGCGAACAGCCGTTCCGGCTTGAACGCAGACAGAAACAGCAGCCAGCTCGGTACGGTGGCGGCGACATTGGAGAGGAATTCGCGACGAGGCATTTTGGGGGGCTGATTCATGGTCTATTGCGCCTCCGGGGAGTGGGGGTAGTGGCAATCCCAGCACATGTAGCGGCCGCCGTGGGTGGCCAGGTCGATTTGCGGAATCTCTTTGCCCGAACCGGCGTTGGCGTGGCACGCCCCGCAGACCTCCCGACCGGCCGGCTTCTGCGCGGCGAATACACGCGGCTGCGTGAAATGCTCCTTGGGAACCGTATGGCACTGCGTGCACGCCAGTTCGGCATGATGCGAGACCGCTTTCTGGTTTGCGATTCCCGCGTGACAGGCGGCGCACTCTTCGGTGGGGGCCGATATGATCGGGCTGTGCGGATTATGGCAGGACATGCACGGTTTGGCGGGATTGTGCGTAGCCGAGATTATCTGCGGGAAACCCGAGGGCCGCGAATCCAGATAACCGTGACAGGTAAGGCACAGGTTGCGGCCGGTCGGCACGACCGGCTTGGCGGCTTCAGGGTCGGCGGCATGGGCCGCGGCGGCGCCGTGGCAGGTTTCGCAAGATAACCCTTTATGTACCGACGCCTGCTTAAGATCGTAGACGTCGGAGTGACAGTCCATGCAGGCCTTGATTCCGGCATATGATTCAGGCAGTTGACTGATTTCGTCGACCGCGGCCGCCCGGTAATGCCCGTGCTCACCAAAGGTGGGAGGGACGAAGATGGCCCTTAAGACGACCAAGCCAATTATCGCCGCAGCAAAGAGGATACCCAGGGGGATGATCTGCTGCGGAATTCGGGACAGTTTCACTCCGATTTTTCCCTTGCGTTCAATTCAACACGCCCTATATTAATACTTAAATGGTCTGAATAGTCAATATCCTTCCAGCGAAAAAGTGCCGTTCAGACGATTTTCTTTGATGATAGCCGAAGTCAGGCGCCCGTGACCGGCGTTCGGATTTCTCCAGCAAGCGCCGGTTGCCAATGGTTCAGGCGCTGTCGACCCGGTCGCATGTAGCTGTCGAGCTAAGACTCTGCAAATAGAAAACTGCCGATCGAAGCATTGCTCCGCACGGAGGGCGAAATCACGCTGCCGCTGCCGGGTTGATTCCGATCGGGGACAGGAGTTCTGTTATGAGCAGCTGGCTTGTTGCTGTCCTGGTAATTCTGATTGGCGCGGTGTTCCTGATGCCCTTGCTGGTCGGAGCTATCCTCAAAGAGTATCGTCAAACGCGGGTAAAGCAGTAGAGCGCTGAATTTCCTGCACACACACTCGCCCCGAACGCTTCCATTCGGGGCGAGCGTGTATCAGGCGCCCGCCATCTCCGCCGACATTCTTAGTGTCGGTTTTCGGATCGAGTAACGCCTCCGGCTTTTTTCAGCGAGTGGCCGGTCGCGAGGCCGAACACGAACAGCCCGAGCGTGACCGCTCCCACCGCAAACACGGTGTCTCCGATCGCCCGCAGCCACTTGAGAGTCATGAGAGTCGGTGAATAGAGGAACTCGGCGCTGCGCGCGTACCAGTAGCCGAATTCCACCGAGGCCCATGTCTGCATGATGCCGACCGGCAGCAAGCTCAGCACCACCATAAGCATCAGGCCGCCGTTGATCGTCCAGAACGAGAACTTGATAGCGCCATCCTTCCAGTCCTCCCGGACATACAGCATCCGCATGCAGAACAGCATCAGCCCCAGTCCCAGCATGCCGTAGACGCCGAAGAGCGCGGTGTGGCCGTGCACCGGCGTGGTGTTCAGGCCCTGCATATAGTAGAGGGCGATCGGTGGATTGATGGTGAACCCGAATAAGCCCGCCCCGACCATATTCCAGAAGGCGACCGAGACGAAGAAGTAAATCGGCCACTTGTATTTCTTCACCCACTCGGTCGAGCGAGAGAGCCGAATATTGTCCCACGCCTCGAACCCGATAATCGTCAGCGGCACCACTTCCAGCGCACTGAACACCGCGCCGAGCGCCATGATTGATGTGGGTGTGCCGGCAAAATAGAGGTGGTGAAGTGTCCCAATAATGCCGCCGGTCAGAAAGATCGTGGTGGAGAAGAGCACCGACTGATTGGCGGTGGCCAGCCGGATCAACTGCAGCCGGGCGAACAGGAAGGCGATCACGACGGTCGCGAACACTTCGAAGAATCCTTCCACCCACAGATGCACCACCCACCATCGCCAGTACTCGACCACGGAAAGGTGCGTATTTTTGCCCCACATCAGACCCGCGGCGTAAAACGCGGCAATGGCCACGGCCGAAACCAGGAACATGGTCATGAGCGTCTTCTGCTCGCCGCCCTTCCTGATGGCGGTCACGATACAGCGCCCAACCAGATACAGCCAGAGGAAAAGTCCCACGAGCAGCGCGATCTGCCAGACACGTCCGAGATCGACATATTCATATCCCTGATGTCCAAAATAGAACCAGCTCGAGCCGGTGAGCTTCTGCTTGATGCCGAACCATTCGCCGATCAGCGATCCGAGCACTACCACGAGCAACGCCCCGAACAGGATATTGACTCCCAGTCGCTGCCCTTTCGGCTCCACGCCGCTTACCGCCGGGCCGATATACAGGCCCGCGGCGAGCCACGCGGTGGCGATCCAGAAGATACCGATCTGGGTGTGCCATGTCCGGGTGATGACATACGGCAGCAGCTTGGCAATCGGCAATCCATAGAAGGCGTTCCCTTCCACGCCGAAGTGCGCGGTGATCACCCCCATGATGATCTGCACGATAAACAGCCCCGAGACAATCCAGAAATACTTGACCACCGCCTTCTGTGACGGCGTCGGCTTGAACGAAGACAACGGGTCTTCGGCCGGGACCTTTTCGGCAACCGGCTCCCGCTTGCGGGACGCGTGAAACCAGACCAGTATGCCGATGCCGGCCAGGAGCATGATGATGCTGAAGCCGGTCCAGATAATCGCATCGCTGGTCGGGACGTTGCCGATCAACTCTTCATGCGGCCAGTTGCTGGTGTAGGACATGTTGTCGCCCGGACGGTTGGTGGAGGCGGCCCACGAAGTCCAGAAATAGAACGACACCAGCTGTCGAATCCGCGCGGTGTCGGTCAGCGTCCCGGCCGGAATCGAGCTTTCGTTGTCACCATTGACAAAAACTTCCCGGTAATGCTGTACGTTCGTTTCGAATGCCTGTACCCGGATCGGATCGACGGTGATAGTGTTGGTCGACGGATCATAGGTGTTGGTGCGCAGCAGCTCCCGCAGCCGGGCCCGCAGTTCGGCCTTATGTTCGACGTCAAGGTGATTGTAATCCTGCCGGTACCCCGCCTGCGCCCACGAGTTCAGGATGAACACGCACTCGCGGTGCAGGTAGTCGGCGGTCCAATCCGGCGCGACATAACTGCCGTGCCCCCACACCGAACCCATTTCCATGCCGCCGAGCGACTGCCAGACATTCTGCCCGTCGCTGATCTGGCCGGGGCCGATCATGATTTCGCCGCTCTGAGTCTTCACGACCTCCGGAAGCGGCGGTTTCTGGTGGTAGATTCTCGTGCCGGCCCAGCCGAGCACGATAAACGAGACGATGATCACGCCCCAGAAGGCGAACCACTGCTTTTTCATATGCTCATTCTCCCTGTAATTAACTTAGTGCGCCGATTCCTGCTGTTCGTGGCTGTCGGAGTGACTGATGTCGGTTGTTGCATCCGTGTGGAGGCGCTCCATAAAATGCATCAATTCAACGTAGGTCTCAACATATTTTCGTCCCGCCTCGACGTTGTCGGAAGCATGCGTGCGCGCCTCTCGGGTCGCCTCGAACCGCTCACCGATACTTTGCCGAATGTGCTCGTTGATGCGGGCGGTGAGGCCGTCGATCGATCCAGACGACAACGCTTCGTCTACTTGCGCGATTACCGGGTCAACAGTCGTCCCCGACGGTTTCAGGCCGGTAAACGGTTCACCTTCGCCAGCCCGGTGAACTCTGACGAGCGTCTCAAAGAAAAGCTGGTCGGCAAGGTCGCGAGCCTGATCGCCCAGCTTGCGGACGGCAATGGTCTTGTCGAAGAGTTCTCGTATCGAAGCTTCGTCGGCTGCAGGGATCCATTTCAAGACGGGCGCAATATTGTTCATTGATAGCGCCTGACGAGCGTCTGATATTACCGGGCCATCCATCGTATCACAATGGGCGCGACTGACGACGGGCAGAATGAGAAGGGCAGCGCCAACGATTGCTGCCGCGCTCCCATAGATTCCACATATCCGTTTCATGGCTATACCTCCTACTGATTGATATACACTAAACATTCATCGTGCGTTTGCATTTGGAGCCGATTAATGATGGTGGCAACAACCGCCGGCGGCCGCACGGGCGACCGGAGCAGAGGAGACGCCGTACCGGGCCGCGAGCGACTCCGCAACCTTCAAGTACCGTTCGTGCGTGCCTGCTCCCATGTGCTCGGTTTCGACCGTCTCGAATTCGGCCAGCAGGTCCTTTTGTTCCTCCTCGTCCAGCATGCGGTCCGCCATGGGGAACAGTATCCGGTCCTCTTTCTGGATGTGCGACCGCAGCAACTGGATGTAACCTCCGGCGGCATTCGCAAACTCCGCCAGTGCCGCCGAATCGCCGTCGGCCGCGCACTCAATGCTTTTCGCCATCTGACGAACGAATGCCCGCCCCATGTCATGTTCCGCCAGCATAACGCTGATCGGTCCGCCTTCCTGCGGCATCCCCTTGGCGACCATCGCCGGGAACAGCCGGTCTTCTTCTTTGCCGTGATGGCAGCGGTCGGCAAAATTCCGAATCAGATCGACAATCTGCTCGGCGGGCTCCTTCTCCAAACGACCATCGGCCTGCGCTCTTTCCATCATCGCCTCGAGGCAATTCAGCGCCACCTCGATCACGCGATGTTCCTGCATCAGAATTTCAACGGGTTTCATTGCTAATACTCCTTTGCTTATTGACATGGGCTGTTACTTTCACGGTTCTCATAGTAACACCTAATCGCATGTTGTTATCCGATTACTCAATAAAAAGAGAGAGCGTCACAGCCGCACCCTCTTCTCCACCAGATCATCGATGCTGGTCGAGCGCAGAAAATCCAAGTATTCCTCACGGATTTTTTTCCAGCGGTGATGCACGGCGCAGGGGTTATCCTCGCGACATTTGTGGCGGCCGAGGAAGCAGCCGCCCCATCGGCTGACGCGATCGATCGGCTCGACCACTTCGAACAGCGATATCTTTTTCGCCGGTTTCGCCAGACGAAAGCCGCCGCCGAAGCCCTTCTGCGACTGGAGCAGGCCGGCGTTGGAGAGCGTGTTGAGCAGCTTGCCAAGGTAGTTCTGCGGGGCGCCGATCTCTCTGGCAATCTGGGAGGCGCCGGCGTATTCGCCGGGCTCGAGCTGCGCCATGACGGTCATGGCCAATGCTGCATGTATGCCGGTCTTTGAAATCATCGTTCAATCTCTAATCGCATGTCAATATGCGATTATATGTCGGTAAGTCAAGAAGTTTCCTGAGTTTTTTTCGGCCGGTCGGGCTAAGCAGTCAATCGACAGAGCCGCAACGCCTTGCGGAGTCTAGATCCGCAGTCGGAGCGCGATCGCCGAGGCAATAATGTCGCTGATAGTGTTCCAGATCCGGGCCGCAACCGCTATCCCGGCGGCCAGCGGACCGACATACGGAGTCAGCAGGCCGATCATGACCAGTTCGCGCGCGCCCAGACCGCCCGGCGTGAAAATAGCCAGATAACCGATTTGATAGGCGATGATGAACGAACCGATTCCCACCAGCAGCGGCACTCCCGGATTCTCGATAAGCGCGTGAAGGAAGACCCAGAACGCCAGGCCGTAGATCATCCAGCCGACCATGTACCCGAGGTAAACGCCAACCGCATCCCGCATGGCGATGTTGAAATGGATGGGCTGCCGCTTGATGAGTTTGAGTCCGAAATTGGCCAGCGCCAAGCTCTTGTTCGGCGCGAAAATCAGCATGAGCGATACCAGCACGGTGGCCAGGGCCACGAGATACATGCCGATACCGACATAGT
>PQAP01000173.1 GCA_003105265.1 candidate division GN15 bacterium | reverse complement strand
GAACGCATTGCGCGGCTCCTTTCCTTTGACTTGCTGTTCCCCTCTCCGCGCGCGTCGTCCGGTCGTTCTGTTTACGTTGTCATTTCAGGAGGAAAGCCATGATTGCTTTCTGAATGTGCAACCGGTTTTCCGCCTCGTCGAACACCACCGATTGAGGACCGTCCATCACCTCGTCGGTGATTTCCTTGCCTCGTTCGGCCGGCAGACAGTGCAAAACAATCGCTCCGGGATCCGCGCCCTTGAGCAGAGAACTATTTACCTGAAAACTCCTTAGCTTGTTCGCCTTTTCTTCAGCCAGATGTTTCTGCCCCATCGAGGCCCAAACATCAGTATAGACTACATCGGCTCCCGCCACTGCTTCTTTAGGATCATCCGTCAGCAGGACAGAGCTTTGCGGGTTTCTGCGCGCCTTTTCAACATAGAGCGAATCCGGGCGGCAGTCCGGCGCCGTGGCGATACGAAGGTCTAAGGGTATGAGGGAGGCCAAGTTGAGCCAGCTGTGGGTGATGTTGTTACCGTCGCCCAGATAGGCCACTTTGTATTTTCGTTCCGGCGGTTTGTGTTCCAATATGGTAAAGTAGTCGCCGAGTATCTGGCAGGGATGCACAGCGTCGGTCAGTCCGTTGACGACCGGCACCGACGCATGTTTGGCGAGACCCTCGACATCGGATTGCTTATACGTCCGGATCATGATCATCCCGACATACCGCGACAACACGCGGGCGGCATCGGCGATCGATTCCCGTTCGCCGAGCTTGATTTCGTTATCGGTGATATAAAGCGCGTTGCCGCCGAGCTGCTGTATGCCGACTTCAAACGACACGCGCGTCCGCAGCGAGGCCTTGGTGAAAATGCAGGCGACCGCCTTGCCGGCCAGCGGCTTCGGGGCAATCTCCTTGCGTTTCATTTTGCCGCACAAGTCTAGAATCTCGCGGACTTCGGCAGCAGTGAGATCGGTGATTTGAGTGAGAGAACGGGGCATATATCCTCCTTGCCGGTACATATTCATGCCAAAAAAGCCGGGGGGAATTAAGAGGACCGGGGCAAAGCTGTCAATCGCTATCTTTGTCACGATGACAATAGCGCTATCGGTCGCGCCGGACGCTCGGCGCGGACCTCACGCCGCTTGACTCAGGTCAAGGAATTGGGGGTTGATTGCGGCTTATCCTGATGACTAAATTGCAGCGTCGAAGGAGGTAATATGCGCAAAGTTCTCACGGTGGTGGCGTGGTCGGTTGTCGTGTCGGCTGCCGGGCTCGCTGCCGAACCAGTTGACCGAGCCGTCCCTGCGAAGTTGTCCGATGCCTCGGCCGCCTGCGTGGCCTGCCATCAGGATCAGACCGCCGGGTTGGTCGGCGAATGGCGGTACAGCCGGCACAGTGCCGCCAATGTCGGTTGTTACGAATGCCACGGCGCCCAGCCGGGTGATCCGGATGCATACGAACACAACGGTTACACGATTGCCGTGATTGTTTCTCCAAAAGACTGCTCCAATTGCCACGTCAATGAATTCAACGAATTTGAGGCGTCCCACCACGCGAACGCCGGCATGATTCTCGGTTCACTCGACAACGTGCTCGGCGAAGTCGTGGAGGGTCCGAATGCCGCCATCAGTGGATGCAAGCAGTGTCACGGCAGCGAGGTGAAAGTCAGGGCCGACAGGACGCTCGATCCGACCACGTGGCCCAATTCCGGTATGGGGCGGATAAACCCCGACGGTTCCAAGGGGTCCTGCGCCGCCTGTCACAGCCGACATTCGTTCGATGCCGCGCTGGCGCGCCAGCCGGAGAACTGCGGTAAATGTCATCTGGGACCGGATCACCCGCAGAAGGAAATCTACGAGGAATCCAAGCACGGCATCGCTTGCTTCGCGAATATCGATCGAATGAACCTGCACAATAAGTCCTGGATTGTGGGCGTCGACTATTCGGCCGCACCGACCTGCGCCACCTGCCACATGTCGGCGACCGCCGATTTGCCGCTCACTCACGATGTCGGCAGTCGCATCAGTTGGACGCTTCGACCGGCCATCTCGCAGAAGATCGATGCGGCCGCGCTCGGTCAGGGAAAGAAAGTCAAATCATGGGAGGATCGCCGCGCGGATATGAAAGACGTATGCGCCACCTGCCATACGTCAGCGTACGTGGACAATTTCTACACCCAGTACGACGCCGTGGTCAATGAGTACAATGCCAAATTCGCAATTCCCGCGACGGGAATTTACAACAAGCTGCGAGCGAGTGGTCTGATTACCTCGGATGTCGATTTCGATGACGAGATCGAATGGACGTATTTCTACCTCTGGCACCACGAAGGGCGGCGGGCCCGCATGGGGACGGCCATGTTTGCTCCGGACTATACGCAATGGCACGGCTTCTTCGAGGTTGCGGAGCGGTTCTATGTGGAGTTCATCCCGGAAGTGCGGGAGATTCTCGAAGGGGCGGAGAAGCTGGGCGGCGAGAAGCAGCAGGCAGCGCGTGAGATAAGCGACATGATCGACGCGACGCTCGCGAAACCGGAGCACGAATGGTTCATCGGGAAGGAGTCACCCGAGGTGAAAGCAGCGAGAAAGAAGGCAGCTGAGGAGTTCAAGTCGAGATACGGGAAATAAACAGCATGTCCGAGGGCGAGGCGGCCCGTGCGCAGTCGTTTCGCCCTGTTCAATTTTCATACACCTGTCCTCCAAAATACTTGCGGACTGTAACTTACACCGCCCATATTACGTACCAATGCTGGTGTGTACAATGATGCCGGAAGACATAGATGACTAAGAATTCAACCATCTGGGGCGGCGTGCTCATCCTGCTCGGTCTGCTGCTGTTGCTGAACAGCTTGCGGATCAACCTCTTCCACTTCGTCCTGCCGCTGGGATTGATAGTGCTGGGCGGATGGCTCGTCTACCGAAAAACCCGCGCCGAGGAACAGCCCAAGCACAGCGCCCATTACACCTATAATTCCGAGCAGGGTATCTACACCGCGACGGTCACCAGTTCCGAAGGAACTACACGCGCGTCGGCAACTGTGCACACCACTGGACCATCCTCAGACCAGCCCAGGCACACGACTGAGGAGGCCAAGGTCTTCGGCGACAAGGTCAAGTACAGCAAGTTCCTCGGGGATATGTTCATCACGTGCGAGAACGTGAACCTTCAGAATGTCGAGATTTCAATTTTCATCGGCGATCTTGAAATCAATCTCGCCGGCGGCAAGCTGCAGCCGGGATTGAACCGCGTGATCGTCAGCGGATTTCTCGGTGATTGCCTCGTGCTGATTCCGAAAGATATGCCGGTGCACGTGCACTGCTCGGGGTTCATCGGCGACGTTGAACTGCTCGGCAAGCGCGGATCAGGGTTCGGCAACACGCTGGACAGCGAGACGCCGGAATATACTGCGGCGACCTCCAAGCTCTACGTCGCAGTCAATAACTTCATCGGTGATATACGCGTGTTCCGGGTCTAACCCTTCGTCTGATTCCCCTCTGATTTATCGCTCGGCTGTCCTGCTAGAGTATATACTTGCTTAAATCTTCGTTCTCAACAATTGCCGCCAGCCGCTTCTGGACCATCAGCGCCGTAATCGTCAGCTTCTTCTTGCGTGCCGGCGGTTCGAATAGCAGGTCCTCGAGGAGCGTGGTCATCACCGTGTGCAGACGGCGCGCGCCGATGTTTTCTGAATCCATATTCACGCGCTCGGCCATCTCGGCGATCTTCTTGATTGCCTCAGGGGTAAACTCGAGTTCCAGTCCTTCGGTCTGAAGCAGCGCCTTGTACTGCGTCACCAGCGCCGCGCGCGGTTCGGTGAGAATCCGTTCAAAGTCGGCGGCGGTCAGGGAGTCCAGTTCCACGCGAATCGGGAAACGCCCCTGCAATTCCGGGATAAGATCCGAGGGCTTGCTCGACGTGAATGCCCCCGCCGCGATAAACAGCACGTGATCCGTGCGGACCATGCCGTACTTGGTCATGACCGCCGACCCCTCGACGATTGGCAGAATGTCCCGCTGCACTCCCTCGCGGCTCACGTCGGGGCCGGTGCGGCTGTTGTCACCGACGATCTTGTCGATCTCGTCGACAAATACGATGCCGGATTCCTGCACCCGTTGAAGCGCTTCTGCGATGACTTCATCCATATTGAGCAGCTTGTTGAGTTCGTCGCTTTCGATCAGCTTGCGTGCCTCCGCGACTGTCATTTTGCGGCGTTTGGTCTTTTTCGGAAGCAGCCCGGAGAACATCTCCTGGAAATTGACCCCCAATTCCTCCATCCCCATCGGCGAGAACACTTCGATCACCGGAAACGAGTGCTCCGGCGCATCCAGTTCCACCTCGCGGTGGTCGAGCTTGCCGTCCTCGAGCATTTTTCGGAACTTGTCGCGAGTCGATGAAGCCGATTCCAACTGCTTTTCGCCGGGCTCAGTGCCGGCCGGCGGCGTCTGACCCAGTAGCAAATCAAGCAACCGCTCGATCGTATACTGCTGCGCTTTCTGCGTCAAATCGCGCGACATTTCGGTCTTCACCATGCTGACCGAAATGTCAACCAGATCGCGCACCATCGACTCGACATCCCGCCCCACGTAACCGACCTCAGTAAACTTCGACGCCTCGACTTTCAGAAACGGCGCGCGGGCCAGGTCGGCGAGCCGCCGGGCTATCTCGGTCTTTCCGACGCCGGTCGGGCCGATCATGATGATATTGTTCGGCATGATTTCCGCGCGAAGCTCATCGGGCGCCTGTTGTCTCCGCCAGCGATTGCGCAGGGCGATAGCAACCGAGCGCTTCGCTTTCGCTTGACCGATGATATGCTTGTCGAGATGCTCGACAATCTCGCGCGGCGTCGGGTAATCTTCTTTGCTGGGCAGCTTCATTTGATAACTTCCACCGTGATATTCTTGTTCGTGTAGATGCAGATATCGCTGGTGATATCGAGCGCCTTGGCCACCACCTCTTCTGCGCTCAATTTCGGATTCGCCCACATGATCGCCCGCGCCGCCGCCAGCGCATAGGAGGCACCCGAACCGATCGCCACGATGCCGTCATCCGGCTCGAGCACGTCGCCGTTGCCGCTGATCAGATAGATATGCTCTCTGCTGGCGACTGCGATTACCGCTTCGAGTTTCTGCAGGGTCTTGTCCAATCGCCAGTCTTTGGCCAGTTCCACCGCGGCCTTCTGCAGATTGCCCGGATACTGGTCGATCTTCTTCTCGAACAGCTCAAAAAGCGCCAGCGCATCGGCCGCGCCGCCCGCAAATCCGGCGAGTATCTTCCCCTCCTGCATCTTGCGAATCTTCACGGCCTTTGCCTTGATGATGGCGTCCTCAAGGGTGACCTGTCCATCCCCGGCCATCGCCACCTTGCCGTTGTGAATCAGCCCGATTATCGTCGTCGCGTGATAGGTCATGATTCGATCATCCTTTCGCCCCGGAGCGGGGATGCGCCTTCTGATAGACGCGCTTCATCGATTCCGCCGTCACGTGCGTGTATTTCTGCGTGGTTGAAAGCGACGCGTGCCCCAGAATTTCCTTTATTAACACCAAGTCCGCGCCGTTTTCCAGCATGTGGGTCGCGAACGAATGACGAAGCGTGTGCGGCGTGAACGACATCCCCTGAGCTTGCGCGAATTGCTTCACCAACCGGTCGACCGAGCGCACAGTCAGCGGTTTGCCCGCCTTGTTGAGAAAGAGGTGGGTGGACGCGCTGTCCGTTTCCCGTGCGAATGAATCGCGGACTTTCATGTAATCGTTCAATTCGCTCACTGTGCTGTCACCAACAGGCACCACGCGTTCTTTGTTCCCCTTGCCGATCGTGGTCGCCAGCCCGCGGGCGAGATCCAGATCGGCAAGCGTCAGCCCGGCCAGCTCCTCGCGTCTCAGTCCGGTGACATACAAGAGCACGACCATCATATAGTCGCGCCAGTAGGCGTACTTGCTCTGCTCGGGCCGGGCGGCCGCCGGCTCGAAAATCTTCTTCGCTTCCCCCTGCGGAACAAAGGCCGGGAGTTTTCCCGAATACTTGATTCTCGGCAGCTTGAACAGGCACTGCCTGAATTCCTTCGCATTAGCCATGTACTTTTGGAAGCCCGAAAGGGCCGATAAAAATCTCGCCAGCGAACGATTGGCGACCCCCTGCGCTGATCGCTGCCTCAGGTA
>PQAP01000172.1:594-7961 GCA_003105265.1 candidate division GN15 bacterium | reverse complement strand
AGTGCGGAGCCGAGGCCTTTTCGGGCGCAAGCACCGCATGGGCGAGCGAATAACGGCCATCGAAGGCATAGTCGCCGCGCGGGTGCAACAACTCCCTAAGCCGGGAGTCGTCACCGGCAACAATTTCCGGACATTCTACCAGCTTACGAATCAGCATATCGCTCAATACAAATAAGAAAGCCGCCCAAGGGCGGCTTAATAGTTCAAATGACCTGATTCTCTCGAAGCTTCTTGAACAGCGTGTCGGCAATCTGCTCCGGACTGTCGCCTGTGATCATTTCCCCTTTGGCGCGGGGCGGCGGAGTGGAGACTTTAAGCGTCGTGGTACCGGAGTTGGCCCCAATATGATCGCCGGTGATGCCGAGATCGGAGGCGGACCACTTGATGATCGTTTTCTTCTTGGCCGCCATCTTTCCTTTGAGCGATGGCAGACGCGGCTCATTGATTTCCTTAACCACCGACACGACCGCCGGGAGTGCCATTTCCACGACATCGTACCCTTCTTCAGTGGTGCGATAGACGGTAATCTTCTCTTCTGATGCGGATTCAACCTTCTTCACGAATAGCGCCTGCGGCAGATCGAGATTGGCAGCCACGGCCGCGGGGACCTGAGAGGCATCGGAGTCGACCGCCTGCTTTCCCGCCAGGATCAAATGATAGTTGCCCAGCTTCTTCAGGCCTGCTGCCAGAATTCGGGCGATAGCTTGTTGATCGGAGCCCGCGAACAAATTGTCGGTAAGCAAATACGCGTCGTCGGCGCCCAGCGCGAGACAATCGCGGAGCGCGGATTCCGTCCGCTCGGTTCCGACCGACATCACTACGCAGGTGCCGCCCAACTTTTCTCTGAGACGCTGACCCTCCTCAAGGGCATATTCATCGAACGGGTTGAGAATCCCCGGCCCGGCGGGCAAAACCACCTGGTTGGCGGCCTCATCCACCTTGATGAGCGCGATTTCCGGAACCTGCTTAACGAGCACAACGATATTCATGTATTACTCCCGATCTGGTCAGTGCCTGCACTTTCAACAAAGCATGAATATGTTTGCGTGAGAGGCGAAAGTCAAGGTTCGATACTGAGTTGCTCCAGCGCACGGCAGGCGGCCTTTTGCTCCGCTTCCTTCTTGGATAACCCCACACCTTCGCCGATCTTCTGGCCGCCGATTGAGACAACGACATGAAACGTCTTCTCGTGATCGGGGCCTTCTTCCTGAATGACGTCGTAACGGGGAATCGTATCGCCACGTGCCTGCATCAGTTCGAGCAGATCGCCCTTGTAGTTGCGCTGGGCTGAATCGGTGACGATGCGCCCCTTGCGTGTGTAAATGAGCCGGAGCACCACATCGCGGGCCGCATCGAGACCGCCGTCGAGATACACAGCGCCGATGATCGATTCAAAGGCGTCGGACACAATCGACGCCCGCTCCTTGCCACCCGAACGCTCCTCCTCCGGTGAGAGCCGCACGAACGCGTTGATGCCGAGCTCACGCGCAATGGTCGACAGTGTGGTTTCGTTGACCAGCATCGCCTTGGTTTTGGTCAGATTGCCCTCGAGCTCTTCCGGGTGATCTTTGTACAGCTGGTCCGAAATCACCAGCCCGAGGACCGAGTCGCCGAGGAACTCAAGCCGTTCGTTGGACGGCTGATCCTGACCTGTCGAACGGGCGTGCGAGCGATGCGTCAACCCCAAAATAAGAAGGCCATCATCCCGAAAATGATAGCCCATCAGGTCCTGCAAATCTTCGAGGTCCCTGTCCAAAGGACCGCGCGCGTTTATCCCGAGCGATTGCTTAAACGATTGCCAAAAGCTCATTGCCTCGTGCCGTTAAGTTTGCCGACCGCCAGGGAGACATTGTGTCCGCCGAAACCGAATGAATTGCTGAGCGCGTGGGTCACGGTATGGCGGCGCGCCGTATTGGGAACATAATCCAGATCGCACTCCGGATCGGGATCATCGAGATTTATTGTCGGATGTACCATGCCGGTCTCAATGGCCTTGATTGCCGTGATCAATTCCACGGCCCCCGCGGCGCCGAGCAGATGTCCGGTCATGGATTTGGTTGAGTTGCAGGCAACTTTGTACGCGTGTTCCCCGAGCACGGCCTTTATCGCCCGCGTTTCTGCGATGTCGCCGAGATCGGTAGCCGTCCCGTGGGTGTTGATATGGTCGATCTGTTCCGGCTTCAGTCCCGCGTCCGATAGCGCCGTCGCCATCGCCCGTTTGGCCCCCAGGCCTTCCGGGTGCGGCGCGGTCATGTGATANGCATCNGCCGTCATNCCGGCGCCGAGCANTTCNGCGTAGATNCGCGCGCCGCGCTNCACNGCGTGGTCATACGATTCCAGAATAAGAATACCGGAACCTTCCGCCATCACAAAGCCATCGCGTCCCTTATCGAATGGCCGCGAGGCCTTCTCCGGTTCGTTATTGCGCGTGGACATAGCTCGCGCCTGACAGAACCCGGCCATGGAAGTCGGCGTAATGGTCGCCTCGGCGCCGCCGCAGATCATGATATCCGCTTCGCCGCGCTGTACGATACGAAACGCGTCGGCGATGGCATGCGCCGATGACGCGCAGGCCGACACGGTCGCATAGTTCGGGCCCCGGAAATTGTAGCGCATCGACACCATACCGGCGCACATGTCGATAATCATCATCGGGATGAAGAACGGCGAGACCCGTCCCGGTCCCGATGTTACCAAGGTCGAGTGCTGTTGCTCAAAAGTTGTAATGCCGCCGATGCCCGAGCCGATCACTACACCGCAGCGATCGAGATCAAGCGTCGCGAGATCGAGCGTGGAATCCTTGAGCGCCATTTCGCTTGCCACGATCGCATACTGCTGGGCAAGGTCCATGCGCCGGAGTTCCTTCTTATCGATGACGCTGCCCGGCTCAAATCCCTTCAGCTCGCCGGCGATCTGCGTCGGGTAGTTGTCGACATTGAAGCGCGTCACGCGCGTGATGCCGCTCTTACCCGCGATGAGGGCGTTCCAGATTTCGTCGACACTGTTCCCCAGCGGGGACAGGGCGCCGATCCCGGTAACGACTGTCCTTATTTTCATAACCAATCTCTCAGCGTAAGGTCGCCGCTCAGTTGGCCTTCTTGGCATTCGCCTTGATATAGTCGATGGCATCGCCGACCGACGTGATCTTCTCGGCGTCTTCATCGGGGATTTCCAGCGAGAACTCCTCTTCCAGAGCCATCACGAGCTCGACGGTATCAAGCGAGTCGGCGCCGAGATCTTCCACGAATTTGGCTTTCTCGGTAACCTGTCCGGCTTCCACGCCCAACTGCTCCACGATGATTTCCTTGACTCTCTCCTCAACTGACATCTTACACTCCTTCTATTGTGTTTTCTTTCCTACTGTCTACACCGTAAGTCCGCCGTCCACCGCCAGCACTTGTCCGGTGATAAACGACGCTTCATCCGACGCAAGAAACATCACCGCCGCCGCGACATCGTCCGGCGATCCCGGTCGGTTTATCAACGATCGATTCAGGAACGCCTGACGCGCCGCTTCCGGCAGCTTCTGGGTCATTTCCGTTTCGATAAATCCGGGAGCGACGGCATTAACGGTGATTCCGCGCGAACACAATTCTTTCGCCGCCGATTTTGTCAAACCGATCAATCCGGCCTTGGAGGCGGAGTAGTTCGCCTGACCGGCGTTGCCGCCCAATCCCACGACCGAACTTATATTCACAATTCGCCCGGACCGCTGCTTCATCATCACTCGCGCGGCCGCTTTCGTGACAAGAAACGCCCCTTTGAGATTGATGTCAAGCACCAGGTCCCAGTCCTTCTCGTCCATACGGATCATCAGCGTGTCCCGCGTGATGCCGGCGTTGTTGACCACCACGTCGATCCGCCCCAACTTCTCCTGCACCGTCGCGATCAGCGTTTCAATGTCAGCAGATTCAACAACATTGGCTTTCACGCCTATGGCGCCGTGTCCGATTTCTCCGGCTACCGAATCCACCTGCGCCTGATCAAGGTCACTGATGACTACACGCGCCCCCGCATCCGCAAATGCCTGAGCAATTGCTCGACCGATACCGCGCGCGGAGCCGGTCACAATCACGACTTTTCCGGTGAAGTTCATCATCGTTATCAACTCATGCTCCCACTACCGTGAGTGCCCGGATATCAGCCAGCGTATCCAGATTGGACATCTCGCATTGTGGCATTTCCCGCTTGGCCATACCGGTAAGGACCTTGCCCGGTCCTATCTCTACCACTTTCGTTACGCCGCTGTCATTGAGCGTCTTCATCGTCTGTGCCCAGCGCACCGGCGCCGTGATTTGGTCAACGAGGAGTAATCTGATCTCCTCGCCGTTGCGCACCGGCGATCCGGTAACATTAGCCACCACCGGAACAACCGGGGCGGCGATGGGGGTATCGCGGAGGAACTCACGCAATCCGTCGCGCGCCGGGCTCATGAGCGGCGAATGAAACGCGCCGCCGACTTCCAGAAGCATTGCCCGCTTGGCGCCGGCCTGCTTGGCCAGCACACAGGCCTTCTCGACACCAGCCAGGGAACCGGAAATAACAATTTGATTAGCGGAATTGAAATTGGCGGGGACGACCACGCCGTCGGCTGAGGCCTCGCGGCAAACGCTCTCAATCTGTTCTTCGCTAAGTCCCATGACTGCGGCCATCGTGCCCGGATTCTGAACGCAGGCCTCTTCCATGAGCGTGGCTCGTCGCACTACGGCCTTCAAAGCCGTATCGAAACTGAGTGCCCCGGTGACGGCCAGAGCGGCATACTCACCGAGCGAATGCCCGGCGGCAAAATCGAATTTCGGCCGATCATCGCCCAACACAGTCAGCGCCGAAAGCGAATGCAGCATGATCGCGGGTTGGGTGTACTTGGTGCGCTTTAACTCCTCGGCCGGGCCTTCGAACGAGAGTTTGGCGATATCGGTCTCCAGAAGATCCGACACCAGTTCATACATGCGCCGGACTTCGGCCGAATTGTCGTACAATTCCCGGCCCATCCCCACATACTGCGAGGCCTGACCGGGGAAAAACAACGCTGTCTTGCTCATACGTTTACCATTTTACCAGGGCAGAGCCCCAGAAGAGGCCGCCGCCGAATGCCACCATGAGAACGTGATCGCCGCGGGCAATGAGACCCTGGCGGTTAGCTTCATCGAGCGCCAGCGGTACCGACGCCGACGAGGTATTACCATATTTCTCAATATTCAGGTACACGCGGTCCATCGGAACATTAAGCCGCTTCACCAGCGCCTCAATGATGCGGAGGTTGGCCTGATGCGGCACTACCCAGCGGATCTGCTCAGGTGCGATGCCGGCGTTCTCGATGACGGCCTGCGAGGCCCGACCCATCTCTCTGACCGCAACCTTGAAAATATCCGATCCGCTCATGTAGATCTTGTCCAATCCCTGTGGATCGGTACCTTTCTGATAGGGATACTTGGTGCCGCCAACCTTTATCCACAGCCATTCCCTCATACTGCCGTCAGACTTGAGAAATGTCGACCGTATACCAGCATCCTCGGTCGTCGCCTCGACCAGCACCGCACCGGCGGCATCGCCGAAAAGCACGCAGGTTGAGCGATCCGCGTAGTTGGCGATACTCGACAGATACTCCGTACCGACCACGAGTATCTTCCGGTACTGCCCGGTTTCGATATATGCTTTGGCTATGGACAGACCGTTGATGAAGCCGGAGCAGGCCGAGACGACGTCAAAAGCAGCGGCATTCGGCAGTCCCATCTTTTCCTGCACCACGCAAGCGTTGGACGGCAAGCGATAGTCCGGGGTGACGGTGGCCAGGACGAGGAGATCGACTTCTTCATTCGGGCAACCGGCCATGTCAAGCGCCCGTTTGCAGGCCTCGACCGCCATGTCCGACCCGGTTATGCCGTCCCCGGCAATACGCCGTTCGCGGATGCCGGTGCGGCTGACAATCCACTCGTCGGAAGTGTCAACCAGCTTTTCGAAATCAGCATTGGTCATCCGGCGCGGCGGGGTGAACGACCCCGTCCCGGATATCCGTGCGCGTATCTTTTGATTCATTTTCACGTCCAAAGTGGTTGGTTATCAGGTCGTCGTGAATCCGTTCCTTGACCTTGTTCAGCCACATTTCATAGGCAATTTTCACCGCGTTGTAAATAGCACGGGAGTTGGAAGAACCATGACAAATGATTACGGTGCCGTTGACGCCCAGAAGCGGCGCGCCACCGGCTTCAGCGTAATCGAGCGAGCGTTTCATGCGACGAAGAAAAGGCCGCATGAGAAACACGCCAAAACGGGAAAACACATTCGTATCGACCTGCCGCTTGATCAGCTTGCCGAACATCGGTTGAATCGACTCCGCAAACTTCAGCAGAATGTTGCCCGTGAAGCCGTCGGTTACAGCCACATCGGTGTTCCCCGACAGAATATCGCGTCCCTCGATATTACCGATGAAATTGATCTTGGAATCCTTCAGCAGTTCATGAGCGCTGAAAATCAGGTCGTTTCCCTTGCTGCGCTCTTCGCCGATAGACAGCAGTCCCACTCGCGGCGACGGCTTGTGCAGCACGACCGAGGCGTAGACCGAACCCATGACCGCAAACTGTGAGAGATGATGTGGCTTGCAGTCGGCGTTGGCACCGACATCCAGCACCACGGTCGGGATGCCGCTGCTGGTGGGAAACACGGCGGTGATAGCGGGGCGACTGACTCCCTTGATGCGACCGAGCGTCAACAGCGACGTGGCCATGACGGCGCCGGTATTGCCGGGGGACACGAAGGCATTGGCCTGGTGACGCTTGACGAGTCGCAGACCGACCGCAACCGAGCTGTCCCGCATCCGCACGCCGTCGGTGGCAGCGATGTGCATGGGGACTTCCGTTTCGGCGTGCTGAACCGACAGATTGTCGGGACGATGCTTCTGAATTGAAAGAACCGGCTCGATTTGATCGCGGCGTCCGACAAAGACAATATGGATCGCACCGCCAAGCTGGCGCGCCGCCGTGAGACCACCCTCAATAATGGCCTGTGGCCCGCCGTCGGCTCCCATGACGTCGAGGGCCACGGTACATGTTCCGTTTGTCATCATCCGTGCGAACAGTCCTGGTATATGATCAGCAATTTCAGCAGGACAGCTTACGCTTCCTTCAAGGTCAAGACCTTCTCCCCGTCATAGAATCCGCAGTGCGGACAAATATGGTGGGGCAGGCGTGACTGGTGGCAGTGCTGACATTCGATGACGTTGGGCACATCCAGTTTCCAGCCGGTCCGGCGCTTGCGGCCACGGGTCCGTGAATGTCTTCGCTTTGGCAGAGGCATGATGTAATCCTTATTGCTACACTTCTCTAATTATTCAACAAATTCCGCAGGCCGTCCCAGCGGGGATCGGTCTG
>PQAP01000172.1:0-500 GCA_003105265.1 candidate division GN15 bacterium | reverse complement strand
AGCGCCAGCATAAGCGCCTGGCGCACCATGTCCGTGACATCGGCTGTATCGGTCTTGTTATGGGCATACACGTAATCCTCGTCATCCGTCGCGCCGGAGTCGTCGAATTCTTCCGGCGGCTGCGTGCGGATGATAAAATCCGTGACGCCTTCCAGCTCCAGCTCGATATCCCGGGCACACCGCGAACACTGAACGCGGATCGCGGCCGATACTGTGCCCTGACAGAAATACTCTGTCTCTGCTTTTTGCAGAGACAAGCTCAGAGTTGTCCTGCCGACCTGCGTGACCAGATCGTCAAACGGCTGAATTTCTCCTTCCGACGCTTCGATCACGGCATGCGCCGGGAAGTCATCAAACTGGCGCAGGTCGATTATCATAGCCGGTTAAGATACCCCCAGCAGGGACGAATGTCAAGGCGATTTCAGGAAGTCAACACATTGTGCAACAAGACGTTAGCCATTCTTGCACCTACCGGCTTTTGCCCTGCAGCGCCTACTATT
>PQAP01000171.1 GCA_003105265.1 candidate division GN15 bacterium | reverse complement strand
CACCCCGCTGCATCAAGCCGGTAACCCATAGCTCTGCTATGGGTTCTTCAATCGCGAGCAGCACCCTCCAACTACAATTTGGCTGCTCCTCTGCATCTCTTCTCCTCCCCCTCCGCATAGGTAGAAGGAGTGATCTGTATGCGCGAGAGAAACTATAGAATCATCGAGAATTCGCAGTCGCCGGAGCGGAAGGTGCTACAAATATGGGGTCCCCCCTATTTGACGAAGCGAACCCACTAACCCGTTGTGTGACAAAGAAAGGTGCTTCGATGCGAACCCAACCGAACCCAAACCGAAGCCAAATCTGGATTCTGGCCTTCGCCAGAATGAGGCGGACACGCGGACCACAGCGTTCGCCGGGGTGAGGAAGCAGGGCCAATCGGCACTGACCAAACCCAAGGAAAATGGAAAACGAACCCGCTTGTACGTTGGAAGGCAGATACTTGAGATTTTGCCCAAGCCGAATTGAGTAGCGAGGAACCCCTTGGAGGTTCTGCGAATGAGAATCGAAACTGGATTCCGGCCTTCGCCGGAATGAGGCAATCGAATGGATTCCCGCCTGCGCGGGAATGACAAANNGNCGGGGCTANTCCACCGTCACCGATTTNGCCAGGTTNCNNGGCTGGTCGACCGGGCAACCGCGCATCACGGCGATATGATACGCCAGAAGCTGAAGCGGAACCACCGACAGCAGCGGCGTCAGCAGATGGTGGGTCTGCGGGATGTAAATAACGTGCTCGACCCGCTCGGCGATCTCGGTGTCACCCTCGGTGGCGATCGCGATCACGCGACCCTTGCGGGCGCACACCTCGGCGATATTGGACATCACCTTGTCGTACACCGGGTCCTTGATGGCGATAACCACCACCGGCATATTGTCGTCGATCAGGGCGATCGGACCGTGTTTCATTTCGGCGGCGGGGTATCCTTCGGCGTGGATGTAGGAAATCTCCTTGAGTTTCAGCGCGCCTTCGAGCGCGACCGGGAAATTGATGCCGCGTCCGAGATACAGGAAATTGTTGACCTTGTAGTATTCTTCGGCGACTCGCTTGATCACCTTGTCGTTTTGCAGAATTGACTCGATCTGATAGGGAATCTGCTGCATGTACTCGATCAGGTCCCGTCCCTGCTGGACCGACACCTGGCGCATCCGGCCGAGCAGATTGGCGATAAGTGACAGCACCATCACCTGCGATGTGAACGCCTTGGTAGAGGCGACACCGATCTCCGGGCCGGCGTGAATGTACACGCCGCCATCGGATTCGCGGGCGATGGTCGAGCCGACTACGTTGACAATCCCCAGCGCAGTGGCGCCATGCTGCTTGGCCTCTCTGAGCGCTGCCAGTGTGTCGGCGGTCTCGCCCGACTGGCTGATGGCAATGAGAATCGTCCCTTCTTCGAGAATCGGGGCGCGATAGCGGAATTCCGAGGCATATTCGACCTCGACCGGAAGACGCGCCAGCTCCTCGACCATGTACTCGCCGATCAGGGCGGAATGCCACGAAGTGCCGCACGCGGTGATGATAATTCGCTTGATCCGCCGCAATTCCTCGTACTGGAGATTCAGCCCGTTGAGCCGCGCGATGCCGTCGTCGAAATTGAGCCGCCCCCGCATGGCGTTATAGATCGTCGTGGGCTGCTCGTGAATCTCCTTGAGCATGAAATGATCGTACCCCTCTTTTTCGATCATTTCCAGCGTCCAGGTGATCTCTTCAATGGTCGGGGTGATCTTCACGTTTTGAATGGTGGTGATCGAGTAATGCTCCGGTGTTACGGTCGCAATCTCGCCATCCTGAAGATAGACCACCCGGTTAGTATGTTCCAGCATGGCGGAGACATCGGAGGCGACGAAATTCTCGTTGTCGCCGTGGCCGATCACCAGCGGCGAGCCCTTGCGGGCGGCGATAATCGTGTCGGGGTGAAGCAGGGAGATGACTGCGATGCCGTAAGTTCCCTCAACCTGCAGGAGCGCGTTGCGGACGGCTTCGGTGAAGTCACCGTTGTAGTTGACGCGGATCAAATGAACGAGAATCTCCGTGTCGGTTTCCGTTCGGACCTGGACGCCGCGCCGAATGAGAAACTCCTTGAGGGCGCGGAAGTTTTCGATAATGCCGTTGTGGACCAGCGCGAATTCGCCGAAGTTGTCGGTGTGCGGGTGAGCGTTCAGCTCGTTCGGCTCGCCATGGGTCGCCCAGCGGGTGTGGGCAATGCCGCGGGTGCTGGTGGCGGCGGAGCACGGAAGCTGGCTGACCACTTCTTCGAGTTGCTTGATCTTCCCGACCGATTTGGAAACCATCAGTCCGGCGTCGGTCAGAAGCGCCAGCCCGGCCGAATCATAGCCGCGATATTCCAGGCGCTTAAGGCCGTTGATAAGGATCGGCAGCGCCCGTTTCTGACCCACATATCCGACTATTCCGCACATGCTCGTATCTCCTACGCGAATACCGAGGTAATCTTGCCGTGAAGCAGCGCCGTGAGCTTTCGATCAGTCGTCTCGACAATCAGCCGATAAAT
This sequence comes from candidate division GN15 bacterium, assembly GCA_003105265.1. Lineage (GTDB taxonomy): Bacteria > Zixibacteria > MSB-5A5 > GN15 > FEB-12 > FEB-12. Next base: position 1,477 of record PQAP01000171.1, on the reverse strand, counting down.
CGGCTCGGTGTTGGACGATCTAATCTGCACCCAACCGTTCGCAAAGTCAAGCCGCACGCCGTCGCGACGGTCGGCCTCCGTCTTGCCGAGAATCGATTCGGCCCCGCGCACAAAGCGTTCCAAACGTTCTTTGAAATCCTCCGGGAGCGTCGCTTTAGACTTTATAATGCTGTAACGGGGAAAAGTTCCTATCAGTTCACTCAGCGTCCGCTTCTCCTCGGCGAGACAGCTCAGCACCAGCGCGGCGCCGACCAGCGAGTCCCGTCCGGCATGAAAGCCGGGATAGATCACGCCGCCGTTCCCTTCGCCGCCGATCACTGCCTTCTTTTCGCGCATCATTTGCACCACGTTCGATTCGCCGACTTTGGAATAAAACACCGGCGAGCCCATCCCCTTAGCGACGGCCGCGGTTGTGGAAGAGGTAGAGAGATTAATGACCGTGCTCCCTTTCTCTCGCTTCAGCACCTGCTTGACGGCAACGGTGAGCGTAAGCTCCTCGTTCACTGCGCGTCCCTTTTCATCGACCAGAACCAGGCGGTCGGCATCGGGATCACAGGCCAGCCCGAGGTCGGCGNGGTGTTTTCTCACTGCGGCAGCCAGCTGCTTGAGGTGTGCGGGAATCGGCTCCGGCTTGTGCACGAAGTCGCCGTCCCCTTTGCAGTTGATGCGAATGACCTTCACACCCAGCTTCTCNAGGAGNGCNGGCAGAGCCACCGATCCGGCGCCGTTAATGGCATCGACCACAACTTTGAAACGACGGGACTTGATCGCCTTCAGATCTATCGTTCCGAGCTTCAGCGTCCGCGCAATATGCTCATCAATCCAGTGCGTCTGACACGACACGACGCCCAATTTCTGATAGGGAACGTACGCGAAGGAACTCGACGAATAAATGGCATCAAGCTGTTTGTACTGCTCCGGCGTGATGAACTCACCCTGTTCGTTGAAGAACTTGAGCGCGTTCCACTGCGACGGATTATGCGAGGCCGTCACACAAATGCCGCCTCTGGCTTTGAGTTTCTTGACAGCGATTTCGACGGTGGGAGTCGGCACAATGCCGATATCAACGACATCCACACCGGTTGAAACCAGACCCGCCACGGCCGCCCGCATGACCATGTCGCCCGAGGGCCGACTGTCGCGGCCAACCACGACCGTGCCGCGTTTAAGGAATGTTCCGAAGGCAGCACCGTAGGCGGTTATCATCACCGGATCGAGCCCGTTGCCGACCACCCCCCGGATACCGGAGGTCGATTTTACCAGTTCAAGTTTGTTCATATCTATTCAATATATCGTACGATTTTCGCCATCCATCAGTTGGCGTTTTCTATTTTCTCTTGAGGGCCCGCATCATGGCGGCATGAATCCGGCCGTTGGAGGCCAGCAGGTCCGGATCAAAGATGCTGTAGCTTGAGCCGTCGACCCGCGTCGCCTTGCCGCCGGCCTGCCGCACAATGAGCGACGCCGCGGCCGTATC
>PQAP01000170.1:1692-4838 GCA_003105265.1 candidate division GN15 bacterium | reverse complement strand
GTACTGCCCTACCATTCAATATACTCCCCCTTCATCAGGTCATACATGCGGCACTCGGTCGATGAATCAAGATGCGATATGAAATCGTCCAGTTTCTCCGCGGCCACGTGCGGGTCGGTGTCGGCATCGAGCGCCGCCGCCGAGGTTTTCAGTTGGCCCGGGTGCACCGCGATCACCTTGATGCCGTCCCGCCCCAGATCGCGCGCCATGCACGCGGTCAGCATATTCTGAGCGGCCTTGGCGATATTGTAGCCGTACACGAAATCACTCTTACGGCGGGCGATCCGCCCGATTGAGCCGAACCGCGACGTGATATTCACCACCACCGGTTTCGTGGCCTTCTTTAAGAACGGCAGCGCAGCCACCGTGCACCGCCACACACCGGCGACATGGACATCGAAATGTTCGATCAGATCGCGTGTCGATACTCCGAGAATGCCGCGATTCTTGACTATGTGTCCAGCGTTGTTGATCAGGACATCGAGTGAGGCATTCTGCTTCGTGAGAACATCGGTGATGACATTGCCGATACTGTCACAAGAGACATCGCCGACAATCGGGAAACAGCGCGGGGCGTACTGATTCGCCAGTTGCTCGGCGACCTGCGGATCTCTGACGAGCGGGAAGAGGGTCCATTGGCTGGAAGCGTACACGTCGAGCAATTCGCGGCCGAATCCGCGCGAGGCACCGGTGATGAGGATCGACGGCATGATGGATAATCAGAATCAAAATGCGCCATCAGGGATTCGAACCCCGGACCCGCTGATTAAGAGTCAGCTGCTCTACCAGCTGAGCTAATGGCGCATTACGCAAACTTTATGAGGGTGGAAGGGATCGAACCTTCGACTCCCTGCTTAAAAGGCAGGTGCTCTACCACTGAGCTACACCCCCGATCAAAACCTGAACCTGGTCAGACCTGGATCTGGCGTGAGATGGTCTCAAGCTACCTGCCTGAGCCGCATTGCGGACCATACCACGCCCTCCCGCCAGAGCGAGGAGGGGAGCGTCAAGATACCCGCCGCCACGGGATTGTCAACGATTTTCCCTCTGAAACCACCCGATTTGAGAGGAGAATTAGCCCGGAATGGAGACTCCGCTACACCCGCTCAGTTGTCGCGGGGCGGGGGTACCCGCCTCCGACCCTGCCGTACCTGTGGTCTACGGGGTTTCATGCGATCCGACCTGATAGCCCCGGCTTCCGAAAAGAGTAAAAAGTGAAAAAGACCAAGAAAACTCAAAACGGTGACAATCCGGTGACACTGACAACCGGGGAGGAATTACATTACGCTCAGCTTTTTCATATTACCTCTCCGAAGAAAGTGAAGGCGCCTCCCCTCGGCGCCTTTATTTTTTGCCGCGAAGGCCTACTGGCTAATACAGGAACCTGTTGTCAATCAATAAGAAAGGCGCCCCTGCTCATAAGGCGCCTTTGCACTAAGAGTTCTCTGAAAGGAAGAAGGTTATTTCGTGACCTTCAGTAATTCTACGTCGAAGATGAGGGTAGAGTTTCCAGGAATTACGGGCGGATAGCCATTTGGACCATAGCCGAGCGACGCCGGAATCACGAGGGTCCGCTTGCCGCCGACTTTCATCCCGGCCACACCCTCGTCCCAGCCGCGGATGACCTGTCCGGCCCCAAGCGCGAATTCGAACGGCTGATTGCGGTCGACCGAACTGTCAAATTTCTTCCCCTTCTTACCGGCGTCATCAAGCCAGCCGGTGTAGTGCACGGAGACCTTTGTGCCAGCCACCGCCACATCGCCGGTACCGACTTTCTCGTCCATGTACTTGAGTCCCGATTTCGTAGTCACCCAACCCTCGCCTTTCTTGGCCTGAGCCGCTGCCGCGGCTGCCGTCTTCTTGGTTTTGTCTGCAGCTTCAGCCGCCTTGGCCGGAGCTTTCTTGATTTCGGTTGCCGCTTTCGCGGAGTCGTCCTTGATCACCTCGCCTACCTTGGCGGGGGCTGCCTTAAGATCAGCTGCCGGCTTGGCGGTGTCGGGTTTCGCAGTATCCTGCGCCCAAGCCACTGCGGCAAACAAGGCCAGAACGCTCACCACGACCAATAGTCTCTTCATATAACCATTTCCTCCTTTGAGATTCACTGACGGCGCCGTGAATGGACGCGCTTCCTTTCATCCTCGGCGCCGGATTATCGACATTGATACAATGCGCTATGCCAATGGTTCCGGTCCATGCGCTCAGACCAGAATCGTTTCCTCGCGCTTGGCACCGGTGGAAACCAGACAGATAGAAACGCCGAGGTCTTTCGCCACATAGTTCAAATACGCCTGTGCTTTCTCCGGCAACGCACTGAATTTGGTCAGACCGGTCGTATCGCTCTGCCAGCCGGGCAGAGTGCGATAAACCGGTTTCACGAAGGCCAGTTCCGCGAGATCGAGCGGCACTTCCGCAATCGCCACGCCGTGTAGCTCGTAATGCGTGCAGACTTTGATCTCGGGCTGGTTATCAAGTACATCCAGTTTAGTCACCGCTATCGAATCAACACCGTTGATGCGAATGGCGTGTCGAAGCGCGACCAGATCAAGCCAGCCGGTGCGGCGCGGGCGTCCGGTGGTGGCGCCGTATTCATCGCCGGTCGCGCGTATCTGCTCGCCGATACTGTCGACGAGTTCCGTTGGGAACGGCCCGGCGCCGACACGAGTCGTGTACGCTTTCACGACGCCAACCACTTCATCGATCATTTTCGGCCCGACCCCCAGTCCGGTCAGAACCCCGCCGGTCGTGGTGTTGGACGACGTTGCGAACGGGTACGTGCCGAGATCGACATCGAGCATGCTTCCCTGCGCGCCTTCATAGAGAATCGTCTTTCCCTCGCGGTAGGCGTTGTGAAGATACAGAGAAACATCGATCACCATCGGCCGCAGCAAGTCGACCAACCCCATCAGTTCGTGGTACGTGCGCTCGAGATCGGCACGCGGGTCGGAGCTGCCCTCCAGATAGCGGGATTTCACCTGCCGGTTGAATTCGAGCCGTTTTCTGAGACGTTCCGGATGGCAGAGATCGGCCATGCGGATTCCATGGCGCGCGACTTTGTCGACATAGGCCGGGCCGATTCCGCGCATGGTGGTGCCGATCGAACTGGTACCGCGACTCTCCTCTTCCACGACGTCGATCAACTTATGATA
>PQAP01000170.1:0-1118 GCA_003105265.1 candidate division GN15 bacterium | reverse complement strand
ATCGCGGCGGCTGTCCAGCAGGAGAATCAGGCCGGCCAGGTGTTCCGCTTTGGTCAGGTAGGTCTCAATCAGCGCGCCCCAGCCGGAGTGCACTGATTTGGCAACTTTTGCATATCCGTAACCGGGCAGGTCCACCAGATAGAACTTGTCATTGATGAGGAAGAAATTGAGCGCCCTGGTCTTGCCCGGCGTCGCGGAGACTTTGGCCATGCCCTTCAGTCCCACGAGGGAGTTGAGCAGAGTCGATTTGCCGACATTGGAGCGGCCGGCCAGCGCGATTTGCGGGCGGCGATCACGCGGCAGTTGCGACATGTCGTGGAACGAGCCGATAAACCGGCAGTGAGTGAGCTTCTGAGATGTAGACCGTCTGCGTGAAGTGTTGACCGAAACCGCCCGCGTTCCCCTGATCATCGTGCGATCCGTGCGCCGGTTGAGGAAGGAAGTTTAGCTTTGGTCGCCGTCAGCGGGGATTTGGTCATAACAAGCGTGAGAACGTCATTGACGTTCTTGACGAAATTCAGCTGCAGGCCGTCGAGCAGTTCCGGCGCCAGGTCCTGCAGGTCTTTGCGATTTCGTTCCGGCAAGACGATCTTTGTGACACCCAGCCGCTTCGCCGCGAGCAGCTTCTCATTCAGGCCGCCGATAGGGAGAACATCGCCGGTGAGCGTGATTTCGCCGGTCATGGCAATGTCGGTTCGGACCGGAATCGAGGTCAGCGAGGACAGGAGCGCGGTCAGAAGAGTGACACCCGCGGATGGGCCGTCTTTCGGCACGGCGCCTTCGGGAATGTGCACATGCAGTTCGAGATTCTCGAAGAAATCGGGTTTCAGGCCGAACGTGGCGGCGCGATTGCGCACATAGGACAATGCGGCCGTCGCGGACTCCTGCATGACATCGCCAAGCGAGCCGGTCAGCGTGAGTTTCGCCTTGCCGGGCATCGGGACGACTTCCACGGGCAACACCTCGCCGCCCATCTCGGTCCAGGCGAGCCCGATCGCGTAACCGACGGTCGGTTCGGTCTTGAGATTGGTGTGCGTGTATTTGCGCGGACCGAGATACCTGAGAATCTTCGATGCCGGAATGGTCAGCGACCTGAGCTTCTTACCCTCGGCCAGATC
>PQAP01000169.1 GCA_003105265.1 candidate division GN15 bacterium | reverse complement strand
ATCAACATCTACGATCTGATGCACACCCGCGCGCGGGCGCTGGGTCAACTGGTGCGTGTGCAGTACGCGGAGGCATTCACGGTGAAAGAGCGTATCCTTATTGACGACCCGCTCCTGATGCCTGTCGCATCGGTGTAGGGAGCGACAGGCACGCCCCCAGTTTACTGTCGGTGTCAATGAGATTCCGAACAAGCCGGTTCAGTTCTTCTTCGTTTCCGCGTCCCAGTGTTTTGAACACTGATCGCAGAGCATCGCTCTCAGATGATGTGTAGCGCAGATGTTCCTTAGAGCCTCTTCATCAAAGTACGAAGACACAATCGGAGGCGGGTCGAACAGAGCCCACTCTATTATGACTGTCTCCCCCAATCGTACATGTATCTCACTCGCGACATCCAATTCGGCATAGTGATTCGTTAGATCCGCAAGGCACGTGATGTTTTGACGAGTGGCCTGGATATAGACTCCCTTAGGCCATAGTGAACGATTAGTGCTGCGAGAGCTCGTCGGAACAGGGACGGCATTTCGTTCGAAGAACGCCTTTAGATCACCTTCGCAACAACTCTCTCCAAAGTAGATGAGCGCGCCATCCGGGACAAGATCCATGAAGACGAGAAAGAACTTCGGGATATCATAAATCCCGGAGACAAGCCAGTGTGGTCTACCATAGTCAACATGGGGGCCGCTCGGATTTGGAGGACCGGTCCTACCGAGAATCTTCTTTATCCAGTTCACGCCCTAATGCCTCTCAGCAGTCTCCACTGCGCTATGATGATAACGTCGCGTAAGTCTCAGGTCAAGTCCGCCAAGCCAACCGGTCAACCCGCCGTCCGCTGGTTCGAGCGAAGTCGAGAACCTGCAAGACAATTACGCCTCGACTTGGCCAAACCCCTACTGCCCCTCCTTCCTCGTCAACACCTGTACTCCGGCGTACAACGTGAGCTTCGGCTCCCTGTTGAATGCGCGGCCGATAGAGAAGAGAAACCTGGTATCGCCGATCAGCGCAATATTCGTCCCCAGATTGAATCCTGCGGCCCACGGCCCGCTTTCCTCTGATGGCGTCGCCGTGAACAGTTCCGCCCCTACCGAGAACCGCTCCGAGATATCCTGTTCGCCAGCCACTCCCCAGAACCAGTAGCTCCGGCCGTTGTCGCCGCCGTGGAGACGGTACCGGAGGTCGGTATACAGCGAAAGGTCTGCGATGTCCTTCTGATAGAGAATCGGGAAATCTATCGTGACCCGCCCGGCTCCGAGTCCATAATCCTGGTTTCCAGTCGGCAACGTTATTGCCGGGGCAATTCCGAAATATCCTTTGGTCGCATCCCGTCCGAACCTACGACCGTACTCAAAACCGATATCGCCGAACGACGACTGCGTTCCAAAATCCACCGCGTGCGCAAACGGCAGCGCCAGAATAGCTGATACCTGCGTCCACGGGTCAACGGCATAGGCGATATCGGCGGTTATAAGTTCGCCGTTCAGACTGCCGTCGCTGGCTTCTTCGAGCGAAAACGGGAAATTCATCTCCCACCCGTGCGTTCCCGGCGGCTCGGGATCATCAGTCTGAAACGGGGGACCTGCAATAACGAGAGACGCAGTGAGGAGACTAACACAAGAAACCGTTGTCAGTTGGGTTAGTCGCATACATGATTATACGAAAATCGCACAAGACTAGCAAACCACCGATTAGTGCGTGCCGTCGGCTGTCTCCGGCTGACGGCGGTCTAAAAAGAACGCGGGCAGGCCGCGACGCCTGACCGCTCTTTCGTTCGAACCGCGCACTGGAAATTTGCAGAGGCATTCGGGAAGTCAGGCATTACGTCGCCTCACCGCACCGAATGCCCGGAGAGACCGGTCACTAGTTCCCGCTCACTCCAAGTTTCGACTTTATCCAAACCTCCTGCTTGCCCATCCTTTGCATCCCGCGCATCCCGCCGGGGCCGCCCGGCCCGCCGCCTTCGCGCGGCCCACCGCCCCAGCCATCGGGTGGCCGCATCCCTTCGCCGCCCGGCGTGCCACCGCCGAATTCCATCCGTGATCCTCGCTCACCCTGCAGCGGCTCGCCCCACATGAACCCCACGGTGATCTTGGTGCCCTGTTTCGTCCCCAACCCATAATAGCGCACTCTGCTTTCCTGTAGCGGAATCCTGAACTCATACACACAAAACCCCTGGTCAATCCCGAACACCGCCGAGGGTCCCTCGGATCCGTCCAGCGGAATAGCTTTCTCCGAGATTCTGTCTTTCTGGAAACAGAGGAGCTGCGATGTAAATCCGGTGTCCATCTCATCCATGCGCTGCTGCATTTCCGGGTCCATCTGCCGCTCTGGCAAGCTGGCTTCCTGCCGGCGAAGGGTGATCATCTGCTCCCGTGTCGGCCCGCCCGTGTACTTGATCAGGAAATCCTTCCCCTTTTTACCCGCAGCATCGAGCCAGATGGTCAGTCCGCTCCTGCGGATAACCCGGGCACTCATCGGATTTCGGAACGCCAGCATGACATACAGGTACTGCGTGTCATTGCAGAGTCCGAAACTCGCCTGCTGCTGTTCGAGCATCGCCAGCGTCCCCGGCGGGAAATCGGCCCGCTTACCGGTGAGTGTGATCCCCTGCGGGATTAGCTTGGAATCCCATTGCTCGTCCTTGGCGGACACGTCCTGCATCGCCGCTATCAGCAAAAGTAGCAGCGCCCCGATCCATCGAAACCAGCCGTAAGTTCTCATGAAGCCCCTTCAGCTTATCCTTACTTACCCATTAGACAATTGCATCGGTTAAATGGATTAACCGGCCAGATCAAAACATTTGCGGATGACTGCTGTTCCCGAACGCCTTTGCGTAAGGAATTCCGCGAAGCGACCAGTCCGGATGATCTCCAGCGGGACGTGGAACGCGCTTGAGAGTCCATTCTCAAGCACGATGGCCGTAATGAATACCGCGAAGCGACCAGTCCAGATAAAATCTGGCGGAAGGGGTGGGAATCGAACCCACCGGGGACAATGCGATTGCCCCCCGCACGGCTTTGAAGGCCGGGACCGCCACCAGACGACATCCGCTTCCGAACAGAACATAATCGAACGCCGCGCCTATGTAAATAGCTCTGCATGCAGGACGGTTGGTTGCTCGAAGCTTCGGTAAGCGGCACTCCGTGCCGCCGGTTCGAGCGCAGTCGAGAACCAACTAATGTGCCTCGACTTCGCTCGGCACAGCGGGCGCTGAGGCCCGTCGGTAACTTGTTGTCAGCCAGAATCCGCTGACAGCACGCCACCACATAGTGATTGACCCGCTATAAACATAATCTTTTCTTTTCCTCATGGCGGAGTTGCGACTCGATTCACCGTTGCAGTTTGTCAAAGGCGTCGGACCGAAGAAGTCGGACGTCCTCGCCCGGCACGGTCTGCATGATATCCGCGATCTGCTGTACTATTTCCCACGACAGTATCTGGACCGAAGCAACGTCGCTCCCATCGGGAAGCTCCGTATCAATGAAGCCGCGACTATCATCGGCGAGGTCAAAGCGCACGGTATTTTGTACGGCAAACGACGACGCTATGAAGTCATTCTCGAGGATGACACCGGCGCCATCCCGCTCATCTGGTTTCAGGGCGTCCAGCACTGGCAGAAGTATTTCAAGAAAGGGCAGGTGTTCGCCGCGACCGGCACAGTCGGATATTTCATGGGCCAGCAGATGGTCCACCCGGACCTCGAGCGTCTCGAGGACAACAGCGCGAAAATGATTCATGCCGGACGGATCATTCCCGTCTACCCGCAGACCGCCGAACTCAACGCGGTCGGTCTCAACAGCAAAGGGATGCGCCGACTCACCACTGAGATATTCGAGAATCTCCACGACCATATCGCTGACCCGGTGCCGAAATCCGAACTGGAGCCGCTTGACCTCTCCGGCCTTCACGATGCAATCAGCCGAATTCATTACCCGGATTCCCGCGAGCAGGTGGAATTGAGCCGAAGGCGGATCGCTTTCGATGAACTGCTCGGCCTGCAGTTTCTGGTGTTCCGCTCCAAAGGGAAGAAGAAGGTCATCGAAAAGAAACACACCTACGCCGAGCCGGGGGAGAAACTCAAGGCCCTCAAAGAAATGCTGCCGTTCGATCTCAC
>PQAP01000168.1 GCA_003105265.1 candidate division GN15 bacterium | reverse complement strand
ATCGATATCTCTTTCGCTTTGTACAAAGGCGCACGGCCGGAAGCCGTATTCGGGATGCGGCGCCGGGACAACGATCGCATCAGTGATGCCATCGATCAAGCACAGGGCGCGTTCGATCTCTTCCGGGTAGATATTCTCGCCGCCGGAGATAAACATGCTGTCGCGGCGACCTTTTACCGTCAGACAGCCGTCAGCATCAAGAGAACCGAGGTCGCCGGTCGCGAACCAGCCGTCGGCATCGAACGGCGTTATCAGTTGCCGACCGTCGACATAGCCGGCGAACCGGGTCTCCCCCCTCACTTCGATCTCGCCGGAATCGCTGATCCGCAGTTCACGGTAAGGCAACAGGCGACCGGAAGTCAGGAGCATCCCGAGCGGTGAATGCGTCGGGGTGGTTGTGACCTGCGAGGCCATTTCGGTGAGACCGTAGCTGGTATGAATCGGCAAACCGCGCTCGACACTCGTTCGAACCAGCTCCGACGGGATGCCGCTGCCGCCGAGAAGGATGGACTTCAAGCTCGGAAGAGCTACTTTTCGTCGCTCCTTCGAAACCAGCAACCGCTGCAGTTGAGTCGAAACAAGCGAAAGATGGGTGATCTCATGTCGCCTGATACTTTCGGTCATATCGTCATTTGCATTCTCAATCACCATAGAGCCGCCACCGACCAGCGCCCGAAATAGTATACCCAGGCCGCCGACATGATACAGCGGCAGCGTGAGCAGCCATCTATCACCGGGGCCGAACAGGATATTCTCGTTCGATCCGAGGGCACTGTAATAGAGATTGCCAAGCGTAAGCAGAACCGCTTTCGGCTCGCCGGTGCTTCCCGACGTAAAGAAGATGACAGCCGGTTGATCGAGTGTCTGATCCGCCGGCAACGGGTCAGTCTCACCGCTGCGGGCGAGATCGGCAAGGGTGAGCGTCGGGCAGACATTGCCCGAGAGCGCAGCGCCTTCCGTGATCAGCATGTCTGCGTCCACTTTTCGCAGGCAGGCATCAACTCCTGACTGCGGCAGCCGTGAACTTATCGGACAGGCAACTGCTCTGAGTTGAATAAGTGCCATCAAGAGGATGACCTGCTCGACGCTATTCGAAAGGAGATAAGCGATGCAGCTCGACGCGCCGACCCCGACGGAGCATAACCGTCGAGACAGGTGATCGACTTCCCGGTCAAAGTCGCGAAATGACAGCGAACTCAGTGAATCGACGAGAGCGGGATTGTCTCCGTACTGCTCCGCGGCTCTGGCAAGAAGGCACAGCATTATCTCGCCGTCATCGCTTTCAACAAATCGGTGCGAACCACCGTTCGAAATGCTTCGTAACCGCTGATGTTGAGCCGGCCGGCCATCGTTCGCACCGGATTGATGAGCAGATCATCCGCGAACCATGACAGCGTGTCCAGCCCGGAGGCCGCGTCAGGCGCAAGAGCGCAAGCCAAATTGGCCAGCGTGACTGTGCCGACCGAACTCTCAAAAGAAGAACTGATTATCGGTTTCACGCCCATTTCTTCGGCACGGCGGGCCAGACGGTACGCCGCAGCAACACCGCCGAGGATCGTCGGCTTCAGAATGACCGCGCCGAGTCCTTCCCTATCTCCCCATTCCTCCGCAGAGTATTTCATGACGCTTTCATCCAGGGCATAAACGAGGCCAGTTTGATCATGGAATTGCTCGAGGCGGGCGCTGTCCGACAGCGGTTCTTCGATATACTCGAGTTCGAGACCATTCACTGCCCGGCCAAATCGAACCGCGGTATCAAAGTCACACGCCTGATTGGCGTCGAGCCGAAACTTCACCTGCGACGGAACGACCGATCGGACCGCTTTCGTCTTCTCGATCTCAGCTTCTACCGATTCCGCTCCGACTTTGAGTTTCAAGGCGGTATATCCATCGGCAACCATACGTTTAGCCAATTCGGTCACTGTGGCAGTCGAGCCGGTGAGCAGCCCGTTCACCGGGATTGCATCCGGCGCCCATTCGTTGACAAATCGACGGACTTCGATCCCCCTTACGAGTGACCATAGTGTCAGTATCGCTGATTCGACACCAAAGGTTACTGACGACGGACATGCGTAGCCGAGTATAGATTCAATCCCTCGCTCCAGCAGAACTGCCGGTTCCGGGAGTTCTGATCCTCTTAAAGTATGACAAGCACGGGCCGAACAAACACGAGCTTCCTCAAGTGATTCGATGCTGAAACCCGGAAGCGGCGCGATTTCCCCCCAACCGATCCGGTTCAGTTCATCGGTAAACTGGATTAGCAATCCTTCCCTGTCTGAGATTCGATGAGATTTCAGAGGGAGCGGTCTGACAAGCGGCACCCGGTACTGATACATCCGCGCGGAAATCATCATCATACGATCCACCCGATCGTGAACAGCACGCTGTACAGAAGCAGCAGCTTGCCGGTGGCGGCCAGGGCGGAGTTGAGAGCGGGGCCATCGGTTTTCGTGAGCACTATCTTAAGAGTCGGGACGGCGGCAAGAAGTGTCGCGGATGCGACCAGAACGACAGGATGCTCCCCGGTTATGGCCACCAGTGCCGCCGGAATAAGGCAGGCCGCGACTACGCACGCGACATATTCGGCGCGGGCGAAAGTCCGGCCGAAACGGGCAGCGAGGGTTCGTTTAACGCCCTTGCGGTCATTGTCAATATCGCGCAGATTGTTTACCGTGAGAATCGCCACCGACCAGAATCCCGGCGCGGCACCGGCGATGAGCGTTTCCGGGACGATGTCCAGTGCTTGCACGAAATAAGTACCGCCCACCGCTACAATTCCGAAAAAGATGAATACGAATATATCCCCCAGACCATAGTAGCCGAGCGGAAACGGTCCGGCCGTGTAGAGAACGCCGAACAGAATCGACATCAGTCCCACGGCCATAATCGGCAGGCCGCCCCGCCACACGAGATAGGTTCCGGCAAGGAAAGCCAGCCCAAAGACGATCAGAATTGCGCGCTTCATGATTGCGGGTTTCACCAGCCCGGCCTGGGTGACGCGCACCGGGCCGATCCGCTCATGGGTGTCGGTTCCTTTTGTGTAATCGAAATAGTCGTTGGTGAAATTGGTGCCAATCTGGATCATCACCGCTCCGAACAGCGCCGCGATTGCCGCAAGCCAGTGCTGCGAATCATCCGCGTACGCCATGGCGGTGCCGATAATGACCGGCGCGATTGCCGCCCAGAGGGTTTTCGGGCGGCTTGCGAGAATCCAGACCTGTAACCGGGATGCCGCCATGACCACTCATCGATCTACGGGCGACGCGGAAATTTGCCGAAATTCGGTTTTCGTTTTTGCACGAAGGCGTTGCGCCCTTCCTGGGCTTCATCGGTCATGTAATAGAGCATGGTGGCATTACCGGCGAGTTCCTGCAATCCCGCCTGACCATCACAATCGGCGTTGAGCGCAGCTTTGAGGCAGCGGATGGCAAGCGGCGAATTGGCCAGAATCTCGCGGCACCATGTGACGGTCTCTTCCTCAAGTTGTGCAAGCGGAACCACCGTGTTCACGAGCCCCATATCGAGCGCCTGCTGCGCATTGTACTGACGGCAAAGAAACCAGATTTCGCGCGCCTTCTTCTGCCCGACAATCCGCGCCATGTAGCTGGCACCGTAGCCGCCGTCGAACGACCCGACTTTCGGCCCGGTCTGACCGAATATGGCGTTGTCGGCGGCGATTGTTAGGTCACACATCAGATGCAGCACATGGCCACCGCCAATTGCGTACCCGGCGACCATGGCGATCACAGCTTTCGGACAGGTGCGAATCTGGCGCTGGAAATCAAGCACGTTCAGCCGGTGCACCCCCTGCTCGTCTTTATATCCGGAGTCACCACGAATCTTTTGATCACCTCCGGAGCAGAATGCTTTGTCCCCCTGACCAGTCAGAATCACGACACCGATCTGTTCATCTTCGCGAGTGTCGGCGAGAGCGTGCGACATCTCGAACACGGTCAGCGGCCGAAAGGCGTTGCGGACGTCGGGCCGGTTGATCGTGATCTTCGCAATCCCGTCCGCTTTGTGATAGAGTATATCCTTGTATTCGCCGAAGGGCTTCCAGTGAATTGACGGCATAGTCGGATTACTTCCTTTCTCTCAGGAATTTTCGGACGGCAGCAATATAGCGATCCGGGGCCTCGAAGTGAAGCGTGTGCCCGCAGCCCTCGATTACCTCCGTTCTGCACGTCGGGCAGGCAAGCGCAATCTCCCGGGCGATTCGCGTGAACTTGACGTCGAGCGCGCCGGTGAGAAGGAGGACGGGGAGCTTGATGGCGGCAAGAGAGTCCCAGAGCGACGGTTGCGCACCGGTTCCCATGGTGCGAAGCGACAGCGCCAGCCCGTGCGGATCATTGCGGCGGCGCCGTTTGAGGAGTTCCGCCAATCCCGGAACGCTGCGCAAAGGTTCGAACAGCGGTTGGGCGTACCAACTCTCAAGGAATTGTC
>PQAP01000167.1:17816-18606 GCA_003105265.1 candidate division GN15 bacterium | reverse complement strand
CCCACCTGCTCGCACGATTTCTCATCTGCGAGAATTCGATTCGGGTCGCCATCGGCGACTATTCCTCCTTCAAACATCACCACCAGCCGCTTGTACTGCTTAGCCACATACGGGTATTGCGTAATTCGAATCTCGGTCAAGTCCCGGTCGCTGGCGTGCATTCGCGCGAGCGCATCGGTCAGGAGCCGCTTCCCCGCTTCATCGAGATAGGAATCCGGCTCATCAAGAACGATAATCGGCGGGCGGCTTACCATCACCGCCGCCAGTGCCACCCGCTGTTTCTCGCCGCCGGAGAGCTCGGTCGTCAGCCGATGCCGAAGGTGACTTATTCCGAATGCATCGAGCGTTTCGATGACTATTGATTCCATGCGAGACATCGGCACCGCCGTGTTCTCCAGCGCGAATGCGACCTCCTTGTCCACCGTCACCGCCACCATCTGGTTGTCCGGATTCTGAAACAGTATCCCCACTGGTCGCGTGGCGCGGCCGGTGTTCGCAGGTGCGGATAAATTGCCGACTTCAATATGCACGTTGCCGCTCTGTGGCGCCGTGAGACCGGCGATGATTCTCGCCAGCGTCGACTTCCCGCATCCGTTCGCCCCCATAATGCAAATGGACTCGCCGGACTTGATCGCCAGCGACAGGTTGTTCAGAACCGGCGGGTGGCCGGGATAAGCATAGGAGATGCGGTCAAGTGTGATCATGACATAAGAAAGCCGATGCCCTCAGTCAGAGCATCGGCCCTATTCTGCAAATACTGTTCCTCACCCCTGAAAATTGACGTCGAGCG
>PQAP01000167.1:1646-17241 GCA_003105265.1 candidate division GN15 bacterium | reverse complement strand
CCCGCTCCCGGTCCGCCGCCGCCGTGCGGGGTCGAAAACGTCTTGTGCAGATTGAAGTGCATGATGTCGAACCCGATTTCGCCGGGCCGCACAATCCCCATCGTGGCGTTCAGGTTCGCGCCGTCCATATACATCAGCCCGCCGCCCTTGTGCACGATATCGGCGATCTGCTGAATGTTCGTCTCAAACAGTCCGAGCGTGTTCGGGTTGGTGATCATCACCCCGGCGATCTCGTCGGACATGACCGCCTGAATCGATTCGGGCGAGAGAATCCCCTGCTCGTTCGATTTCACTTCGACCGTCGAGAATCCGACCGCAGCCACCGAGGCCGGGTTGGTGCCGTGCGATGAGTCCGGAATGATCACCTTCGTGCGCGGTTTGCCGCGATCGAGATGATACTTCCGCATAATCAGCAGGCCGGTAAACTCGCCCTGCGCGCCTGCGACGGGCTGCAGCGAGACCGCCGGGAACCCGGATATCTCGCCGAGAAACTGCTGCAATTCCCACATCAACTGCAGAATTCCCGGTGCGCTGCTGCACGGCGCCAGCGGGTGGTGCTCCTGGAAATCGGGAAGTCCCGCCGCCTTGTCGTTCAGCTTGGGATTGTACTTCATGGTGCACGATCCCAGCGGGTAGAACCCTTTATCAATATGGTGATTCTTCACCGACAGGTTGACGAAGTGCCGCATGACTTCCCCTTCGGAAATCTCCGGCAGGGCGGCATCGGCTGTCCGGCGAAACTTCGCCGGGATCATCGCCACAAGGTCAGCTTCCGATTTACCGGTCGCCGGCAGCGTGTAGCCCTTGCGCCCGGCTTCCGATTTTTCATAGATCAGCGCAGATGTATTCACTGGTGCGTTCTCTTATTCTTAAGCTCCGCGTCCCTCTATCCTACTTCTTCTCTTCGGGCTTGGGGGCCGGCGGATTTTTCAATTTCTCGATCAAACCTTTGGTATAGCTCACTTCCGAGGTATCGGCTTTCGGATATTTCGTCATCCACGTCTCGAAGGCCTTGATTGCTTTGGCCGTATCCTTCATTCGGCGATACACATCGCCGAGATACCAGTCGGCGTCGGAAGCAAACGATGTCTTCTTGAAATCCTTGGCGACCTTCTGGTATGCCAGGACAGCGGAATCATACTTTTTGGCCCGGCGAAGTATATCGGCCAGCTCCATGCGGCTGACGCCGGAGAGGGAGTCGGTCGGCTTCCCGGCCGCGATCACCTTGCCGTACCATTCCACCGCTGCGGCTTTGTCGCAGCCATACTTGTATTTCTCGGCGATCTGCATGTAGAGATTCCGATCGACCGAATCCTTTGCCTTGCCGACCATGCTGGCCAACGTCCCGATTCCCTTGCCGTAGTCACGGAACGTCTGAAGGAATTCATCGGGCGGCAGGTATCCGGCCACGCGATCGATTTCATTGCCGTCGCTCCCGAGCATGACGAGCGTCGGGAAGCCGCTGACGCAAAACCTTCGGGCGACCGCGGTATCGATATCGCCGTTCACTTTATAGAGCACCGCCTCCGAAGAGAAGTACTCGGCAACCTTGGGATCTACGAACACGACCGTGTCCAGACGCTTGCACCACGTTCACCAGTCGGCGTAGACATCGACGATTACCGGGATGTTCATCCCCTTGGCGATGGCCTGCGCCCAGTCGAGGCGCGGTACCACCAGCGCGTGCGTCTTGACCGCTGTCGAGTCGTCGGCCGCACTCGCGGCAACCCCGACTACCACCAGCGCCAGAGCTGTCAATAGCATCCGTGTCTTCATGCGTACTCCTGAATTCATATTCACAGATTCAGATCTCTGCTAATCCGTCGAAATGTCCTCGTCCAGCATGGCCGATTCCAGCACCCACTCCGCTTCATCGCGGAACTCGCGCGGTACCATGATTATGGTCAGGTCGCCGGTACGGGCCGAGAGCGCCGCGTACTCCGGCTTCGGCAGCTCGGCGCCCGCAAACGAGGACGCCAGGATGACCGACGGGATATTGTGGGTGTCCAGTGCCCGCTTGGCTTTCTCCGCGCGGTTGTTGCTGCGCACACCCCATACCCTGACCCAGCTGCTGTCCGGCACCCCGGCCGCGCCGCTCACGATCTTGCGTTCGACGAGCGCGATTTGACAATCCGGGCAGATCACTTCCCCGGACGCAAACTCATACTCGCAACGCGGACAATACAACACCTAATGTTCCTTCCTTTGCCATTTCTCGCCGAGCGCCAGATGGAGAATTTCGGACGCCTCCTCGGCTTCCTCCGAGGGAACCGAAACCTCGAATAACTCCGGCGCCCCGCTGTGAAACGCGGTCAGCGTCAGGCCGATATTGCCGAAAAACCCGGAGCGCGAAATCACCACCACCGGTATCTCGTACGCCTCCAGCGTCTCTTTGGCAAAATCCGCCGACAGCTTGTTGTCAACCGAACCGATCATCACCCACTGCGCCTCGGCCGTCTCGGCGTCCAGTTCCTTGCCGCAGATCGGGCAATTCGCCGTACCGTCGGGCCAATCGGACTTACATGCGGGACAGAACGCCACTGCCCCTCATCTCCTTGAGCCCTGCCACGAGCCGGTCGATTTCGGCCTCGGTTCGCTTCTCGGTCGCCGCGACAATCAGACAATTCTCCATGCCCTTGTACCAGCGACCGGCATCGACCCCGGGCACAATCCCCTTCTCCGTCATCCTCAGGACCACTTCTGTTGCCGGGTGCGGCGTTTTGACCGCAAATTCCCGCACGAACGGCCCGGTGAAGCACGGTGAATATCCCTCGACCGAGAAGATTCTCTCGGCCGCCGCATGCGCCCGCTCCATCGAGAGCAGCGCCACCTGTTTCAGCCCCTGCTTTCCGAGCAAGCTCAGGTACACCGCTGCGGTCGTGGCGCACAGGGCCTGGTTGGTGCAGATATTCGAAGTCGCTTTCTCGCGACGGATATGCTGTTCCCTGGTTTGCAGCGTGAGCACGAAACCCGTCTTGCCGTCAACGTCCTTCGTGCGCGCCACTAATCGGCCCGGCATGAAGCGGACGAGGTCTTTCTTTACCGCGAACACACCGAGCAGCGGCCCGCCGAACGACACCGGCAATCCCAGCGGCTGGCCTTCGGCGATCGCAATGTCGGCCCCGCTTTCACCCGGCGTTTTCAGGAGTGCCTGCGCGATCAGGTCCACCGCCATAATCAGTTTGGCGTTGACCTGGTGCGTGATCTTCTCGATCGCGGCGATCTCCTCGAGCATACCGAAGAAGTTCGGCTGCGCGACCAACACGCACGCTGTCTTTTCGTCCACCGCGTCTTCAAGCCGATTCAGGTCGGTCACGCCGTCCTTCATCGGAACGGTAACGAGTTCGATATCCCGTCCCGAAGTGTATGTGGCGATGACTTCCCGGAACAGCGGACTCACCGCCTCCGACACGACCACCTTGTGCCGCTTGGTAACCGCCATGGCGATCACGGCGGCTTCCGCCGCTGCCGAGGCGCCGTCGTACATCGACGCATTCGCCACATCCAGGCCGGTCAGCCGGCACATGTGGGTCTGGAATTCGTAAATGACCTGAAGCGTCCCCTGTGAGACTTCCGGCTGATACGGCGTATACGCCGTGACGAATTCCGGCCGGCTGGTGATCGCGCCGACCGCCGCCGGAATAAAATGGTCATATACCCCGCCGCCCGCAAAACAAACCGTTCCTTCACGGTTCCGCATGGACATTTCGGCCATTTCCTTCAGCAGTTCCATTTCGGAAAGCTGCGGGATTCTCAGTGAACGTTTGAGGCGAAGTTGCTGCGGAATATTGACGAGCAAATCTTCGAAACTGCCGACCCCGATCCGCTCAAGCATTCTCCGGCGGTCGTCATCGGTGTTCGGTATGTATGGATTTTGCATGTACTGCCTTCTGTCGGCCGGACCGCTGCCGGTCCGGCGTCTCCTTGTGCTTAGTGCTCTTTCAGCAGGCCTTCATACGCCTTCGCGTCGAGCAATTTGTTCAACTCCGATGGATCGGTGATCTGCAGCTTGACCATCCACCCTTCCCCGTACGGATCCTTGTTCACGATCATCGGATCGCTGTCGAGCGCCGAGTTTATCGCGACAATCTTGCCGCTCAGCGGCGAGTACATATCAGACACGGCCTTGACCGCCTCGATCGTCCCGAATTTCCCCATCTGCTTCACTTCCAGTCCGATCTCCGGCAGTTCGATGAATACGATATCGCCAAGTTCCCCCTGCGCAAAATCGGTAATCCCCACGGTAGCCGTCGAACCGTCCACCTTCACCCACTCATGTTCCTTGGTGTATTTAAGATTCGCTAAGACCTTCACTCTATCCTCCACGATTATTCGGATTTGGGGTCGGCCCCTACTGGTTCTTCAACTTTGCCCTGGTCCGGCGAGGCGTCGCTTGCGGCTGCCTCGGTCGCCCGCTTGAACGTGATCGACTTTTTTTTTGAGCCGGACTCGGTTTTCCCGGAGCGGAAATTCTCCTCGAGAAACGCCGTGTGGTACTTGCCGGCCACGAAATCTTCGTTCTGGAAAATCTCCTTGTGTATCGGCACGGTCGTCGGCACGCCCTCGACAATGAACTCTTCGAGGCATCGCCGCATCTTGATGATGGCGCTGTTGCGCGTGCGTGCCTTGACTATCAATTTCGCGATCATGGAATCATAGTACGGCGGGATGAAATATCCGGCGTACACCGCCTTGTCGACCCGCACGCCCGGCCCGCCCGGAATATGAATCGCTTCGATTCGACCCGGCGCCGGACGGAAATCCGCCTCGACATCTTCGGCGTTGATGCGGCATTCGATTGAATGCCACTTGGGCGTCAGGTCCTCCTGGCGGTACGTCAGCTTCTCCCCAAGTGCGACCCGCAACTGATCCTGGAGCAGGTCGACTTCGTACGCTTCCTCCGTGATCGGATGCTCCACCTGGATGCGCGTGTTCATCTCCATGAAATAGAAATTCAGGTCCTTATCGACCAGGAACTCGACCGTCCCCACGCCGAGGTAATCCACCATCTTGGCGCCCTTAATCGCGGCCTCGCCCATGCGCTGCCGGAGCTCCGGCGTCACCAATGGCGACGGCGTCTCCTCGATCAGCTTCTGATGTCGCCGCTGAATCGAGCAATCGCGCTCGCCGAAATGGAAGTAGTTGCCGAAACTGTCGCCGATAAGCTGTATCTCCACGTGGTGCGGGTTGACGATCATCTTTTCCAAATACAAATCGGGATTGGAAAACGCTTTTGCCGCTTCGGTGGATGCGATATGGAAATTCCGCTCCAACTCCGCTTCGTCATAGCAGGCCCGCATTCCTTTGCCACCGCCGCCGGCGACGGCCTTGAGCATCACCGGGTAACCGACCGCTTCCGCCAACTCGCGCGCTTCTTCGAAACCGCTGACGATACCGTCGGAGCCGGGCACGACCGGCACACCGGCCTTCTTCATCACTTCTTTGGCAACTGCCTTGTCCCCCATCTGCCGGATCTGGTGGGGCTTCGGGCCTATGAAAGTAATCCCGCACGACTCGCACACCTCGGCAAAGTCGGCGTTCTCAGCCAGGAATCCGTACCCGGGATGAATGGCGCCGGCGTTGGTGACTTCAGCGGCCGCGATTATTCGCTTGAAATCAAGATAGGACTGCGCCGCCGAGGCCGGCCCTATACAGACGTCTTCGTCGGCGAACCGCACGTGCACCGCTTCCCGATCCGCTTCCGAATAGACGGCCACTGTGCTGAGCCCCAGTTCCCGGCAGGCACGAATCACGCGAAGGGCAATTTCCCCCCGGTTAGCGATAAGTACTTTGTTGAACAAGTGCTTGTCCTTCTTATCAAATCTCCCCTGCGGTAATCTCAGGGGAGTCCTTCATAAGGATGATACGTCTTTTTGACCAAAAGGGCAATGGGGATGACCGGGCGCAGTTAAATAACTGCTACGCAAGGGGATACAGACCAGCCCCGGCCCGATTTTTCATTCATATCTGAGCGCTTCGATCGGGCTCAATCCCGACGCCTTACGGGCCGGGTAAAATCCAAAGAAGACGCCCACGGCCGCCGAGAATGCGAACGCCATCCCCACCGAAACCGGCGAAATAAGCACCGCCCATCCGGCCAGTCCCGCGATGATCTTGCAGGCGACCAGCCCCAGTCCGACACCGATAATGCCGCCGATTAAGCTTAAAACGATTGCTTCGATCAGAAACTGCTGAAGAATATCCCGTCGCCGCGCGCCGATCGAAATCCTGAGTCCGATCTCGCGCGTCCGTTCAGTCACCGACACCAGCATGATATTCATGATGCCGATACCGCCGACGAGCAAGCTGACCGAGGCAATACTGGCCAGCAGCATGGTCATAATTCGCGATGTCTGCCCCGCCATATTCGATATGTCCGTCTGCGTACGAATCGTGAAGTCATCATCCTGCCAGTCCGGAATTTTGTGCCGGGTGCGAATAATGTCTCGTATCTGCTGCTGGGCGAGCGGAATCGCCTGCTTGGTCACGGCCGATACCAGAATCTGGCTCACATGATCGCTCCCCTGAATCTTCTTTTGTACGGTCGGAAAGGGTGCGACAATAAAATCGTCCTGATCCATCCCCATCGCATTCTGTCCTTTTGGCACAAGCGTGCCGAGCACCTTGAACGGCAGATTGCCGATGCGGATCGTTTGTCCGACTGGATCGGTGTCAGGGAATAATTGGTCGACGACGGTCTGGCCGAGCACACACACTTTGGTTGCCGCACGCACATCCTGATCGGTGAACAGATCTCCGCTCTTGAGCTTCCAGTCACGAATGGTAAAGAAATCGGTATTGCCGCCCATAATCGACGTGAACCAGTTGAGATTTCCTGCCACGACCTGCCGATTGGTGCGGGCGACCGGCGTGATGGCCGCCACCGCCGGGGCCTCCGTGCGAATCGCCTCGATATCCCCTTCATCCAGCGCCTTGGCGGCACCTGCTCCGGAACTGACACCGCCGAACTGCGTCGCGCCCGGAAACACCATGAGCACGTTTGTTCCCAAGCTGGCAATCTGCGTCTCTACCGCCATCTGCGCTCCCTGACCCACCGCCACCATCGCCACGACCGCTCCGACGCCGATAATGATGCCGAGCATCGTCAGCAGCGCGCGCGTCTTGTGGCGCAACAGCGAATCAATCGCGACTCTGATTGTCTCCCAAAACCGCATGACCTAATGTCTCCCGCCGCCACCGAAACGAGGCATGAACGGATTCTGGCCGGTTACCTGGCTCTGCTGGCCGTTGCTGCCGCCGTTAGAGCCGACTATCACTGAGTCTCCCGGTTTCAGATCACTCCAGAGCACTTCCGCGTACCTGGTAGTTTGAATCCCGCGGATGATTCGAACCGGTTTCAATTGCCCGTCTACGATTGTCCAGGCCCGTGCCGGCGTGCCCGCCGGTTTCGGCTGGTTCATTTCGTCCGATGCTTCCCGCTCGGCGGCAAACGCGCCCCCTTCACGACGCTGCGGGCGATGATCCGTGCTGTCGCGGTGCTGCCGTTCTCCCGGCGCCGCCGTGCTGTCAGGTGAGCGGCGTTCCTCACCGACGCCCGTGCTGTCGGCGCCGTGCGGGCGCCGTCTGCCGGCTCCATCTGTCGCGGCTGCGGCGCGAAGCGCCGCACTGTCCGTCGGTGTGAATCGCAGCGCCAAGAGCGGCACGCGAAGCGCATCGTCCCGACGAGCTACTTCAATCGACGCCGTCGCTGTCATCCCCGGCATCAGCTTAAGCTCCGGATTGTTGACATCGATAATCACATTGTACGTCACCACATTTTGCGAAATTACGGGCTCCAGTCGCACCTGGCTCACCGAACCGTGAAATTCATCGTCCGGATAAGCGTCGACTCGAAAGCTCACCGGTTGCCCCACCTTCACCTGTCCCACATCCGCTTCATCCACGCTGGCCTGAACTTGCATATTCCGCAGGTCATTGGCAATCGTGAAGAGCGTCGGCGCGGAAAAGTTGGCGGCGACCGTCTGCCCGACATCGACATTCCTCGATATGACCACACCGCTGATCGGCGCAGTTATCGTCGCATACTTGAGATTGACCTCCGCCTGATCAAGCGAGGCCTGGTTTTGCCGGAGCGAGGCCTGTGCCGACTGTAGATCGGTGGTTGCTGCATCCATATCCGCCTGTGACACCATTGACTTCGCCAGCAGTTCCTTGGTCCGATCGAAATTGCGCTGGGATTCCTGGAGCTGCGCCTTGGCGCGGTCGACATTCGCCCGCTGCACATTCACGGCCGCCTGCAGAAAAGTCGGGTCCAGTTGCGCCAGTAACTGTCCCTCCTTCACGACTGAATTGAAGTCGGCGTACAGCTTGGCAATCGTGCCCGACACCTGCGTGCCGACCTGCACGGTAGTGACCGCACTGAGCGTACCGGTAGCGCTGATGGCCACCGAGAGATCGCCGCGATCGATCTTCTCGAAGCGGTAGGTGATTTCCTGACTCTTTTCGCGCTTGAGCCAGTAGATGCTTCCGGCCGCCACTACAATAATCGCGATTACCAGCCACCAGATCAGTTTCTTGTTCATGCTTTTTCTGACTTCTCCGTTTCCATTAGCGAATTCTACCGCTCATCTGCCTGCCTGTCAATGTCTGTCCGATAGACGGTTTCGCCGATGCTTGACGCCTTGCTTTGTTCACCCAGTTTAGACAATGGAGTTGGTGAAAAGATGAAGATTCCGGCGGGTGAACCGGCAGAAAAAGGGCCGGAGTTCCGGAAACTCCGGCCTGAATCGATGAATCCCGGGTCCGTTCGACGCCGGATCAGTACTCCTCCAAATTGGACCACTCGGCATCCGCAAGGTAGTTTTTCGGACGGTTGATGAACTGAATGACATTGTTCAGCGTCACCCAGTGCCGGTGCTCCTCGTCGGCGATGCTGGTAAGAATCATTTTCTCGTTGGCGTGAGTGACCTCTTTGGCCTTTTCACGGTAGAATTGCTCGGATTTCTTCTCTACCTCCAGCGCCTGCTGCCAGATCTTGACGGCCTCCGACGCGAACTGAAAATCCTTGTTGGCCGATTTCATGGCCTCAAACACGTTCTTCACGGTCGCCAGAATGGTGGTTTTCTGGGACTGCTTGTATTCGGCGGGCTGGCTGTCCCGAAGCGCCTTGAACAGGTTGTAATGCTTCAGCTCGTCATCCGCCAGCTCCAGCAGTATCTTCTTCAGCTCCGGCACCGTAACTTTGCCGGCATGATCGAGGTAGAACAGACGGCCATCCGTCTCCATCTTCATGGCATATTCAAATACGTTCACATTGACCTCCAATTCAGTTTACATTTGTCTCGATTCCGAAAGGTAATGCGCATGGCAGCTCAAGTCAACGGAGATTGAGAAAATCTTCACAATTGCGCCTCAGAACTATTTAGCTATTATGGGATTATGCGATTGACGCTTGTGTCATTCATACTGCTCACCATTCTCTTTTCCGAGGTGCGGGCGATTGGTCCGGCCGAACCCGGAAGTCAGCCCGTAATCACGCCGCTTGCTGCATTCTATTTCGACGATCAATCCTTCATCCCTGAAGCGGAATCATCGCTGGTGCAGGCGCGCCGTCGCCTGATCGATATCCTTGGCGATAGTCTCGATTACAAGCCCGCCATCTACCTCACGTCCGATCTTCACCGATTCAACCAGTTGATCGGCGAACGGTTTCCGGATTGGGGCGCGGCTGCCGCAATCCCGTTGCGAAAGGAAATCGTAATCAAGTCGCCGAAGCGGTTTCCGGTGGGACGGCCGCTCGGCGAACTGGTGGCGCACGAATACGCCCATCTGGCGCTGGCTCATCGCACCGGATTCCGCGAGCCGCCGCGATGGTTTGACGAAGGCCTGGCGATGTATGTCTCGATGGAATGGGGATGGTCCAACAATCTCGCCATGAGTCGCGCGGCAGTCTTCCGGCAGTTCATCGGCCTGTCCGATATCGACCGCGTCAATCGTTTCAGCTCGGACAAGGCGCAGGTCGCGTATGCCCAGTCGTACCTGGCCGTGAAGTATCTGATCAGCCAGTACGGTCACGCGGGCGTCACCGATTTTCTGAACGAGATAGCCAAAGGCCACTCCCCCGACGCCGCCTTGATGGCGGCGACCGGATCGAATTACGCCGATTTTGAAAAGGAGTACTTCGACTACCTTGCCAAACGCTATAATATCACCAGCTTGCTTATGGATACGTCATACTTCTGGATCGCGCTGGCTTTCCTCCTGGCACTGGGTGGCTTTCTCAAGTTTCGCCGCCGTCGCCGTTATTACGAAAAATGGCGGGAGGAAGAACGGTTCGAATCGCGCGATTTTGATTACGGCGACTCCGACCACCCCGAGCAGCTTGATGATGACGAGGATGATGCATGGCGACGCTGAGTCAGAATCTGGAATACGCGGCGGCTCTGACCGGCGTGAAACTGGCTCGCCTTCTCTCGCCCAAGGCGGCCGACCGTCTGGGAACCGGTCTCGGCAATCTTGCCTATCGAGTACTGACATCGCGGCGCCGCATCGCCTTGGAGAATCTGGAACGTGCGCTGGGAGAGCAGCTGTCGGCCGAGGAGCGGACGCACGTGACACAGGGAGTGTTTCGCAATATTGGCCGGTCGCTCGTCGAGTTCTCCCGTTTCGGCAAGACGACGCTCGATGACGTCCGCCGGATGGTAACCGGCCCCGGTGAGGAACTTTTTGCCCGTGCCCAGGCCGAAGGCAAAGGAGGCATTGTGGTCACGGCCCATTTCGGCAACTGGGAAATGCTCGGCATCTGGGTCGCGGCCTGCGGTTACCCGATTGATTTCTTGATCGGCACTCAGCATAACCAGAAGGTCGATAGTTTGCTGGTCGGTTTCAGAAAAGCGATGGGCGTCGACATCATCCGGCTGTCCACCAGCTCCCGGCAGGTATTCAAAGCGCTCAAGGCAAATCACATCACCGGACTCGTCTCCGATCAACATGCCGCTTCCGGCGGTGTCGTGCTCGATTTCATGGGCCGCAAGGCCTCGACCCCCAGGGGACCGGCGCTGTTCTCGATTCGCACCGGCGCTCCGCTCATACCGCTTCTGCTGCGCAGGGAACGGTACGACCGTCACGTGGTCATTCCGGGTCAGCTCATCTATCCGCCGAACAGTGGCGACGAAGAAGCGGATATCGCCGCCATGACCGGCGCCTATACCGGATTTTTCGAAGAGAACATACGCAAATATCCGGACCAGTGGATGTGGACACACCGCCGCTGGAAAGTCCCGGACAATTGGGTCGCGGAGAATCAGCCCGCGCGCAGTTGAACGCTTGCCCTGAACCCAAGCTCTCCGTACCTTTGGCGACCATGGGACCCAGGATTTTAATCCGTGTACCGAACCATCTCGGCGATTGCATCATGGCCCTGCCGATGGTCAATGAGGTGCGTGAGGCCTACCCCGGCTCCTCGGTCACGGTGCTGGTGCCGGAGTACCTGGCCGAGATATTTGAGCACAACCCGGCGATCGATGCCGTCTTCAAAATCCCCGCGAAATATGTTCACGGCATGATGGCCGTAGTCAAATTGCGCGAAATCATCGCTCCCCACGAATTCGATGTCGGTTTCATCCTCCCGCCGTCGTTCGGCGCTGCCGCCGGTTTCAAGTTGAGCGGAATCGAAGAGCGCATCGGGTATATCGCCGACGGCCGTCGACTCCTGCTCACTCGCCCGATGCCGCTTCCCGCGCCCATGAACAGCCAGCATCGTTCCGAAACCTATTTCGATCTGTTACGTCGTGCCACCGGCAAAGAACTGGAGTTCGTCCGCCCCAAGTTGTTTCTCTCAGAGACCGACACTCAGAATGCCGCCGCCTTGCTCTCCGGACTCGGGGTTGCGCCCGAACAGCCGTACGCCGCGATCGCGTTTCAGGCAGTGGCGGAATCGCGACGCTGGGGGCTGGAGAACTATCGCAAGCTCGCCGACCGGCTGATCGAACATCAAAAGTTTGCGATCGTGCTTGTCGGCGGTCCGGCCGACCAGAAAGCCGGAGATGAAATTGTCGCGGCTTCGAGCGGCAAGCAGGTTGTCAATCTCGCCGGCAAGACCGGTCTCAGAGAATCGGCCGCCGTGCTGGCTCAGGCCGAGCTGTTTGTCGGCAACGATTCCGGACCCGCGCACCTCGCCGCGGCCGTCGACTGTCCGATCGTGGTGATCTCCGGCGCCGATGACCCCAAAGAGACTTCCCCGCTCGCTCGCCACAAACGCCTGATTTACCTCTCGCATCTCGAGTGCATCAGTTGCGTGAAGAACAAATGCCCGCTGAAGCCGGAGCAATCGATGCAGTGCATGACGCAGATCACCGTCGTCTCCGTGCTCGATCAAATCGCCGATCTCCTGCGCGAAACGGCCGGCTGAACTTTCGGCAAATTCTCCCAATCAACTCTACGTTCACACCAATCCTCTCCCGCCGACAAAGCGGGATATATTTAGTCGCATATTCTGCGGCCACGCTGAATTTATATTGCGACTTCACGGGCCGATGATTATAATATTATTGCCGAACGGGTCGATCATGGCGCATTTCATTTTCTGTTCGGCCGCGACTCGTACACTAATTTTCACATTTTGTTTCCCGGGCACAGGAAGGATGGTTACTTATGAGGAAGCTCCTGCCGTGTCTCCTGATTCTCCTTGCCGGCTCCCCGGTTTTCGCCCAGCACTATGTGCTGATTGGTTGGAATGACCTCGGGATGCATTGCAGCAATCAGGATTTCTCCACATTCGTCGTGCTGCCGCCGTACAATAACATCCATGCGCAGGCGATTCTCGTGGGAGACTCGCTTACTCTCCCGCAGGTGGTGACCGCAGGGCTCCGCGTGTCGTACCAGATTCCGGGCAATACCTACTCCGTGGGCAAAACCAATTTCTGGGACTACGCCTTCCAGATTTTCGGCGCTACGCTTGCGCCGAACATCGGCCTCACCGGCAACGGCCTGACCGGCGATCTGACCAAAACCGAAAATTACTTCGCCGTCACCGGCGTCCCGATCACCCCGTATACCGACGCCGACCTGCTTCACGAGGACCCGTTTCAACTGGGGTTCCTCATGCTTCACGACTCGGTGACCGGACAGATTTTCACCACCGCTCAGCCCGTGGTGCCGGTGTCGAACGAAATCAACTGTGTCAGTTCCGGCTGCCACGCCACCGTGCAGGCGCTCTTGAATCAGCATGACGCGGAGGGCGGCTTCGATCCCGCCAACACGCCGATTCTCTGCGCCAGTTGCCACTCTTCGAATGCCCTCGGGACTCCCGGCAAACCCGGCGTGCCGCCGTTGTCCGAGGCCATTCATAAGAAGCACGGCGAGTTTACTAATGATTGCTACAAGTGCCACCCCGGGCCGAATACGCAATGTCTTCGCGACGTTATGAAAACTCAGCACGGATTCACGTGCCAGACCTGCCACGGCAGTGTCACGCAGGTCGGAGAGTCCATCAGTAGCGGTCGTATTCCCTGGCTGCAGGAACCGTCGTGCGGGGCCACGTCCTGTCACGGATCAAAGTATGCTGAAGAGCCGGGGAAGTTGTTTCGGCAGTCGCGCGGTCACGGCGGGCTGTTCTGCAGCGCCTGTCATGGCGAGCCGCACGCCATTGTGCCCAGCGGCAACGCCCGTGATAACGTGATGAACATATCGCTGCAGGGATACGCCGGCACGCTTAACAAATGCTCGGTCTGCCATGGCTACACCCCAAGCGGCGCCGGACCTCATGGTTTGTCGCAATGCTGTCTCGGCACGCGCGGCAATGTCAACAATACCGGCATTGTCGACCTGAGCGATCTCAGCGCGCTGATCAGCTATCTGACGGGCGGTGGTTATGTCCTGCCGTGCACCGAGGCTGCGAACATCAACGGCGCGGGTATCGTCGACCTCTCGGATTTGAGTGCGCTGGTAAGCTATCTCACCGGCGGCGGCTACGTGCTGCCGAGCTGCGTATAGAGCGAGTTCCCAGGGCTCCCAAGGCCCCCGGCCTTCGCATCCGTGGGCGGCAGACGTCCTCGTCTGCCCCGATTTNGCTGGCACACGGGGACGAGTGCCGCGCACAGTGCGACGCTCCCGCTGCTTTTGGCGAGCTTTCCGCTGCTTCGAGCGAAGTCGAGAACTAGTAACCCATCAGCTCTGCTGTGGGTTCTTTCGATTCATCGCCCCCCTGACATTTTCGCTGCTAATTCACCATCAAATTCCTTCGCTCCCCCCGTTTGTGAAAGGAGTACTGTATATGTTCTATTGTGTTGAATACAAGCAGGGAGTAGTGCCGGGGGTGACGAACGTAAACATGGGGTCCCCCTTTTTTGACGGAGCGAACCCACCAGTTCGTTGTGACACAACTTCTTAATATTTGGCGTGAACCCAACCGAACCCAAACCGAAGCCACGCTGGTCGGGTGGCCCATCATTTATGGTGGGTTTGGTCATAACAAAAACGCGGGACCACGAAGCCCCGCGTTGGCACTCGTTGTATGTCGAAATCAGTACTTGGCAAACCCCTGCGTCTTGGGCGTCTCATCCGCTTCCTTCGGGGCGCCGCCTTCCTCTTCGCCCCAGCGATCGGCCGCGCCGGTGATACCGCGCAGGCGCAGATCGAAATCGTCCGGGTTGGTCGCATTGTTCATCGCTTCCTCGAACGAGATCATCCCCTGCTTGAACAGCTTCATGATCGACTGGTCAAACGTCTGCATGCCGTACTGCACGCCGCCCCCGGCCATCAGCTCGGGAATATCGATAGTCTTCTCCGGTACCATGATGCATTCCTTCACCGCTGCGGAATTGATCATGATCTCGAGCGCGGGAACTCGGCCGGGCGTATCGGAACGCGGCACCAGGCGCTGACAGATGATCGATTTGAGCGTACCACCCAACAGCAGCCGGATCTGCTGGTGCTGGTGCGGCGGGAAGAACGACACGATACGGGTGATGGTCTCGACCACGTTCAACGTGTGGAGCGTAGTGAGCACGAGGTGCCCGGTGTCGGCCGCGGTGAGCGCGATCGACATCGTCTCGAGGTCACGGACCTCACCGATGAGAATGACGTCCGGGTCCTGACGGAATGCATGGCGCAGCGCCGAGGCGAACGTCTCGGTATCGCCGCCGACTTCACGCTGCGAAATAATCGCCTTCTTGTCGCGGTAGATATACTCGATCGGGTCTTCGACCGTCATGATATTGACGCCGCGGGTGGCGTTCATCTCCTCGAGCACCGCCGCCAGAGTAGTCGATTTGCCCGAACCGGTGGTGCCGGTGACGACGATCAACCCGCGCTGCTCCTGCGCCAGCTTCTTGATGATGGGCGGGAGATGAAGATCGTCGAACGATGGCACGCTTGTGTTGACCGCACGGATGGCGATACCGGTGGTGCCGCGCTGGCGGAACAAGTTGATACGGAACCGTCCGAGCTTGGCTACCGAGAGCGCCAGGTCCATCTCGTTCTTCTTGTAGAAGCGCTCCTGCTGTTTCTCGTTGAGAATCTGCGACACGATCTGCTCCATGGAGTCGATCGTCAGCGGATCGGTGGCGATCTGTTCGAGACGGCCGTTGACGCGGAGATGCGGGCGGACGCCGACGCGAATATGCAAGTCGGAGGC
>PQAP01000167.1:0-1556 GCA_003105265.1 candidate division GN15 bacterium | reverse complement strand
AGAAACAGCACCTGTCCGAACTCAACCGGTTTGCCGTTCTCGGCGAGGATTCTCGTCACCGTGCCGCTGACTTCCGATTCGATCTCGTTCATCAGCTTCATGGCCTCGACGATACAAACCACCTGGCCCACCGTAATCCGCTCGTTCTGGGAGACATACGGCGGGGAGTCCGGCGATGGCGCGGCATAGAATGTCCCGACCATCGGAGACTTGATCTCTACTAGATGCTTATTATCGGCAGAAATTGCGGGTGCTGTAGGCGTAGTTGCAGACGGCGCGGAGACCGCCGCCGCCGGGGCGGCCATAACCGGTGCGGGCGCCATAACCGAATGAATTACCGGCGCCGAGCCATTGTGCCCATTCGAGGAATTCGAGCCCTTCTGGGTGATCCTGATTTTGCGGCCCCAGCTGGTGACTTCAAGCGAATCTATTTCCGACTCCTCGACGAGCCGTATGAGTTTGCGAATATATTTCTCGTTCATATCTACCCTCTCGGTAATTTGCCCGGACAAAGCAAGCGGGCTGGCATTCGGCCAATAGGCATACCAACCCGCCGAAAATTATACCCAGCCGGCTTTACAGCTCCAACAAGTTTTTTGGGGCCTTGTTCAGCACCTGTCCCCCCGACCGGGTGACGAGGACATCATCCTCGATTCTCACCCCGCCCCACCCCGGAATGTAGATACCCGGCTCAATGGTTATCACGTTGCCCGACTTAAGCTTATCGGTCGACAATGAGGATACTCTTGGTCCCATATGGATGAAAATTCCGATCCCGTGCCCCGTCCCGTGACCGAACTGTTTCCCGTAACCGGCCCGGGTAATGATATCCCGGCAGACCTTGTCGACCGCCTTGGCGTCGATCCCGGCCCGGACCTTCCGAATCCCGGCTAACTGGCTCTTGAGGACGATCCCGTAGATCTTCTTGTGACGCGGCGTGGCCTTCCCGACTACCACCGTTCTGGTGATGTCGCAGACTGAGCCACCAACGGTAGCCCCGAAGTCGAACGTGACGAAGTCCCCCTTGGCCAGACGTTTCTTGCTGGCCACCCCGTGAGGCATGGCTGCCCGGTAGCCGGATGCGACAATGGTTTCAAAGGCGGGCTTTTCCGAGCCAAGCATAAGCATCTGGTATTCCAGTTCGGCCGCCAGTTCGTTCTCCCCGACGCCGGGCCGGATAATGGCCAGCACGCGTTCAAAGGCCGTGTCAGCGACAGCGGCAGCTTTCCTGATATTGGCAATCTCCAGAGCATCCTTCTCCCAGCCGAGATCCCCCAGTACGGAGTCAGCGTTGACAAGCAGGGCCGACGGCAGCATGGCTGCCAATCGGTCTCTGAGCGCCACCGGCACGAACGAGCCGCTATAACCGACGCGCATATTGGTATCTTTCAGAAGCGCGCTGTCCTTGAGGCCGGAGTAACACTCAGTTTTGGTGACGGTAATCGCCATTCCCTTGACCTGGCGGCGGGACTGGTCGGCAAACCGGAAATCGACAAAAATGTTGTTCTTGTTCCGGGTCATGAGCAGCACGGCGGTATCCCCGGTGAAGCCGGTCA
>PQAP01000166.1 GCA_003105265.1 candidate division GN15 bacterium | reverse complement strand
GCGGACGGTAAGACCAATCCGATGCTCTTAAAGAAGGAACTGGGCGAGATTCTGGTCGATATGTATCACCCGCAGGGGTCCGGTCGGGCTGCCCGCGAGGAGTTTGAACGCGTGTTCTCACAGAAGCAGCTGCCGGACGACATTGAGTCGCTCACTGTTTCGGATCTTCGCAAGCGCGGCGTCAATAGTGATCGGCCGCTTCTCGTACACATCCTGACCGCGACCGGGCTTACCAAGTCCAATGGCGAGGGGCGTCGCCTGATCGAGGGGGGAGGAGTGTCCATCGATGACGGCAAAATCACCGATGCCAATTTCGAACTGGATCTCGGCAAAATTGTTTCCGGTACGTCCGTCATTGTGAAGGCGGGCAAACGTCGATTCCTGAGGATTTCACAGTAGTCCCGGTTGTGGCAAATCGGTGAAGGTGACAAGAGAATCCATGACAAGAGGCGGCCGTTTGGCTCAAATGCTTTTCCGACTGATAGTGGTTCTCATTATCTGCCTGCCGGCGTGCGTCCTTCAGGCCAAGTCAAAGAAACCTGCTGCGTCGGGCGACAGCGCCGGGGTCAGGACGCGGACCATCCAACTCCCCCGTGAGAACAAGATCAACGCGCTGGCGTACGAAGGATATAGCAACGGCCTTCTTCTTATCGGGTTGGGAGAACCGTACGCCGCCATCGACAATCTAAAGAGAGCCGAGAAAGCCGATCCGCAGTCGTTTGAGATCAGTCTCGCGTTGGCCGAGTTGTATTACTCGCTCAAGGACCCGTCGATGGCTCTCAAGGAGCTTGACCGGACCGGTACACGCAATGCGGCATACTACCGCCTTGCTGCCGCCTGCTACCAGAATCTTGGCGACCTTGACAAGGCGGTCGATGCCGCCGTGAACCTGGCCAAGCTCGCCCCCGATGACCAGACCCCGTACTCGTTTCTGGCCACCGTGTATCGCCAGCGTCAGGACCTCGACTCCTGCATCTGGGCCTACGAGAATCTTGCCCGTCTGGCGCCCGATAATGCACGCGTCTGGAACGAGCTCGGCCAGTTGCGCTTGCGAACGCAGGCGTTTGACCAGGCGAAGGTTGCCTTTCAGCGCTCAATCAGCGCCGACAGTTCTTCTGCGAATATCATAGCGTTTGCAGCTCTGAGCGACCTGTACAGCATCGCTCAGATGCCCGAAAGCAGTAAGGTCATCCTTAAAGAGGCGCTTGCGCTGGACAGCACCAACATGCTGTTGCACCGTCAGTTAACATCCATATATGCGGAGCAGGACTCTTTTGCTCTCGCCCTGCCGCACGCCGTCATGGCGGCCCAACTTTCACCGCTTGATCGCAATAACCTGCGGCGGTTGGGGTGGGTTTACCTCAATCTGGACTCTCTGGCCAAGGCGGACTCGATCTTCACTAACCTGATTGAGAATGGGGAAGACCTGCCGATCAACCGCTATTACCTCGGCCATATCGCGTTGCAGGAACACGACTACGCGCGCGCCCGCGACCAGTTCGGGCGGCTGGTAGCCATGGAGGATACTCTGGCGGGTCGCTGGATCGATCTGGGATATGCCCAGCGCATGCTAGGCCACGCTGATTCGGAACTGGTGACCTACCGTGAAGGACTGCAGCATGTCACAGCCGATTCGGGGAAAGTCCGGTTGAAATTCGCCATCGGTGCGGCGCTTGAGCGCGGGGGACAGGTGGACTCCGCCATAGCCGTGCTCGAAGACGTGGTGGCGTCGGCCCCTAATGACGCAGAGGCCCTGAACTACCTCGGATATCTTCTCGCCGACAAGAACCTTCGGCTCAATTACGCTCGCGATTTGATAAAGCGAGCGCTCGATATCGAACCGAATAACGCGGCGTTTCTCGACAGCTACGGCTGGGTATTCTACCGGCTCAAAGACTACGACAAAGCGACCGAATATTTGAGTCGAGCTGCCTCGCTGTCTCGGGATGCCACCATCTTTGAACATTTGGGCGACGTTTATTCGGCACAGGGAAAGACGGCCGAGGCACGGCAGTGGTGGCAAAAAGCTCTCGACATATCACCGCAAAACGCGGGACTGACGGCAAAGTTGAAGCAGTGATCGTGAAGAACCGGGCGCACGAATTGAGATTACTTGCAGGTGGCGTAGTGTTGGTCGCGGCTCTGGCATTGGCTTGTGCCGAGGTGAGAGCGCCTTCCGGCGGCACGCCTGACAAGACTCCGCCAAAGCTGCTTTCGTCAGTGCCGGCTTCGGGCCAGATCGACGTATCCGGCAAGCCCACCATCAAGATCAGGTTTAGTGAAGCGGTTCAGCCCGGCACCGGCCCACAGGTGTTCATCTCACCCAGACCGGTCGGCAAGCCCAGGATAAAATGGCACGGCAGCGAATTGTCGGTCACCTTGCCGGAGACGCTGGCGACCAATCAAACCTACGTCATTCAGGTGAGCGCCACCACCTCGGATTTGCGTGGCAACAAACTCGACAGCGCGATCATCGTTGCCTTTTCGACCGGCAAAACCATCGATTCCGGTACAATTGCGGGCAAAGTCACGCAGAACGGCGCTCCCGCCGCCGGCGCCACGCTGGCGCTCTACGCCATTTCCAGCGACACGGTCAGCATGGTTTATGACTCCGTAAACGCCGACTATGAGACGATCTCCAACCAGAAAGGGAATTTCGAGTTCCGGTTTCTGCCCAAGCGGCTATTTCGCCTGATTGCTTTCTCCGACAAGAACCGCAACGAGCGATTCAATCCCAAGACCGAACCGTTTGGACTATCGGATCGACCGATCGACCTGGGCGGACCGCTCGATCTGACCAACCTTGAACTCAATATGGCCACCGTCGATACTGCTCTGCCTCAGGTGCTGACGGCTCTGTACACGCAGAGCAAAGTCATAAAGGTCAAATTGTCCAAGGAAATCTCCCTCGCATACCTCAAGCTGCACCCGGATAGCGTGCTGCTAAAGGATTCGGCCACGCAGGCAGAACGCTATCATCTGGTTGCTTTCGCTGAGCGGCTGGACAGCGCGGCGTTGGGGCTCACGCTGCTCTTTGGCGATATTGCCGACGGTACCTATGCACTTCATCTGCGGTATGATTCCCTGCGCCCGGCGCTGACCGCACCCAGAGTCGTGGTGAAAGCAGCCAAAGATAAGGAACCCCCGACCATTCTTTCGTGGTTGCCCGGCGAAAAGCCGCTGTTCGTTCCGGCCGTGAAAGTCGGGCTGACCTTTTCCGAGCCAATCGACAGCGCCTGCCCAAAACCGGGTTCACTGGTCCTGATACAGAACGAAACTGACACGATCGCAGTCAGTTCCCGATGGTCCGATCCGTTTCAGCTGGAGATCATCCCAGCCAAACTCCGTCCCGGTGCGAAATATCGGCTTGACCTGTTCGGCGCCGGAATCGCTGACCTCGCCGGCAATGTGGTGGCTGACTCACTGAGGAGTTTCCGATTCTCAACCTTGAGTGAAGATTCTATGGGCACGGTAACCGGAACGATTGTGGTAAGCATCCCGGGACACGAAGCAGACCCCGTGGTGCTGCAGCTTCAGGATACCAGGCGCAAGGCCAAATACCGTTGGGAGGGTGGGAGCCGGGAGTTTCGCATCGATGTTCCCGCCGGCAAATACCTGCTCTCGGGGTTTGTGGATTCCGATCGCGACGGGGTCCGGAGTCCCGGCACGCTCTCGCCGTTCCGGTACGCTGAAACCACCGGAAACTATCCCGATACCATTTCAGTCCGCGCCCGCTTCGAGACCACCGGTATCGAATTTCAACTGAAGTGACTACGCTGACCAGCACAAGGCTCCGGTGCCGGGTAAGCATCGGGGCCTGAGCCATTCATTAGAGGTATGTCTACTGCTGCACCGAAGGCGCCCAGACCTGGAGCGTCACTCTTCGATTCTTCGCATTGGCCCCTCTGGTGTCGGCCATAGCAATCGGCTGATCCTTGCCGTAGGAGACGATGAACATGCGGAAGAGCGGGATATTGCGCTTCTCCGAGAGATACCGTTTGGCGGCATTGGCGCGCCGCTCGCCCAGCATGTAATTGTAGCTGGCCGGGCCAATCTCGTCGCAGTGTCCGGCGATTTCGACCAGCGACTGCTTGTTTTCCGCCATCTTGTCGGCCGCCGTTTCCAGAATCTGCTTGGCCACGCCGTCCAGGTCGGCCTTGTCAAATCCGAACGTGAGGGTGCCTTCCCAGACAACCTTGTAATCCTCGAAACCGGCGGCCTTGTTGAGGGCCATGTCCGTCTTCTTGGACAGTTCCTGGGACAAGCTCTGCAGTCTGGTTATCTCCTGGGTGTTGTTGTCGGTCTTGCCTGCAACGTCGTCGAGTTGTGTCTTCATGCGCTGTTCAGAGCCCGCGATTTCCTGGTTCACGAAGTTCTTGCTGGCGCCACATCCAACCAGCGCCACGCTGAGCGCTGTCGCGATAATTGCTTTGATCATGGGATTTCCATCCTTTCCGACTGTTTGCGGATTATACACACAAAAGATAGATTGGTGCCGCGACCGCACACAAGTGAATTCGAAAAGGGATCGCCTACTGCTTGATCGCCCCGGCCGTGATACCGGACACGATACGCCGCTGCAGGATAACGAAGACAATAAGGACCGGCACTACCGCAATGGTGGACCCGGCCATAAGGTGCTGCCAGTCAATCGCCTGATGCCCCTGGAACATCGCCAGCCCCACGGGCAGCGTCCGGACCGATTCGCTCTGGGTAAGGATATAGGGGAAGAGGAAGGAGTTCCAGTGTGTGAAGAATACCTGAATGGCCAGCACCGCCAGCGCCGGCTTGCACATCGGCATCATCACCCGAAACAGAATCGTCAGTTCCCCGGCGCCGTCGATGCGCGCGGCTTCCTCCATCGAGGTCGGGATCGTCTCGATATACTGCTTGACCAGAAAGATACCGATCGGATTGACCAGCCAGGGGAGAATAAGCGCCCAGTAATTGTCGTACATGCCCCCCTTAACGCACAGGATGTACAGCGGTATGATAACGATGTGAGCCGGAATCATCAGAATAACAATTACCGATACGAATAACAGGCGGTTGGTAATCGTTCGATACCGGGCCAGCGTATAAGCGACCGTGAAACAGAAGAGAATATTCCCGAGCGTTGTGATAATCCCGGTCGCGAGCGAATTAATCAGGTAGATACCCATGTTCGTCTGAGCGAAGAGATCAAGAAAATTCGTCAAGGTGAACGTCGACGACAGCAGATTCTCCGCGGCGATAGAGCCGGTCGGCAGGAGCGACACACGGAGCATCCAGACAAACGGAAACAGCATCCCGGCCAGCACCGCGGAGAGTACAACATACCGCCCCACTGCCGGCAGCCCGCCTCGTCGCACTACCATGAGAGCTTCTTACGCTGCCGAAACAGCGCGAACTGGGCCAGCGACAGCAGGCCGATAATCACAAAGAGCAGGTAGGCCGCGGCGGACGCATAGCCGAAATCATACCGCGTGGTCAGCCCTTTTTCGTAAACGAAGTAGACCGCCGATGACGTGTCAAACTTCCCCCGCGTCATCACGAATATCTCCGTGAACACCTGGAACGATTTGATGGAATTGATCACGATAATGAACAGCGTCACCGGCTTCAGTAGCGGCAGCGTGATCGAAACAAACTGGCGCAAGGAAGAGGCGCCGTTGATTTCCGCCGCTTCATACAGCTCATCCGGGATCGATTTCAGGCCGGCCAGAAATATGAGCATATAGTAGCCGACCGCCATCCAGACATCCATCGCCATAATCGATGCCAGTGCGGTGCCGCTGTCATAAAGAAAGCCGTTGGCCGGAGGTGTCAGGCCGACCATCTGTGCCAGCATGGCGACGTACCCTCCCCGGCTGAACAGATGCGTAAACACCAGCGCCACGACTACCATTGAAGTGATCGACGGTACGAAATAGCCGGCGCGAAACAGCCCGCGTCCGCGGAATCGGCGATTCACCATGAGCGCCAAAAGCAGTGATATGACAGTCGTGGCCGGAATGGTTCCGATCACGAAAATGAACGTGTTCTTGAGCGCGCTCAGAAATGCGGGGTCGTGAAACAGAGCAACATAGTTACCCCACCCGACCCAGCTATAGCCGCGCTGCAGGAGACGATAATCGGTGAACCCGATCACAAAGCTGTAGAGAAGGGGAAACGCCCAAAAGATGACGAAGGTCAGCAGCCACGGAAGCCCGTAGAGGAAGGAGACGAGCTTACGGTTTGGCATGACTCTTCAGCGCCGTGATCTGAATCTGGGCGTCGCGAAGCGCCGTGGCTACCAGTCGCCGCCCGAACAGCGCATCCTCGACCGCCTTTTCGATCACATCTTCAATGAGCGGCCAGTCCGGATCGACTGGCGGGCAGATCGCTGAATTGATCTGCTTGATGAATGTAACCAGATGAGGGTTGCCGGCAAAATACGGGTCGGCCTGCGCTTCGACACTCGACGGATTAGCCGAGCGGTTCGCCTTGCAGAAGCGGACCTGATTGGCGGGGGAGGTGAGAAAGTCGATGAACTTGAGAGCGGCTTCACGCCGTTTCGACTGTTCGTTTACCACCAGAATTTCTCCTCCCAGGAAAGACTTCCCGGGATACTTCGGACCCGGTATCAGGGTGGTCATCAAATTGATCTTGCGGTTTTCCAGTTCGATCCGCTTCAGCAGCCAGTCGCCCGATATTATGTATCCGATCTTGCCGTCGAGGAAGGCATCTTCCACACCGCGCTGATCAGCGACGTACCCACATGAATCATTGAGGTACTTGTAGTAAGTCAGCGCTGCAATCCCCTTGTCGGAGGAAATGACACAGTAGCGGTTGTCATCGGTAAACAACTGAGCGCCGAACGACCAGAAGATCGGCAGAAATTTCTTGTATAACCGGTGCTTCTCCGCCGTATTCGACCCCCAACCATACTCGCCCTTACGCATTTTCTGAATGGCAAGAGCGGACTTCTGCAATTGCGTCAGTGTTACCGGTACGAATCCTGGGGCCGCGCCGGTCTGGTTTATGATATCCCGGTTACCGAACAAGACGCGCGTACCGAGAATCCACGGCTTGCCGTATACTTTTCCGTCGTAGGTTACCATCCCCCAACCCTTGAACCGGTTGCTGTCCGGGGCAATGTGTGCGGACAGGTCGGACAGGTATCCGTTGGCCGCCAACTGCGCGATCCAGTCGCTGCCGACCTCCAGCATGTCCGGCGCCGTCCCGGCGTTGAAGGCGATCACGATCTTTTCCTGGCCATCGGACCAGGTCAGATCGGTGACTTTGATCTGTATGTCGGGATTGGCCGCCTCGAAATCCCTGATCATCGCTTCGATGGTCGGTTTGATTCCGGGATCGGTCCAGAATTGCCACCATTCAACGGTTTCTTTGGCCACGGCCGAGCCGCATGCAGACACGATACACAACAGGGCAAGTACAAATAGATAACGCATAATTCCTCTTACATTCCGTGACACGAATATATCGAGCGTTCGGTCACACCGTAAACAAAAACTTTTGGTTGCTTTCTCCCCGACCTGCGGCTAAGCTCATTCCATGCCACCGGTGCCGCCTATCGCTATCATTGCCGAATCGGAGAAGTGGTTCGACGCCTCCAAACTTCCGCTGTTCGTCATCGCTATTGTTGTCCTCGGAGTGGTGGTTTTACTCTGGCTGATGAGCCGTCGCGGATCATCGTTCACTCCGCGCCAGATACCGGGGTTGAAGGCGGTCGAGGATGCTATCGGGCGGGCCACCGAAATGGCGCGCCCCGTGCTCTATACTCCCGGCTGGGGAGGAGATATCCAGCGGCCGACTACCATTGCCTCGATGAATATCCTCAGCCAGGTAGCCGAGAAGACTGCTCAGTATGACTGCACACTGATCTACCCGACTCACGACCCGGTCATTCAAAGCGTGGCACAGGAAGTAGTGAGCGAGAGCTACGCCCGATCGGGATTCGCCGACCGCTACCGGCAGGAGGATGTCCGCTATGTCTCATCCTCGCAGTTTGGGTATGCCGCGGCTGTCGAAGGAATCATTACGCGCACTCAGCCGGCGGCCATCTTTCTATTAGGTACGTTTGAAGCTGAGTCGCTGATTCTGGCTGAGACCGGTAACACGGTCGGGGCAATCCAGATTGCCGGCACCGATTCGACCATACAGCTCGCTTTCTTCATCGTCGCATGCGATTACACGCTTATCGGCGAAGAACTGTTTGTCGCCTCCGGCTATTTGTCGGGTGATAAGGCGATTCTGGCCTCCGTGCGCGCGCAGGATATGCTGAAGATCGCACTCGCCGCATTTCTGCTGATCGCCATGGTGTGGGTGACTTTTGCACCGAATAGTGGATGGTGGAAATTCTGATGAGCCGCCGCGTCGCCCAGATTGTTTGCGCAGTGTTCGGCGTGCTCATGTTTCTGCTGTTCTTTTCCGGCCATCCGACCGCCAAGGCGATCACGCTCGCGATTACGACACAATACTGGCAGGTGATTGCGGCCTTCGCGCTGATCGTCGGCGCCGTCAGTTTTGTGCGAGTCAATGTCAAGGCGATCCAGCGCAGGCAGGATATTCCCTTCCGCGCCATCGGCCTGCTTGGCATGATTTCTATGCCCGTTCTTGCGATCGGGTGGGGAATAGGCGGTTCGTCACCATTCCTGTGGGTGTTTGAAAACATTCAGGCACCGATGCAGTCCACCGTATTCGCACTGTTGGCCTTCTTTGTCGCATCGGCTTCTTTGCGCGGTTTTCGGGCGCGGTCGATTCCGGCAGCGATTCTGCTCGTGTCGGCGGTGGTAATGCTTCTGAGCCGATCCTGGTTTGAATCCACTACCTCGAGCTTCCTTCTCACCGCCTCAGACTGGCTGCGCAACTATCCCTCGATGGCGGCCCGTCGCGCTATCCTGATCGGCATCGGCCTTGGCTCGCTGACGACCTCACTGCGGCTTATAGTCGGGATTGAACGTACATGGCTGGGAGGAAGCCGATGAAGAAGTTGGAGAGCCGGCACTGGGCCTTTCTTGGCCTGGCCATCGTGGTCATCGGAACCATGCTGCTCAATCTGGAGCCGGACCTTGATGTGTCACCGGACACAATCCGAATGCATGCGTTTATCGATTCGCTTCCCGCCGGCTCCATTATACTGGTGTCGTTTGATCACGAAGCGTCCGCCCTTCCGGAAATCAAACCGCTCGCCACGGCGTTCCTGCGACACGCTTTCGGCAAGGGCCTGCGCCCCGTGGGTATCGCGCTCATGGCCGAGGGCACGGCTGTCGGCTACCGGCTGATGGAGCAGGTAGCAGCCGAATACCACAAGCAGTACGGCATCGATTATGCCTTTCTCGGTTATCAGCCGCAGTATATCGCGGCCATTCTCTCATTGGGAGAGTCGGTCAAACAGACATTCCCGCGCGACTACGTCGGGCATCCCTACGACAGTTTGCCGTTACTGCGGGAGGTCCATAAGCTGTCGGATTTTGGTGCGGTGATTTCGATCGCCGACGGCAACATGGTCACCCACTGGGTCGAGTACGGACGGGCGCGCTTCAATGTCACGGTCGCTGCCTTTGTCACGGCCGTAATGGTAACCTCATACGACCCGTACGTCAGTTCCGGGCAACTGCGCGCCATGGTCGGCGGATTGCGCGGCGCTGCCGAATACGAGAAACTGATCGGAATTGGCGGCGCCGGTCGTCGAGGGATGCTGGCGCAGGCGGCGTCACACCTGTATGTTCTCGCCCTGATTCTGGTTGGAAACGTGATCTACTTCACGACGCGCAGCCGGAAGGGGAGGGGATGATGGATTTCGGGACTATCATCGCCGGACTATTGACGCTGGCCATTCTCACCTTCCTCTATCGCGACAATCCCATCTACAAGCTGGCGGAGTATCTGCTGGTCGGCGTCGCGGTCGGTTACGCCCTTGTCATTGCCTGGAAGAGTGCCATGGTAGATCTGCTGTTCACGCCACTCTTCGGGCAGGGGGATTGGTCGTTGCTGCTACCGCTGATACTTGGCCTCATGATGTTCGGGCGCTTTCACGCCAGAACCA
This sequence comes from candidate division GN15 bacterium, assembly GCA_003105265.1. Taxonomy (GTDB): domain Bacteria; phylum Zixibacteria; class MSB-5A5; order GN15; family FEB-12; genus FEB-12. The sequence continues at coordinate 653 of PQAP01000166.1, read as the reverse complement.
GTTTCATTTCCCGCGTGCCGCTGGCTGTTCTTATCGGCTCCGGCGCGGGAGCCGCGGTGCCGGCCATGCTCGGCCCCCGCATACTCACCCAAGTCTCCGGCAGCGTTACGCCGCTGGTTGGAACCGATGGCCTGCCCAACTGGTCCGGACTGATTGTCATCGTCGGCGTCCTGTCAACGCTGGCCTATTTCTTCTTCAGTCGGGAGCACCGCGGTTCGCTCGGCGTTGCCTCGAAGGTCGGCACATGGTTTCTGATGATCTTCTTCGGCACCACCTTCGGCTACACCGTGATGTCCCGTATGTCGACTTTCATCGGCCGGGCCGAGTTTCTGCTGACCGATTTCCTTCACCTGACCCGCTGACGTGCACCATGACCTGCCCGAAGTGCAAGCGCACGATGAAAGAACTCAAGCGCAGTTTCCACAAGCAGCGCAAGTGGGTCTGTCCGAAGTGCGGTCGGGTCCGGTTTCAGAAGTTCACAAAGTGATACGCGTCGGCTGCTGATTCTGTATATTTCCGGAGGAGCAGCGTATGGACTCCTCTCAGACGACAACGGTGCGTGTCGGCACCTCCGGCTTCAGTTTCGCCGATTGGCGGGGCGTCTTCTATCCTCAGCAGATCGATAGAGGGAAGATGCTCGACTTCTACGTTCA
>PQAP01000165.1 GCA_003105265.1 candidate division GN15 bacterium | reverse complement strand
CTTTTCCGACCCCGGTCAGAAACTCTTTACGATTCATCGACTTGTCTTTCATTTCGCGGCTTCCTCTATCGGTGACAATGATTGAATGCTGATTGATTCCCTGGCTCACAGAGCGAGCGCCGGACTTCTTTAATTACGTGCGACAAGCTGATTTGTTCAAGTACTCAATAAGTCGTACGGGGCCGTTCAAAACAGGTTTCATGATGTTCAGGCCAATCGTATATTGAGGTCAGTCACTGAGGTACAATCTATGGTTACGATTCTTCGGCGTTTGTGCCCGACCCTGATTCTCATCTGCCTGCTTGTCAATGAGACATCGGCCGCCAACATCCGCTTCGCCGTCATCGGCGATTTTGGCATTGCCGGTCCCAATGAGCAGGCGGTTGCAACCATGATTGACAGTTGGCATGTCGATTTCATCCTCACCGCCGGCGACAACAGCTACGGCGGCAATCCGATCGATCAGAATATCGGGCAGTACTATCACAGTTACATCGGAAACTATATCGGCAGCTATGGCGCGGGCGCCGACAGCAACTGCTTTTTCCCGACGCTCGGCAATCATGATTACACCGACGGCGGCGGCATAACCGCCCACTACAATTACTTCACGCTGCCCGGCAATGAGCGGTACTACAGTCTCGTCAGGGGGTCAGTGCAGTTCTTCATGATCAACAGCAACTCGCAGGAGCCGGACGGTATCGCCTCTACTTCGGCCCAGGCACTGGATTGCAGTTGGAACCTTCGGCACACCGACTATCCTTTCCGGGTAGCCGTGATGCACCACGCGCCGTATTCGTCGTGCACCACCCACGGCTCGACACCGGTAATGCAGTGGCCGTTCGAGCAGTGGGGCGTCGATGTTGTCATCGCCGGCCACGACCACACCTACGAGCGGATCATGGTCGACAACGATCACGAAGACGACTCCATTCCTTACTTTGTCAACGGCCTGGGCGGACGAAGCATCTACAGCTTCCCCTCGAGCGGATTTGTGCCCGGCAGTGCGGTTCGTTACAACGGCAACTATGGCGCCATGCTGGTCGACGTCACCGATACCACGATGTTGCTTCAATTCTATTCGATCTCCGGAGGCGGCACGCTGGTTGATTCCGTCACGGTGCGCGCCCGTCCGGGCTGCTGCCAAGGGAAAGTTGGCAATGTCAATCTGACTGGCATTGTCGATCTGGCTGATTTGAGCGCTCTCATCTCCTATCTGACCGGAGCCGGCTGGCCTTTACCATGCCCGGCCGAGGCCAATATTAACAACTCCGGCATTATCGATCTCTCCGACCTGACCGCCTTGGTTAGCTACCTGACCGGCGGCGGTTTCATCTTGCCCGATTGCCCCTAACCGGTTGCATCGGAAGCATACCGACCGCTATATTGTTGACGGCCCATTCGGAAAGCATTTGAGCCGTCTGTCGAGATGAGCTCGAAAAAAAAGAGGGCCCCGCTATCGGGGACCCTGTGCATGCAATTTCGAATGGGCCTTTTTAACGTCCTGCCCGGGACGCCTGTTGCGAGCCGGAGCAGCAGTGCGCTACGCGCGGAATATTGTACCGTGACATATCGTCTCTCCTTTCCTGTTCTCTTGCTCTTCCTGTCTCACAGGCAGAGTCGTTAAACGTTCGTTCGGTAGCGGTCAGTTGTGCCCGGGCCGCTATACTTCCTTATTTGTTTTCAATGAATTCTTCTTCGAAGCCCTTTTCGATATCAGTTTCTCGATCTTAAGGATCGGCATCGCTGCCGCACCTTCCGATGGCGCTGTCACGCAGCAGCACGGGAAGCAGGCCACCAGATCGCTGCACATCATCTTGACCATGTCCACCGCCAGCTCGTAGTAGACATTCTGCCCCTTGCGACTGCGCTTCACGAGCCCGGCTGTCGCCAGCGTCTGAAGGTGCCGCGTGATGGTCGGCTGGGAGAGATCGAAGAAATCGACTATCTCCCCGACCGTCCTCGGCTTGCTCTCCAGCATCAGAAGGATCTTGAGCCGGGTGCTGTCGGCGACCGCCCTGAGAATCGGCGGCAACTGGGTTGTCTTCATGGCTTCACTCATACTGCTATAGACATATACGTATATCCGCATAATTTGTTGCAGAGTCAAGGGGATTTTTCGTGAGTTTATTGCCGGTTAACCTAACCCTATAACTGGAAAGCCATTAAGGAGAGCTCAGAACCCTATGTGCAGTGCTTTCATCACGTAAAAGCACCCGGCAGCAACCAGTCCTGAAGCCGGAATGGTGAACAGCCAGGCCCACACGATCCGTTCCGCTACGCCCCACTTGATACCGGAGAGTTTATTGGTTGCTCCCACTCCGACGATCGCACCGGTAATTGTGTGCGTGGTTGATACCGGGATCCCCATGTGTGTTGCCATGAACAGCGTGGTCGCGCCGGCTGTCTCCGCGCAGAACCCACCCACCGGCTTCAGCTTGGTGATCTTCATCCCCATGGTTTTAACTATCCGCCAGCCGCCGAACGCCGTCCCCAATCCCATGGCTGCATGACAGGCGAGAATTATCCACAGCGTATTCCAGTTTGTCAGGGTCAGTTTCGTGTCCGGCTTCATCAACCCCCCGGCGATCAACAATGCCATGATAACCCCCATCGTTTTCTGTGCGTCATTACCGCCGTGCCCCAGAGAATAGAGTGCCGCCGATAGCAACTGACCCTTGCGGAAGAACCTGTCGACCTCATTCGGCCTCCAGCGTCGAAAGAGCCAGTACACACCAATCATCACCACGAAACCGATCACTAACCCGATAAGCGGCGCCAGGGGAATGAATTTGACGGTTTTCCAGATATTCTCCCAGCGGATAACGTCCATTCCCTTATATGCCAGTCCGGCCCCCGCCACTCCGCCTATCAGGGCGTGCGAGGAACTGGTGGGCAGACCCAGCCACCACGTCAAAAGATCCCAGATAATCGCCCCAAGCAGACCGGCAAGTACTACGTACACATACACGGTATCGGTACCGTCAATCTTCACGATTTTCGCAATGGTATCCGCTACCTTCGGCGCGAACACGAACATGGCGACGAAATTGAAGAAGGCCGCCCACAGTACCGCCACCCGCGGACTCAGCACACGAGTCGAGACGACCGTGGCAATTGAATTGGCCGCGTCGTGGAAGCCGTTGATTATATCAAATATCAGTGCCACCGCAACCGTGGATACGACGACAAACATCAATGGCGTCATATCACGAGGCCTCGATCACGATACCCTGAACGATATTTGCCACTTCCTCGCATCGGTCGGTGGCCTTCTCGAGTCGCTCGAACACCTCTTTCCATTTGATGATGGTTAGCGCGTCCTTCTCCTCCCGGAACAGCCGCACGATCGCCGACCGGAGTATCTGGTCTCCCTCATTTTCCGCCTGATAAATCGCCAGGCAGCACTTCTCGACCGCGTCCCCCATCTTGCTCATGTGCCGAAGATTCCGCACCGCCCCGTTGATCTCGGTAGTCGCAATGATGAGCGTCTCCGTGAACTGCTTCATCTCGATGCGCAATTCCGTTAACTCGTACATCGCCATGCGCGATGCCGCCGAGTCGATCGAATCGACAATGTCATCGAGCCGCTTCATCAGCCGGTGAATATCGGCCCGGTCAATCGGCGTGATGAAGGTGCGATGGAGCGCATCGATACACCGGTGGGTGACTTCGTCCGCCTGATGCTCAATTTCCTTGATGCGATTGACTCGCATCATCAACTCTGACGGATTTGCGGCAATCGCGTTGAGTTCCCGACATGCTTCGATCGACAGCTTGCTGTGCTGTTCGAAGTACTCGAAAAAGCTGATCTCTTTGGGTAGAAGTTTCTCGAACATGTGCACTCCCGATACTGGCGGTTCGCTCCATGCGTGTTGAGGACGGGGGTCCTCGTCGGACAAATCGCCCCAAGCGTAACACAATCCTGACACCCGGTCAAGTGTTCCGGCTTACTTAGGTGTGAATTTCTATCTCGTGTGCCAATAGGTGCTTACGCGCCAGCCAGACTCGTTTTTGCTTGCCTTCTCGCACTTATCACGATTGCTTGCCGACCGTGAGCCAGGATTCCGGATCCCCAATGAACGATGCACACCCCGCCCCTCTTTCCGGGTTGCTTGCGATGGGGCCTCTGCCTTATGATCAATTTCTGATTCTCGCTGTTCCCCTCTCCGAAGCCGTGTGCCGACTCCACAGCGCCGGCTCCGCTCACGGCCACCTTGATCTGGATTCGGTCATGTACGATGGCGCCGGGGGCGTGACTCTGGCTCCATCCGTGCCGGGATCTGCCACATACAATGATGATCTGACTGCTCTTGGCGGGATATTCTATCATACTCTTACCGGAAAGCCGGTTGCCGGCTCGCCTGATCCCTCTCTCCTCAAGCGACTCTACCCGGTTGAAGCCAAGCTCACGGTGGAAAAGCTGCTTGGACTTCATCCGAGCGGTCAATTCGCCAGTGCGACCGAACTGCACGCATCGCTTGTTCTTATGAAGGACGTCTACGACCAAGCCGCCAGGGACCAACCGGCAGTTCGGAGGCCCGGCTCTGCCCGGGTCTATCTTTCGCTCTCGCTGATCGCCCTGATCATAATTCTGGTCTGGATTGCAGTCGCGCTTATCCGGCATTAGCCCGCGATCATCCTCAACAGGCAAACCTCCGCTTACGTCTAGTCATTGACCTATCAACCACTTGCCGGCTTTCAACAAAGCAGTTGCCAGCGGCAGTAGAATCGTTATTATTGTCCGGTACAACTCCCACACTGAGGGGCTGTACGAGACAGAAGGCAGTGTGAGATTCCGTGAAGATCAGACACAACTCTGAAGACATTGATATTCGACCGTTATTGCCGGTCATTCCACTGAGGGATGTCGTCATTTTCCCGCACATGATCTACCCATTGCTGATCGGCCGGAAACTGACCATCAATGCNCTGCAGGAAGCGATGGTGCAGGACAAGCAGCTCTTCCTCGTCGCCCAGCGNCTCCCCTCGATTGACAACCCCAAGCCCACGGACCTGTACGAAGTGGGCATTGTTGCGCGGGTGCTTCAGGTGATGAAGATGCCCAACGGCACGCTCAAGGTGTTGGTGGAAGGTCTGGTCAAAGCCCAGATACTCAGTGTTTCCCGCGGCAACCAGTATCTTTCGGCCAAGCTCACCCTGCTCGAATCCGAAGTCGACCCGGCTGACCGCGAGACCATGGCGCTGGCTCGCTCGGTTTCGGAGCAGTTCGCCGAATACGTGCGGCTCAACCGCCGCATCCCCGACGAAGTTCTGGTGACGGTCGCCGCGATCGACAAATACAGCCAGATTGCCGACACCATTTCGGCACAGGTGCTCACCAAGATCGAAACCAAGCAACGCTTGCTGGAAGCGCCGTCGGTCAACGAACAATTCCTCATTCTCTCCGAGCTGCTGCGCGAGGAAATCGAAATTCTGAAGCTCGAGCAGAAGATCGACGGCACCGTGCGGGAATCGATGCAGAAGGGTCACCGCGAGCATTACCTTCAGCAGCAGTTGAAAGTGATCCGCGAGGAACTTGGGCAGGCGGATGAGTCGCCGGCCGAGGTTGATGATCTGTTCACCCGCCTTCGCGAAGGGAAGTACCCGGAGAAAGTGAAGGCCAAAGGGGAAGAGGAAATCAAGAAATTGGCGAGGATGCATCCGTACTCTGCGGAAGCCGGAGTGGTGCGTTCCTACGTAGACTGGTTACTGGCGCTGCCGTGGCTGACCAACACGCAGGACCGGACCGACTTCACGAAGGTGAAGACGATTCTTGACAACGACCATTATGGCCTGGACAAACCCAAGCGACGGATCGTGGAGCATCTCGCAATCATCCGGCTGGCCGGCAAGGTCAAAGGCCCCATCCTCTGTCTGGTCGGTCCGCCCGGAGTCGGCAAGACCTCGATCGGCCGCTCGATCGCGGGCGCGCTGGATCGCAAATTCGTGCGCATGTCGCTCGGCGGGATACATGATGAAGCCGAAATTCGCGGTCACCGCCGCACCTATATCGGCGCCATGCCCGGACGCATTGTCCAGTCTCTGAAGAAGGCGGAGTCGTTCAATCCCGTGTTTTTGCTCGATGAAGTCGACAAGATCGGCAAGGATTTTCGCGGCGACCCGGCCTC
>PQAP01000164.1 GCA_003105265.1 candidate division GN15 bacterium | reverse complement strand
TCGCTTATCGGCCCCAAGGATAAGTAATGCATCGGCCGGGCTTGCTGTCCCAGAGTACTCGGGCATCGCATCTGGAAAGCCGTTGGTCCGGCTTATGACGCACGGCATAGCATAACCACACAAGTTTAGTCCTGAAATCGATTACCAGACAGCGGGTAACGCATGCTCCTGCAGGTCAATTGAGAGTTTCCGGACAGCATGATGACGGCAAAAGTTGTTGTCGGACAAGCCAAAATGCTTGACAGGGACGGTTAAAATGGGTACCTTTTGTATCAGGTAAGTTCTCCGTTCGCGACCCCTCAAACGGGGTCCCAGTTCTTTGCATGAGCAAATAGAAGTTGGCGGCTTCTGCCGGCCGTCGTGACAAATGTGACCATGACCGGGTCTCACGCTGGCAGAAGTCAGGATATAGCTGCAAAAATACTTTTATTGAACGCGTACTTCACGTCTCAACCATTTGTTGGCGGACGATACACGAGGGGCATTTATGCCAACGAACAGACCTATTGAGGTGAGAAGGGAGGTGAATTCACAGACTGTCGAGTAACACGACTCATCGCAAATGATAATTTTGGGAATTCATCGGAAATTCTGAAAGGAATAACACATGACGAAAAGAGCGATCTATGGATTGGTCTTGCTCATTGCGCTGTTCGGCGTGCTGGCCGTCTCGGCGAGCGCCCGGCTCATTACCGCGGACACGCGCATTGATCAGGCCAATCAGGCCAAGAAAGTTCCGGTTCATGACGGCATGTCCGCGTCAGCTCTGGCGCCGAATGTGACCCGTTACGTACCGGTGGGCACGACCGCTGCCAATCCGAACATCGTGAACTCACGCGGTGCTCTGATCGGGCAGACCTGGCGTGACTGGCAGGAAAACTCGACCATCGGTCGCCTGGTGGCCACCAACCCGCCGTCAGTCGGCGTCCCCGGCGTCCACTTTGTGTGGATCAACGCCAGCTTGCCGGACGATTACGGTGTGGCCCCGAAGAGCAAGAACCAGATGGCCTACAGCTACTTTGATCCCCAGACCGGCACGTACCCGATTCCGGGCGGCTTGACGATTCAGGACGCCAGCTCCGGCTCGACTGAACGCGGCGACTATCCGAAGGTCATTGCTCACCCCGTCACCGGGGCCGCGATCGTCGCCGGATTCGACTGGGAGAACAGAACGCTGGGCGTCAACGACTGGCGCTATCACGTCTACTTTGATCTTATTCCGGGAACCGGCGCGTTCGGTACCATCGCTGACGGTTCGGCGATGACCAGCGCGGCGATGGACTCGGGCGGCGTGCGCTCACGCTGGCCGCGTTTCGCCATGAGCGTCACCCCGACCGACACGGTCCTCTATCTGGCCGGTGTCGGCAACGTGAACTATGAAATAAAGGTGTACCGCAAACGCGGCACACACCAGCAGCTCGAAGATACATCGTGGCACCTGGTGTTCACCGATACCACGTTCTTCCCGACGACCGATGTCGCCTGCGACCCGCTTTCCGCGCGTGTTGCAGTGGCCTGGACTAAGGGAAGCATTAACGGTGCTTTGTACGATGTCTATTATGCGGATTCCCCGACCGGGCTTCCCGGAACGTGGACTATCCACAACGTGACCCATTACAGCGGCCCGGGCTACAGCGCCTGGTTGGAAGTCTGCACCATGTTCGACTCCCAGGGCAAGATGCACCTGATCTGGCCGGCCGGGAAGAGCGATGACGGCAACGGCTTCACCGACCGTGCGCGTATCTTCCACTGGTCCGAATGGAACACCACTCGCTCATACGTGGTGTATACCGCCGAATGGGACGCCAACGAATCGCCGTGCGGCGGTCTCCAGAGTAACGTGTTCAACGTCGGTAAGGTCACCATGGGCGAGTGCGACAACCGGCTCTATGCCGTGTTCACCTCGTTCAACGATCCTGTGACCGGCCATCTTGACGACTGTCAGAAGGACAACGTGCGCGCCAACGGTGAGAACTGGGTGTGCGTATCCAAGACGCTGGACGGCATAAGCTGGGATGCTCCCAGAAACCTGTCCAACAGCTACACGCCGGGATGCGATACCGGTGAATGCGCCGACGACGAGTACAACAGCTTGGCGCTTCAGGGTATGGATGACAACGACTTCCCGGGCGTGGAAAACTGGACCAATGCCTACACCTATGATCTCGGCACCGGCTATACCGGCACCAAGTTCACCCAGGTGTTCTATCACACCGACCGTACTCCGGGCGGTGCCTACATTCCGCAGGGCCCGACTTCGTTGAACGACCAGCGCTGGATCCGGCTGGCCTGCGTGACCCCGGTCACGGCGGCCCGTCTGGATGTTTCACCGAGCTATGTCGGCTTCCCGGAATTCGCCAAACCGAATTCCAGCAAGACCGACACACTCCAGTTGACCAACGTCGGTAACACGCTGCTGACCTTCACGGGCTGCACTTCGTACGAAGACAGCTCGAAGGGTCCGGGCGCTCCGGCGACCGGCTGGCTCTCTTTCAGCGGTCTACCTGCGACGCTGAACGAAGCGGAGACGAAGCCGATGTATGTGACCTTCAACTGCAGCGCCATCTCTCAGATCGGCACGGTGCTGTTCGGTCACCTGCGCTTTGCTTTCACGACGCCGGCGTCGACGGCGGACTTCCCGATTCGCCTGACGGTGACCGACACAATCGTGTATACGATGTGGGACACGGTGATAACCTCGTGCACGAAACTGGCGGTCGGTTCCAACGGCAATATGGGTCAGAATGCCAAGTTCCGCGTTAATATGGACTATTTTGGTCCTCAGGATTGCGACACCGGCCCCAACGGCCGCGGCGATTCGAGAATCTATATCTATGACGCCTCGCCGGTGATCATCCGTCACCAGACGCCCACGTTCCATCGCGTGAGCTGGTCGATCTATTCGGACGGCTTCCAGTCGGCCAACGGCTTCAAGCCGATGACCGGCCCGGGCTATGCTCCGCACGGACACTTCTCGACCACCAGCTATGACGGATTCAACTCGGGTACGTTCATTACGATCGACTCGACGGTGAAAGTTGAGAAGACCTGGTGGGCGCCGAAGCACGCCGACAGCTGCAACTTCATCATTCAGCGGATGCGCGTATTCCCCTTCAACATCGCTTCATCGGTCACCGGTTTGATTATCGGTGAGCAGTTTGATATCGATGTGCCGACCGATTCCGGCAGCGCCAACAACGTGGCCGGCACCGATGCGACCCGTCGCATGGCGTGGCTGCGCGGCTTCAACAGTCTCGACACCGTCACCGACTGCATGGACAACTCCAAGCGGTATGCCGGTGTGGCGCTGCTGAACTGGTTTATGAAGAACAAGGCCTGCTTTGATTCGGTATTCGCAGTGAAAGCCGTGGCTAACGCTCCGCTGCAGGCGGGCGGTTATATTCCGGACAGCTTCGTCACGCAGATGCACGTGGCGGGCTACGCGGCCGAGCCGACGATCGTCGACCAGGCCAT
>PQAP01000163.1 GCA_003105265.1 candidate division GN15 bacterium | reverse complement strand
GAATGGCCAAATTGTCGTTCTGTCCGGCCAGTTGGACAGCGTGGACCATCTGCTTAGTAGAGCATCGCTGCGGATAGACGAACTAAACGCCCGGCAGTCAAGGATGTCCAGGACCATCGACAGCCTGAATGGGGCATTCGAGCAGCAGTTGGAGAAGCTGGAAGCGCAGCGTACGGAGATGTCGTCAATCCACACTCAGTTCGCCGATACGTTGAAGATCCTGTCTGATACTCGTGATCGGTTGGTTACCGCGACAGAACGCGCCAGGGTGCACGATCTCTTTCTCGCCCAACTGCATCCGTGGTACTTGAAATGGAAGCACGACGCAACCGAACGTAATTGGTTGGAGAAGCTGTTCGGGGCCGACAAGGCAAAGACCCCGGCCTTCCCCGAACCCCCGTTCCCTGAACTTCCGGGGTCCCCGTTGGACAGCCTCACGGCTGATTCGACGGCNAGACTTCAGGCNCAAAGATAGCTATGGAGGTCACNATGATAGTGGCGGTTACANCAAAGAATCTTACNATATCACCCGCATCGCGACGGTTNATCGTCGCCGGTGATCAGCACNTGCGCAGGTATTTCAAGAGAATATTCAGCATCAACTGGTCATTTGAAACTGNGCAACAGCAACTCGAAGCCCNCCTGTTCGTGCGCGCCCGCTCGGGTGACTACTTCGCCTCAGCAGTCGGCGAAACCTTCCGCGAGGTGGTGGCTGCAGCAAGTAAGATCATTGAGAGCCAGCGTCGACGCCGCAAGAGAATTGCCAACCGTCAACGGCGGAACAAAGCCATCCAATTGGCCGATCTGGAGGCCGTAGCGCAAGCTGAAACCCGAAATGAACAGACAATCGAATCCTTTCGTCGGGATACCGTGTCATGAGCGAATGGCTAGGAGTACTCTCTCAGAATTCGCCGGAGACTATTCTGTCAGCAGGTGGGGTCTTTGTCTCTCTGGTCGCTGTGACAATAGTGATCCGATATGTAGCCGTACGATACCTGACCGCTTACGCCGCCAGGACTCAGACGAGAGTAGATGACGTATTCCTGCTACTGGTTAAGAAGGCGAATACCTTCATCATCATCCTGTTGGCTGCATTTCTTGCGCAGAAAGTGCTGTTCGTTCCGGAGAAGCTTGCCCAGATCTTCAGACTGGTCGCTATCTCGGGAGCTTTTCTGCAACTGGCGCTCTGGGGCAATGCAACTATCACCTTCTTCCTCACCGAGGCAACGAGACGCACCGACCAACAGGACATCAATATCTCTGCTCGCCGGGCAATCGCGTATTTCAGTCGAATTATCCTCTGGCTGCTAGTCATCACCCTCCTGCTTGAGAATCTCGGCGTCCGACTCAGTCCCCTGCTCGCGGGCATCGGGATAGGGGGCGTCGCGGTCGCGCTGGCTATTCAGAACATTTTAGGCGATCTGTTTTGCTATGTCGCGATGATTCTCGACAAACCGTTTGTGGCCGGCGACTTCCTGGTAATTGGCGACATGATGGGCACTGTGGAGCGAATCGGCCTGAAGACCACTCGCATTCGATCCCTGAGCGGCGAACTTCTGATCTTCGCCAACCATGACCTTGCCGACAGTCGCGTACGCAACTACAAATCACTGCGGGAGCGGCGCGTGGTATTCAAGTTCGGGGTAACCTACGAAACTCCGATTGAGAAGCTGAAGACAATTCCATCCCTCGTCACGAGCGTGTTTGAGGCAGTCCCTGAGTGTCGCCTTGATCGCGTTCACTTCGCCCAACTTGGCGACTTCAGCCTGAATTTTGAGGTGGTGTACTACGTCCTCTCCGGCGACTACACCACCTACATGAATTTGCAGCAGGAGATTAACCTGCGGTTGATGCAGGTACTCGGAAAGGAGGACATTGATTTTGCCTACCCAACGCAAACGCTGTACGTCCATGCTGGAGCTCGATCAAGTGGCTGAACCTGATGTCGGCGTCACAAAAAGGGATCACCCTGACCTGCCAGACGGTGGCGTACCTGGTGACACCTCGTCGGCAATTGCATCTGTTCAGACTCTTATGGAGGTCGTGAGTAAGGCTGCGAGCACCTCGAAGGTGGTCGTTGTATCCAATCGAGAGCCGGTCATCCACGAACTTACGGCCAGGGGGATCAAAGCGGTTCGACCGGCCAGCGGTCTGGTAACCGGACTGGAACCGATCGTACGAGCGGTGCATGGCACGTGGGTTGCCCACGGATCCGGACCGGCTGACCGCCACGTGGTCGACAATCATGATCGTGTCGGAGTGCCTTCGGAGCACCCAGAATATGTCCTGAGGCGAGTTTGGCTGACCAGACGAGAGGAAGACGGCTACTACTATGGTCTATCCAACAACGCCTTGTGGCCTCTGTCACACATCGCCTATACACGGCCTGTCTTCTGCCGCGACGACTGGGAACAGTATGAAGCGGTCAACGAGAAGTTTTGTGATGCCGTTTTGGACGAAGTTGGTGAAGACCGAGCCATGGTGTTCATCCAGGATTATCATCTTGGTCTCCTGCCTCGAATGCTCAAGAACCGCCGACCTGACCTGACCATCGCACAATTCTGGCACATCCCCTGGCCAAATCGAGAGGCATTCCGCATCTTCCCGTGGGCCGAAGAGCTTCTGGACGGACTACTTGGAAACGACCTTCTGGGTTTTCACGTCCAGTACCACTGCAACAACTTCCTCGATACCGTCGATCGGGGGATCGAGGCCAAGGTTGACTACGAGCACTTCCGAGTGTTCAGGGGTGGCCATCCGACTACTGTCCGGCCGTTTCCCATCAGTGTTGACTTTCACCAGATTGAACACGACTCCGACGCGTCAGGTGTGGCATGTCGGCTGAAGGAACTGCAAGCCGAATTCGCGCAGACCCCGTTGAAGCAGCAGTTCATAGTAGGTGTCGACCGCATAGACTATACCAAAGGGATCCTGGAACGGTTACGCGGATTTGACTTGCTGCTTCAGCGACATCCTGAACTCAAAGGGCACGTGACCTTTCTGAATTTTAGCGCTCCGAGTCGGACGCATGTTGAAGCGTACCGCGAGCTAAACGATAAAATCGATGACTTGGTTGACGACATCAATTGGCGCCACCAGACGGAGCAATGGGTTCCGGTTCAATTCCTTCGCGCTCACCATGATTACTCTACGGTCCTCGCGGCGTACCGCCTGGCCGATGTATTGATGGTCACTTCATTGCACGACGGTATGAATCTGGTGGCAAAGGAGTTTGTGGCATCTCGATCTGATGAATTGGGATCCCTGATACTTTCCAGGTATACAGGCGCGGCCCGCGAACTGAAAGACGCACTCCTGGTTAATCCTTACGATACCGACGGCCTAGCCGACCGCCTCAATCAGGCGCTCACGATGCCGGAGTCTGATCGTATTCAACGGATGCAACGACTTCGTCAGGTCGTCGCACAGGGGGACATCTACCATTGGGGCACCCGCATTTTCCAGGAGGTGCTCCAATTACACAGAGGAGGTGAATAGTGAAATCAGTAGAGCGGCGAATGTGGGCTTTTGACTTCGACGGAACGCTGTCTCATTTGGTACCGGATCGCCATGCAGCTGCACTTGACCCCGAATGCGAAGACATGTTGCGTGACCTCTCCGCTGACACGAGCCAAGTTGTTGCCGTGACTTCAAGTCGAACGTTGGAAGATCTGAAATCGCGAGTGAGTGTGGACAATGTGATACTGTCCGGTAGCAGCGGCCTGGAATGGTGGGTCCCCGGCGGTCACTGGATCGGTCCGAACGGCAGGGCCCGGGAACGACTTTCAAAGGAAAGGAAGAGAATTGTTCCCGGCCTCATGAAGGTCGAGCAAATCCCCGGCGTTGAAGTGGAAGACAAGACCTGGTCGGCCGCGGTGCATTTCCGACACGTCGCCCAGGAGGATCGTCTCTTGGTCAGTCGGGAGCTTGAAAACCTGCGCACCAACCATGGCATTGCCCTTCATTACGGGCCCGATGTGGCGGAAATTCAGTTCATTCCTGAATCCAACAAGAAACTCGCCGTACAGACATTGGTCAAGCTGTTTGGCTCCGCCTACTCCAGCCGGGACATTGTCTATGCAGGAGACGACCAGAACGATGCGCTGGCAATGCGATGGGTACTGGAACGCAAGGGTATCGTCTATGTGGTAGGCGATCGTATCTCGGTCAACGGCGCCAACGTTGTCGAGAGCCCTACTGCGTTGGCCCGCGCCGTGCGAAAGCGTTTTGCCCGAACGCAAGCAATGGGAGGAGACTGGAGCGCATCTCATGAGTGACTTTGTCGTTATTGACTGCACTCTGCTCACCCGTATGAGTGGTCTACCGCCCGCTTTCAACTTGCGAGAGCTGCGCGACCGTATCGCCACCTGCAGTGAAAACGTGTTGTATCATCACTTCTGCGAGACTCCGCTGCGGGCCACGTTTGACGATCCGGAATACCGCAATGACTTCGCTGTCTGGGCCAGAAATGATCTGGCTGATAAGATCCTTGCTGAAAAACTCGGCATTATCGATCCCTATGAGATCGAGTCAATGGCTGACCTGAGACGCCAGGTCATCGACATCATTGAAGACCGGATGAGTGAACTCTCTCCCTGGGTCCCGGCGGTCCGTCCCGGTCTGGAGTTCTTCTTCATGGAGGCACTCACTGTAGCATTTGAGACAGGCGTTCGAGTGAGTCGTCCCGCCGACATGGCCGATGCAGTAAGAGCCATGACAAATGGAAGCATATTCTTTCACTATTTGGAGGCTCTCAAGCGTCCACCGATTCATAAAGATGACTTCACGGCTTGGTTCACGGAGTGCGGTCCGGCTGCAGAGCCGTATGTCAAAGCCATTGCCGGAATGGATGTTTACTTCAAAAATCTGCCGGCCATAAGAGACTCGTTGTATCGAGCGCTTAATGCAGTCAAGGAGGCGGAGCATTGAACCACATACTGTCTGAGTACGAATCCATAGTCGGATCAACGTCCATACGACAACTGCGTCACCTCGGCGACCGCCTGTCGGGAATTCGCCTTGTACACGTTAACTCAACACGTGAAGGGGGTGGTGTTGCCGAGATACTCGGTTGGATGGTTCCGCTCATGCAAGATTTGGGGCTCGAAGCCTCATGGGAAGTCATCACCGGTACGCCGGACTTCTATCGAGTGACCAAATCCATTCACAACGGCCTTCAAGGAACGCCGGTCCAGCTGTCGTCCAGGGATTGGGCCCTTGTTCGCGACGTGAACGCCGCATGGGCCGAACAGCACCGCGATACACTGAAGGAGGCCGATGTCGTCATCATTCACGACCCTCAGCCGTCGATGCTGATCGACTTCAGCCGCAACGGGCGCAGCAAGTGGATCTGGCGTGCGCATATTGACATTAGCCACCCATACCGGGCGGTGTGGAAAAATCTCCAGAATATCGTCGAAAAATACGACGCGAGTATCTTTTCCCTGAATGCCTTTGCACAACATCTCCCGCATCCCCAATACTTGATTCCGCCGAGTATCGATCCGTTGAGTGAGAAGAACTGCGAACAGCCCCGTTCCGAAATCCGAAAGTTGTGCCGTCAGTTCGATTTGGACTGCAGCCGACCGATTCTTCTTCAGGTGTCGCGCTTTGATCGCTTCAAGGATCCTGTGGGTGTTATCAAAGCGTACCGAATCGTTCGCAAGGTAGCACCAGTTCAACTCATCCTGGCCGGCGGCGGTGCCTCCGATGATCCGGAAGGGAATGCCGTATATCAGGAAGTGCTCGAAGCATCTCAAGGAGACGATGACATTCACGTTTTGTTATTGCCGCCCGATGCTCACCGCACGATCAACGGCTTGCAGCGGCTCGCCGATATCGTTATCCAGAAGTCGACCAAAGAAGGTTTTGGGTTAACCGTAACTGAAGCTATGTGGAAAGGAAAACCGGTGATCGGTGGTGATACCGGTGGTATTCGGTTGCAGGTCGTCGACTATCGGACCGGGTTCCTCGTCTCATCTCCGGAAGGTGCGGCACACCGAATACGGTTTCTCCTTGATCATCGTCGCCGCCTGAATCGGATGGGGGACATCGCTCAGGAGTTCGTGAGAGAGAATTTTCTTTTGACGCGTCATTTGCGCGAGTATCTTACGCTGGTCTGTGCGCTCACCCGGACCGGAACCGATCGGATACTCTACATATGACGGATCTGAAATCAATTTTCGAATATGTGCGTTCTAACGAAATCGGCTACATCCTGCTGATATTCGTCATCTTCATTGTACCCAAAGCTCTGCAGCGATACCGGCTCCCGGCTGCGATCACAGCTTTTGGCCTGGGCGCCGGTGGCGCGCTACTTCTGAACTATACCCATGCCGACTCCACCATCAAACTTCTTGCCACGTTGGGTATTGTAACACTGTTCCTCCACGCCGGACTGGATATCAACATTGCGGAGTTACATCGAAATCGGCGCGTCCTGACTCAACACATAGCCATGTTTCTCGGCTTGTTGGCCCTGGTGTCCGCCGGTTTGCATCTCTTTTCGGCAATGTCCCTGCGGTTGTGTGTACTGGTGTCTTTGGCACTGGTAACGCCATCGACTGGCTTTATCATCGATTCCATCAAGTCGTTCGGATTGAGTGCGGAGGAAAAGGAGTGGGTTCGGGCCAAGGCAATAGCCACCGAGTTGGTCGCTTTAGCGGTAATGTTCTTCACGCTTCAGTCGTTGACTCTGGAGACTTTTCTGATATCCATCGCCACTATTCTGGCCCTTGTGGTTGTCATTCCTTTTCTGTTCAAATTCTTCGCGACTCGCATTGCACCATTTGCACCCAATTCCGAGTTTGCCTTTCTGATCATGCTTGCCACAGCATGTGCCTTCATTACGAGAAAGATCGGTGCCTACTATCTCGTAGGTGCATTCGTGGTTGGAATAGCGGCGAGGAGATTCCAGGAGCAGATACCCTCGGTGACTTCTGAGCGGTTGATTGGCGCGGTAGAACTCTTTGCCTCGTTCTTTGTGCCCTTCTACTTCTTCTACAGCGGGACCGTATTGAGCAAGGAAGACTTTACATCCAGCGCTTTGTTACTCGGGTTCGCGATGGTGATGGTAATTCTACCTTTGCGAGTGCTGGTCGTGATCTTGCATCGACGCATTGTGCTGCGCGAATCCTTTCGCCAGGGTGCGCGCGTCGGTCTGCCGATGCTGCCCACACTGGTGTTCACACTCGTTCTGGCTCAGCTGATGCGCGAGCAATTTGAGCCCAGTGCGGCGCTCTACGGGGGGTTGGTGATCTACGCGTTGTTCAATAGCCTGGTGGTTAGCCTGATCTTCAAATCTCAACAACCGGACTACTCGGCTGACATGCTTGAGGACGGGTTGGAGAAGCTCAAGCGATC
>PQAP01000162.1:1125-4513 GCA_003105265.1 candidate division GN15 bacterium | reverse complement strand
ACCAGTTCAATCAGCGTGAACCCGTTCTGCGTGGCGCGTCTTACGGGCATGGCGGCAGCTCCATGGTGAAGATTGAACCGTTGGACAAGGCCACGGTCATGTTCGCCTCCGACATGGACACCGTGCTCCCGCCGCCGCTCGAATTGGTTTGGCGGAAATCCTGCACTCGGACCCGGACGCTGTCGCCCGGGTTGATCGTCTGCGGCGACGACATCGCATACGTGGTGCCGCTGACGCCGCGCGGACTGCCGTCCTTGTCGAACACCTCGGCGCTGCCGAAACGAACCTCGGCATAGTAGGCCGTCGGCGACGGCCAGCTGAAGCTGAACGAGGTCAGGACTATGGCCGCACCCGATGTATTGGTGAGCCAGAACACGACATCGGTACACGGCGGGGATCCGGCCACCGAATCGGAATTCGGGACCAAAATCAGGCCGGTTGACCCGCCCGCCGCCCAGAGGTCGCTCGCGAATCTCAGTTCGCTGTTCGTTCGCGATCCCGGCAGCACCGAAACGAATGTCGCGACCGTATCGGCCCCGGGCAGATACACGGCTCTCAGCGGATGGTTGCCGATCGGGACCGAGTCGAGCGCGAAATATCCGGATGCGCCCGGATGGATCGTCCGGGTAGTCATGCCGCCTGTCCCGTTGGGAACCGTCAGGTTCAGACGGATCGAATCCCGATACAGAATACCGGGCGGAGTGCCGTCGACATCGAACACGCTTCCCGTTATCGTGTTGCGGAGCAGGTTATCGGTCGAATTGCCGAAGGTCCGCACGATACTGCTGCCGGAGCCGGTCGAGGTTAGCGCGACTCCGCCCGCGTACGCGTACGTCGCCCCCCAGGCGTCGCGCGTGAAATCGTCCGATGTCTGCGCGAAGCGGGCCTTGACATACGGCCCTTTCCACGTCGCGTACCCGCCGGGATTCGTGGCGAGCGCTGCAAGAGTAGGTGGCATGGCGCCGACGTCGCCGACATATCCGAAATCAGCCCGTACGCCCGCGTTCTGAAGGGCCGGGTTGCCGACGATCGCGTGCTCCAGCGACTCCATCTCCTGTTTGGTCTCTTCGACCTTGGCGGCATCGCTGATCGTCAGCCCCGAGCGCAGCGCCACGGTTACGAGAATGGCGGAGATGACCAGCACCAGCACCACTTCCACCAGCGTAAACCCGCGGCTTGGGCGGAGGATGGAAAATGAGAAAGGTGGAATGCGCATATTGCTTACCCGGTTGTTCAGTACCGGACCTCCACCCATACCTGAGTGCAATACGCCGGGTGCCCGCCGCCTTGTCCGCGCAGGCGCATTCCGGCCTGAAGGATGTTCACGTCCGACCATGTCCAGCCGGTGCCGGTCGCCGGATTGGTTGTCCACTGCGCCGTGTAATCGACATAGGTCGCTGTCAGCCACTGCGCCGCGCCGTCGTATTCGGCGCCGCCGATATAAATGGCCGGTCGAATGTCACCCTGTGTGTGCGTGCGACGAGCGCGGCAATGCACTGTCACGCTGAGAATCGGGCACGGCGACGACGGCGGATTGGTCAGTGCGTAGACGTCGGTCGCATACGAGTTATCGTTCCGCTCGACATAGCTTGCGTCTTCGTCGGCCGTCGCTTCTGCCACGCACTGCCAGTTGGCGCTGCAGCCGGACCTCGTGAGATTGGTCATGGCGCCGGCTCCGTTCGGTCTCAGCGCCGTCATGCTGCCGCCGCAACCACCGCCGCCGCCTGCAAAGTAGTCCACCGCGAACTTGTAGAGATCGGTGACGCCGGCTTTCTGCCGGGGAAGAACGGTTATCGCCCTCGCGAGCGTGTCATGCTGCGGTTCGTAGATGATATTGAGCGGATGCTGTCCCACCGGCAGCGAGTCAAGTTGGAACTGGCCGGTAGCCAGCGGATGATACGTCTTCGCGTGCAGGCCGCCCGCGCCGTCCGGTATGATTACCTGGATAGTGACCGAATCCTTCTGGAGATTGCCCGGGAGAGAGTCCGATGCGTCCCTGATTACGCCGCTGTACGCATTCAGGAGATAGTCCGAGGCGGCATCGGCAATTTTCTTCACGATTGGCGTTCCGTGCCCGGAGGAACTGATCGTCAGCCCGCCGCTGTACGCGTAGGCCGCGCCCCATTCGTCCAGACGGTAACCATCGGCGTCCTCGGCGAATCCCGAAGGGATATAAGGCCCCTTCCACGTGCTGTATCCCGGATTCGTCACGAGCGCGGTCAGATTCGGCGGGAACGCGCCGATGTCGCCAATATAGCCGAAGCTGGCGCGACGGCTGCTTGCCACGAGCGACGGGTCGCCGACGATGGCTTTCGCCAGCATACTCATCTCCCGCTCGGTTTTCACCCGGCGGGCGTCCTCGACCGAAGTCGTCATGGTCTTCATGGCCACGCCGGTGAGAACCCCGATCACCACCAGCAGGATCGTCAGTTCGATCAAGCTCATGCCCCGGTTATTGGCCAGCCGACACTTCATTCCGCTCACCATGAATTCCTGTACAGCGCGACTTCGACATAGGGACTGGATTTCGGCTCAACGGCAATCTTGCGGCGCAGCGTATCGGACGTGGGCAGATAGACGACAACAAGGTCCTGCAAACCAATCGGTATCGAGTCGAACTGGACCCGGCCGCCGGCATCCGGGTATTTCGTTCTGGCTGTCATGCCGCCCGCTCCATTCGGATACGTGAGAATGCAGCGGAGCGAGTCCCGATAGGAAGCGCCCGGCGGGGTACGATCCCAATCGGTAACGACCGCGGTGATTCGATTGAGCGTCAGTTCCGCGACCGAAGCGGCAATCTGCCGGGTCAGCGTCGTGCCGCCGCTGTTTGACGTCAGCGTCACGCTTCCTGAATACAGCAGCGCGTTTCCCCAACCGTCCTGTTTGAATGAGCTGTTGCCGCCGCCCAAACTGAACTGGTCGCGAATATACGGCCCGTTCCACGTTGCGTAGCTGCCGGGGTTTTGCACGAGGGCATCGAGCGTGGCCGGCAAGGCGCCGACATCGCCGACATACCCGAAACTGGCCCGCTGCCCGTCGGCGATTACCGTCGGGTCGCCGACCAGGGCGACCGCCAGGCGGTCCATGGTTTGCCGGGTTTGCTCGATCCGGGCCGTCTCGTTCACTTTGCCGAGACTCCGGAGTGCGACGGTCGAGAGGATGCCGAGGATAATGACCACCAACAGCACCTCGATGAGCGTGTAGCCGAAACTGAAATGACGTTTGATCCGGTCCATCTTCGTGTATGCGCCCTATTCTGCCTTAGTATCGGCAGAAATGACGATTCCGATGAGTCGCTAAGACCTTGTCAGGCAAAGGAAAAGCGGCACGAAGTCGAAACGTCGTGCCGCCGTGGAGGGTGTGGGTGCTAGTCTAGAACGTGTCGTTT
>PQAP01000162.1:0-891 GCA_003105265.1 candidate division GN15 bacterium | reverse complement strand
TCGAGAACCACCGTTCCTTCCTCGACCTCGATTTCGATATCCTGCGGCATGAATCGTACTTTCGGCATCATTACTAACCCGGACTCCTTCAGTATCTGATGATCATTCAATAGCTCTCGGTGGCTGTAACCGCATCACCGTCCGGTTTGTTCACTCTTTTCCCGGCGTTCGGGGGACCGGTAGACGACGATATTATCGTGCTCGTTGCCGAACCGCACCGAGCGCGCTGTTCCGGCGAGACAGCCGGTCAGGTACATGTACACCCACGGCGGGATCACAGTCGATTGGCAACCCCGCACCAGCACCGGGCTGTTGCGGAATTTTTCCCAGTCGTACTGCCGAGCTTTCTGCAGAAACTCGTCCTCGATCAGAATGCCACCGGAGAGGAATTCCTCGGGATCCAGAATCTGAAATACCATGGGCGGGAGCTCAGTTGCTGAACGACGAGCCGCACCCGCACGATCGTTTCGCCTTCGGATTTGAGAACGCGAAGCCGCCCTGCAGGCCGCCTTTGTAATCTATGCTGGTGCCCGCGAGGTGAAGCAGCGCTTTCAGATCGACCCGAACCTCGAGCCCGTCGAAATCAAACTGCCGGTCCAGTTCCGAACGCTGGGTGTCAAACTTCATCACATACGAGAGCCCCGAGCAGCCGCCGGAGGTCACACCGATTCTGAGAAAGGCGCCCGGTTGGTCTTCAAGAGTCATCAGCCGTTTCAGTTCAGTCACCGCGGCTGGCGTGACAGAGATCAGATTCGGCACTGATGTCGGAGGTGTCAAATTGGCCATTACGCTATGCAATCCTTTCAATTACGACCCGTATTGTTCGCTCTGACTGTTCTGCTAAACGCGTGCAGTGGAGCTTGTGTTCACGAATTTTCGCTGAAGTCGGAC
>PQAP01000161.1 GCA_003105265.1 candidate division GN15 bacterium | reverse complement strand
ATGCGGCACCGTCACACGACGCCATTCGAGATGGTCGAGATGAAGTTTCATGTCAAGCTGCCGATTTTTGTCGCGCGGCAATGGATTCGGCATCGCTCGGCCAACGTGAACGAGTATTCGGGGCGGTACTCGATCATGAAAGAGGAGTTCTATGTTCCGGAGCCGGATGATATTCAGCGGCAGTCGGAGCGGAACAAGCAGGGGAGATCGGACGAGCAGGTTTCGCCGGAGATACAGCAGAAGTTTATCGAGTTTCTGAATAGTTCGCAGAAGGACGCGTACGACCGGTACCTGGAGTTTATCGATCAGGGGATAGCGCGGGAGCTGTCGCGAATCAACCTGCCTCTCTCGCTATATACGGAGTGGTACTGGAAGATCGACCTGCACAATCTCTTTCATTTTCTGCGGCTTCGGCTCGACGAGCACGCCCAGATGGAGATCCGGGAGTATGCGAAGGTGATGGCGGAGATGGTGCGGGCAGTTTGTCCGGTGGCGTGGGAGGCGTTTCGGGATTACATGCTGACGGGGGAGACGTTTTCCGGTCCGGAACTGGGGATTATCAGGAATTACCTGGCGTCAGTGGAGCAGGATATGGAAGCGCTGACCGAAGCAGGGCTCTCCAAAGGGGAGGCGCAGGAGTTTCAGGACAAATTGCGACGAATACTGGATCGGCGGACAGAATAATCTTTCAGCGTATGCGCGGGAGGGTGGGCACTCGCAACCGAATGCAGTTGAGAGTGAAAGCCGGAGGGAAGATGGAGTATTGAGGTCCGCGCAAGTCCGCGATGGCGCGCCGTTTGGCAGCCACGGAGTCACATTCTCCTTGACATATATGCCCTTTGCAGTTATATAGTATTGTAAGTTGCTCCGGGATTGACCGTAGCGACCTCCCCGTCTGGACAGCGGTGCTGAGGTTGCACGGTCGGACTGGTAAGCCCGGGCTGAACGACGAGTTAGGTAAAACACAGGGGGTGTATGAGTCGTAGCTCAATACACTTTTCGACATTTTTTTTGGTGTCTCTCCCCGCGTAGTCTCGATCTGAGACGTATGCCTATCCTCGTGTGTGACAGTGCCGGTGTCGGTTTGTGCGGCCGACTGAAAAAGTGACGTGGGATGCCGGTAGACATTCCTCTGGTGTCTGCCTCTATCGGCTGTTGGCTGGTAACTACAGCGCCACGGGGAAGATAGTTTTACGCAAGTAACGCTGTCTTCCGATTGAACAAAAGGCCCTTCTTCGGAAGGGTCTTTTGTTATGCGGGTTGGGCGTCAGGTCACACGTCCCGCAAGCGGGCCGCAAGACCTGACGCGGGAGCCGTGGAAGGGTCTTTTGTCAGCAGGCGATTTATGGCGCGAGGTCACACGGACGGGACAGAACATCCGAATAGTCGTTGCCGCGAATATTGAACCGTGTTAGTCTTGCTCCATCAACGTCATCTTCAAGGACAGGAGGCACGCCGTGAAATATGGGGCACGAAATCGAATTGTTGCGAAAGTAACATCAATCAAGACCGGCGATGTCATGTCGCTGGTGAAGTTTCAGGTNNCNACGCCGGTGAATATGGCGTCGGTGCTGACCACCGAATCGGTAGGCGAGATGGAACTGAAGGTNGGCGANGAAGTGGANTTGATCGTGAAGGCGATTCACGTATTGCCGGTGAAAAAATAGAGC
The DNA here is from genome assembly GCA_003105265.1 of candidate division GN15 bacterium. Classification (GTDB taxonomy): domain Bacteria; phylum Zixibacteria; class MSB-5A5; order GN15; family FEB-12; genus FEB-12. The sequence continues at coordinate 1,920 of PQAP01000161.1, read as the reverse complement.
CCACACATNAAGAGCCGTCAGGCAGAGACGCCTGACGGCACACCAACTGAGATTGCTTCGTCGCTGCGCTCTTCGCAATGACGACTTTCTCTCGTTGTCGAAACCGCGGGGGTATCGACCTACAACTTCATTTCGCCTTCATGTTCGGGGCGATCATCTTCTCCGGGCGGACTTTCTGATCGAAGTCTTCCGCCGTCAAGAGACCAAGCTCGACCACGGTCGCCTTGAGCGTCTTGTTCTCCTTATGCGCTTTCTTGGCGACTTTCGCCGCGTTGTCGTACCCGATATGCGGGTTGAGCGCGGTGACCAGCATAAGCGACCGCTCCATGTGCTGCTTGATGTTGTCCTTGAGCGCCACGATACCGACCGCGCAGTGCTCGTTGAACATTTCGCAGGCATCGGCCAGCAGGCGGATCGACTGCAGGACGTTGTAGATAATCACCGGCTTAAAGACGTTCAGCTCGAAATTGCCAGAGCTTCCGCCGACATTAACCGAGACATCGTTGCCGATCACCTGCGCGCAGACCATGGTCATGGCCTCGCACTGAGTCGGATTCACCTTGCCGGGCATGATCGAGGAGCCGGGTTCATTTTCCGGAAGCTGCAGTTCAGCCAGACCGGAGCGGGGGCCGGAACCCATCCAGCGGAGATCGTTGGCAATCTTCATGAGCGAACAGGCGAGCGTCTTGAGCGCGCCATGATAGAACACGAGNGCGTCGTGCGTGGCGAGCGCCTCGAATTTGTTNGGCGCNGTGACGAACGGCTTGCCGGTCAGNTTGGCGATCACNGCGGCGGATTTCACNGCGAATTCNGGATGCGTNTTCANNCCNGTGCCGACNGCCGTGCCGCCGAGCGCGAGATCATAAAGCCGCTTCATGCTATCGTTGACGCGTTCAAGGCCAAANGTGAGTTGCGCCGCATAGCCAGAAAACTCCTGGCCGAGNGTAAGCGGGACCGCATCCATGAGATGGGTGCGCCCGATCTTAATGATGTCCTTGTATTCGTCGGACTTCTTCTGCAGGGTATCGCGCAATTGCGTGACCATCGGGATTAACCGGCGGTGGGTCTCTTCGACGGCCGCAATATGCATGGCGGTGGGGAAGGTGTCATTCGACGACTGCGCTTTGTTGACATCGTCGTTCGGATGGACCGGCTTCTTGGAGCCCATCACGCCCCCGGCCATTTCGATCGCGCGGTTGGAGATCACCTCGTTGGCATTCATGTTGGACTGAGTGCCGGAGCCGGTCTGCCAGACCACCAGCGGGAAATGGTCATCGAGTTTGCCCTCGATCACTTCATCCGCAGCTTTGACAATCAAATCCCCTTTGTCTTTCGGCAGCAGGCCGAGTTCGACATTGACGATGGCTGCCGCTTTTTTGAGTATGCCCATGGCGCGAATCAGTTCGCGAGGCATCCGCTCGCCGCCGATGCGGAAGTGGAACAGCGAGCGGGCAGTCTGAGCGCCGTAATATCGGTCAGCGGGGACCTTGATTTCCCCCATCGAGTCGGTTTCGATCCGGTAGTCCATGACTATCTCCTATTGTTACGAATTTCACAAATAAGTGGTGCCAATATAACCAATGAGAGGACGGCCGCAAGTAGCCCACGGCATGTTCAGTCGCAGGCGGAACAATGTCGCGTCAGGACTTGTCTAACTGACTACCATGCCTTACTATTGCCATTCCAAAGAACCAATCGCAAAGGGATGAACAGCATGAATTACCGTCGCATCGGCAAATCCGGGTTGAAGATTTCGGAAGTTTCCATCGGAGCGTGGCTCACCTACGGCGGGTCAGTCGAGGGCTCGCGCGCGGAGCGGATAATCAGGACGGCGATCGATCGCGGCGTGAACTTCATCGATATCGCCGACATCTATGCCCGCGGCGAGGCAGAGAAGGTAGTGGGCGCGGCGATCAAGGG
>PQAP01000160.1:8611-18369 GCA_003105265.1 candidate division GN15 bacterium | reverse complement strand
CGACTGCTCGACATCGATCGTCGGTCCGGACTTCTGGCAGGACAGCCCAATAACGGACATCAACAGAGCCAACAGAAAAACCGACGGTTTCATCTTGCCCGTCTCTCCCTCATCTTGAAGAAGTTGATCAGCGGCACGATGTACGACTGGTCGGTGCGGATGTTGATAAAATCGAGATTGGCGAGTTGAAATCCGCGCTTCAGGTTGGAGTTGTCTTCCTGTGCCCGCGCCGCAAACTCCTTGCGGAACGCCCGCGAGCCGGTGTCGACCAGAATGACCTCGCCGGTCTCGGCGTCCTCGAGTTCAATCAGACCGAAATCCTCGAACGAGGATTCTCTCGGATCGGAGATCTTTATCGCAATGACATCGTGCTTGTTATTGGCGATCTGCAGCGGGCGATAAAACCCTTCGGACATATAGTCGGAAATCAGGAAGACTACCGAGCGGCGCTTGATGACGCGGTTCATGTACTGCACGGCGCCGGAAATGTCGGTGCCGATTCCCTGCGGCTTGAAATAGAGAATCTCCCGTATCAGACGGAGTACGTGCGCCTTCCCCTTCTTGGGCGGTACGAATTTCTCGATCTTGTCCGTGAAGATTATCAGTCCGACCTTGTCGTTATTCTTGATTGCCGAAAAAGCCAGCAGCGCGCAGAGTTCGGCGGCGGTCTCGCTCTTGAACCGCTCACGCGTGCCGAAAGCGCCGGAAGAGGATGCATCCACCAGCAACACGACCGACAATTCCCGCTCCTCGCGGAACTTCTTGATATACGGCTGGCCGGTGCGGGCAGTGACGTTCCAGTCGATCAGACGAATGTCGTCGCCCGGCTGGTACTGGCGCACCTCCTCGAATTCCATCCCCTGTCCTTTGAAGGTGGAATGATATTCCCCGGAGAAGAGGTCATTCACCACCCGGCGGGTGCTGATCTCGATACGGCGGACTTTCTTGATAATCTCTTTCGGAATCATGGCGTCCGATCACGGAACTTCGATGGTGTCAAATACCCGTTTGACAATGTCGTCCGATGAGATTTCCTCCGCTTCGGCTTCATAGGTCAGGAGCACTCTGTGCCGGAGAACATCGGCGCCTATCGCCTTGATATCCTCAGGTGTGACATAGCCGCGCCCCTTGAGGAAGGCGTGAGCTTTGGCCGCCAGATTCAGATAGATGGTGGCACGCGGTGAGGCGCCGAAGGCGATCAAGCTGGCCAGATCGTTGAGGCCGTATTTGCCCGGTTCGCGCGTAGCGAACACAATGTTGATGATGTATTCCTTAATCTTTTCGTCGACATAGACTGAGCGCACCACCTCCCGGGCCTTGATGATATCTTCCGGCGTGATCACTTTGCTCACCTGCACGGTAGCGACGGCCGTGTTGCGATCCATGATTTCCCTCTCCTCGGCCGGATTCGGATAGGTGATTTTCAGCATCAGCATGAACCGGTCGATCTGCGCTTCGGGCAGCGGATAGGTACCTTCCTGCTCGATCGGGTTTTGAGTCGCCAGCACGAGGAACGGCTCATCGAGCTTGTACGAGGTATCGCCGATCGTCACCTGCCGCTCCTGCATCGCCTCAAGCAGCGCCGATTGAACTTTGGCAGGGGCCCGATTGATCTCGTCCGCCAATATGATGTTGGCGAACACGGGCCCCTTCTTCACTGTGAACTCGGCTTTGGCCGGATTGTAGATCATGGTCCCAATCAGATCGGCCGGGAGAAGGTCCGGCGTAAACTGCAGGCGCTGAAACTTGGCCTGAATCGCATCGGCCAGCGTCTTGACCGATAGCGTTTTGGCCAGTCCCGGCACACCTTCGATCAGGATATGGCCGTTGGCCAGAATGCCGACCAGCAGACGATCAACCAGATATTTCTGTCCCACGATAACCGAGCTGATCTGCCCGGTCAGTTTGCTGATGAACGTGGATTCCCGCTCGACTACGGCCTGTATCTGTTGGATATCCGTGTGCATCAATCCTCCATCTATTCTTTCACGATCATTTTCTCGAAGAATTCCCTGACCTCGGCCTCGAGGCGAATCGTCTCGCCGGGCATCGGCGTGGCCGGACTGAACTTCTCCCGGTCGGCCCGGATTAACCAGGCCCCGATCGTACTTTTCTCCGGCTCCGGCATACCGCATCGGTCAATCACCTGAATAATCTCGTCAGTCGGCTGCGATCCCAGTCCGAGGGCATACCGCGTATTGACGTACCATACCAGCTGTTTATACAATCCGGTCTGGAATCGTTTCAAGTCCCCCGCTGCTTCGTCGCGGACCTGCGCCAGACGTTCAATGAACTGCTCCGGTATGCTCTTAACGACTACTTTCGGATGACGGGCTTTGATGCGCCAATAGGCCACACCCGACGCGGCTCCGACTACCACAACCACAGCCGACAGCCAGAGGTACCATGGGTATCTGAACTTCCCGCCGTTCTCACTCCTGACGATCTTTGGCGTGGCGATCTTGATCGTCATCGCCTCGGTCACCAGTGTCCCTGGGACGCTGTCGGGCCAGGTAACGTAGCTGATGGTAATCGGCTCAATTCTCCCCAGCCCAGAGCCGGAGGGCGCCAGCGTGAACTCGAACTTCTTGGTGGTGGTCTCATCGGTGCCCGTCCCCGTGGAGCTAATGGTGGAAGAGAACTGCTTCACCTTGAGGTTGTCGAGCTGGGGCTGGAGCGGCTTGTCGAACAAATAGGCTGATTGTGTGCCGGGCCAAGTGAGCACGATTTCAAAGTGGGCCTGACTTTCGTAGTCCATCTCAGACTTGTCCAGAGACTGCGAGACAGTAATCTGGGCGGCCCGGGCGGAAAGACAGACAATCAGAATACCGGTGAATACGGAAATGATAATTCGCATTGCAGTCGTTAGGCGCGTTCCTTCGTCAATATCCCTTTTGGGGCACCAAGCTAAAATCTCGTAACTGTCTGTCAAGCTAATTGTTAGCCGGACTGCGCTCACTGCCAGATTATACTGAACTGACGGCCGGGAGGTTTCAACGGTGGTGTTAAACTATGTTAACTCCGGCGCCCAATCACGAGCGCCAGCATCCCGATTACCATGCCGATTTTCAGCCCGGTGGCGCACCATCTGATCCTCAATTCGGTCGGATTGACCGCCACCGCAATGAGCGAGGCGGTCAGGGGGAGGATTACGCCCAATATGGCCGGAATGGAATAAGAGATGCGGAACCAGTCCTTGTAAACTGGCACTAAAATCTGCAGGTCAAGCAACACGAACAGGGCCAGCGCCAAACCGGCTGACGCCCGGACGCCGATAACCTGCGGCATGGTAACGACACCCGCAGCGCGGTCACCATCGATATCCTGTATATCCTTGACGATTTCCCGGACAATATGGAAGGAGACGGCAAACACGGCTGGAACGACCGGTCCCGGCAAATCCAAGGTATTTGGGGCATTCGTGGCGAGACCGCCGACCAGAAAAGGCAGACCTCCGGCGAGGCCAATAGCGACATTGCCGATCAGCGGGATTCTCTTCAGGTAAGTGTTGTAAACCGCCAGCAGTGCGGTGGCGAATCCGGCGGCAATCGCCGTTGCCGGACCGACCAATGCCGTGCACACGAGGCCGAGCGCAAGTACGAGTGCAGCCAGAGACAAGGCGGCCGAGGATGACAATTGTCCCGACGGCAACACCCGGTCTGGATGGGCAATGAGATCAGCTTGATAGTCAATGATGTCATTTTGAATATTGGCCGCAGCAGCCACCCCAAATGCGGCTAATGCAGCCAGAATGACATGGAGATTCAGCGCATAGCCCGGCGTCAGATAGGCCCCTATCCAGACGGCGATTCCGGCCATAACGCAATTGACCGGACGGATCAGCTTGATGGCGGGAATTATCAAGGACACGTTGCAACGATACGGCTTCGGCAGCGAGTCGTCAACATTGCAGGATCGGGCTTGATTCCGATTCGGCTACGGATTTCGGATCACGTTGCACACCACCAACCGGTTATTGCCGCTGTCCGAGATGAGCAGGCGCCCGTCACTCAGCAGTGCCATGTCGGAGGGCTTGTCAAAAGGCGGCGTGGCGCCGAGGATCTGAATCGGTTTGTCGGTCAGAAGTTCGCCCGTGTGAGTGAAACAAAATATCTGTGCGGTTGGCTGGTCGATCACCCAGAGGTTGCCCGTGCGATCAAAGACGGCTGCGACCGGGTACGACAAGGCGTCATGTGAGATGATCCGGAGTAGATTGTCGAACTTATCGTAGACAACTACTCTGGCGTTACCGGCATCGCAAACGTATACGTTCTGCTGTTTGTCTACCAGCACTTTTTGTGGCGCATCGAGCTGGCCGCCACGGTCGCCGAGGTCACCAAGGAACTTCTTGAACATGCCCACATTGTCAAGTTCGATCAGGCGGTTGCGGAGTAGGTCGGCAATCCGGTACGAGCCATCGTCGGTTAGTGCAACTCCGGAGGGCTGACCGAATTTGAGGGGGTCATCCGGATCGTCAATCTTGATCTGATCGCTCGCCTCCAGTCGCGAGGTGAAGCGTTCGAGACGGCGGTTTTCCGAATCACTGACGACTATGCCGCGTCCTTCATCGAACGTCACATACATTGGTCCGTCGAATAGCCCGAGGTCTGGGCCCCGGCCACCTACATCGCGGACAGGCAGCAGGTCAGTGGTCAGTTTGATGACCCGGTCATTTCCGTGATCGACGACATAGATGGTGCCATCAGAGTCACAGGCCAGTCCGATCGGTTGCCTCAGATCCTGATCCAGCATCATGGTGGGAAGAACCCGCTCGACGACAATGGCGGCAGGCACCGAGTTGCCGATATCCGTCACCGGATGTTTCAGCGCAGCGCGGCTGCAGGCAAGAATCAAAGGGAAAGCAAGAGTGAGAGCTGTTGTAAGCGGGCGTTTCATGCCGGTCAAAACGGGGTATGAAGCGCCAACTGAACCTGAGCGCCGTCGTCGAACGACGCGAACTGTATCTGGAGCCGTTTCTCCGGCAATGCCCCGTGTTCCAGCGAGCGGCTGGCCCGTCGGCCGTCTCTGATCGCATCGAGAACCGAGACAATTCGGTTCGCGACCGCGATACCGACGGCGAAACGGGCACGGCGATACGCCTCGCGGCTCCGGTTCTTGAGATTGCGGTAGGCGGCCTGGTCGGCGTCGCTCTGCCAGCGCCAGTGGTTGTCCGGTGTATCGTACAGGTAGGGTCGCTCGGGGTCATATACGCGGCCAAGGGTATTGTATTCGTCGATACTGTGGTAGAATCCGACCAAATCCCGAAACTCCTCGGATTTCCCGTCGAGATTGGCGTTGGCGTAGGTTCTGGCATAGCGAATGTAGTCCTCCTGCCGCCAGTGACCATAAATGCGATACGCGATTACCCCGGTCCAGCTGATCGCCTCGACCGCGAAGAAATATCGCGCTTTGCCGCGATTCCCCAGATAGTATTCTCCCGCGCCCGGCAGCAGGGCCGACAGCACGGCCGCTTTCAACACTGATTTTCTGCCGGTGGGCCTGAGGTTCTTCGTCTCGTTGAATTCATCGCGCGCCGGCGGCTTGGACGTATTGTCCTTGAACTCATCGCGGTTGTCGGCGAACTTCGCGCTGATGCCGACCGAATGATGATACAGATCATCGGGCGCGGCGTGGGCGCGCACGGCCAATGATGCGGCAAGGGCTGCAACAGCGATGAGGCACCATCCGGTCGAGTGCAACTTAGAACCCATAGGTCACCTTCAAATACGGCGTATCATAGCGGGCATGGACCGATTTCACGCGTCCGGAGAATTTCCAGTGTGAGAACTCCGGATTCCCGGTCCCCTCACCGCCGGCCGGTTTTGCATTGTGCGATCGCTTGGCGGATATGAACGCTTCGAAAGCACTCACCAGGCGATTGCCCAGCGCCAGCATGATCATCTTGCGGGCATCACTGAATTTCTGATTGGCGTTATACCGCATGGTCTCGTACTGGTTGCGATTCAGCGAGGTTGGTACATCCGGATAAACCGCTCTCACAAATGCGCCCGTGTCGGCATAATACTGAAAGCCGTGACCATTGAGTGTCGCATCGTCCCATCCCCATGAAAACTGGTCGTACTTGCCGGTCATCTCGTAATACTGCTGGGTACGGGTATCCGGCAGATGGTGACTGATTTCAGTGGCGTTGATGCTGTCATCATCCGAGTAGCCGTAGACATCTTGCAGGTATTGACTGTAGTGACCCTCGCTCCAGTGCGCCTCCTGGAAGGCCTCGAAATCGCCGGTCAACTGGTTGCCGTCGGAATGCCACTTGAGTTCAAAGAACCAGGCCGTGGCCTCGATCCCCAGAAAGGCCGCCGCTTTCAGCTTGCTGCCATTGTAGTACTGGCCAAGCCCCGGAATGAGCATGGAAAGAGCGAACGCTTTGGCCGGTGACTTGGGGCGAACCAATTCATCGGCTGTCGCTTTCCCTTCGTTGAAGCTCGTGTCGGCCAGCGCCGCGACTGCATAGTTAGAAGAGTAGAGAGGGCCGGACTTCAGTTGAGCCAGCCGCCAGTGCCGGTCGATCTGCGACTCCGAGAGCTTGATCTCCGCTCCGGCACGGCTGACGCCACACAACAACCCCAATGACAAAATCGACACCACCACACAGATCTTGTTTTTCATAGCCCTACCTGATAATTGCGACATCCGTGAAGCGGGTTTTCGTTCCATCGTTGTACTCTACTTTCAGCAAACATCTATAGATACCGGGTGTGACCCGGTCACAACTCCACATGACCTCATTCTCGCCGAAGCTGCTCGTGCCGTCCAACTGTGCCACCCGCTCACCGGAGAGATCGTATATTGAGAGCGTCACATTGCCGGCTCCCGGTCCAAGAGAGTAGCGAAACGCAGTCTGACCGTTCATCACCGGATTGGGATAGTTGAAGAACTGCGCGATACTCGATTCCCCTTCATACATCACCGGTGGCGGCAATGCGGAGTCGGGAAACGCGAACGATCCGATCGGATCGTGCCCACCCATCGGCCAGTACAGGCCCGATCGCACTTGAGCCACATCCCACGCATAGAACCAGCCGTCGATTCCGAGATAGGCGAGCTTGGCGCCGAGCGAATCATGGAAAATGAGGCAGGAACCGGCGCCCTTCTCACCGCCCGGAAGCGGGAATCCGGCCGTTCGCGTGTGGCCGAAGGAATAAATATTCCCGTTGTCAGACGGAAAGACCATCTCGGAGTGCCCCACGCCGTCGATCTCCCCCATCACCAGTGCAGCGACAATATCCGTGGCCGGGTAACGGTCGTCCACTTCGATCGGGAAATCATTCTTGAGCAGGAAATCCTGGGTGAAGGCATAAACGGCGTCCTGCCCGCCGATCACGAATTCCGCCCGGCTATCGTTGTCCACGTCTCCCGCAACCGGGTTAACGGTAAACTTGTAGCCGGTACTCCGTGAACTGACCACTCTGAAATTCGGCTGCGCCGTGGCGGTATCGACTTCGACGAAGATTCCACGGCCATCGGTCGAGAAAGCGCACACGCCGGGAATACGTTGTCGGGTGAGATCGACCGTGATCGGTCCGAGCGAGTAATAACCGCCCAGAGGATACGAATACGCAACCAGAGAATCGCCTGACACATCGTAGCTCAGGTAATACAGTCGAGTGTCGGTGCTGTCGCCAGTCATCACGATCAGCCCGTCACCGATGCGACAGATACCGTGAAACAGCGTGTCGGCAGCGCCGAGATGAAATTCGCTCGTGCGGTCGGGTGTCATTCGATACACGTATCCGGCGCCGGTCAGGGACCAGAGTACGTCACCGAACGACAACGCAATCGGCACACCCTGCGTTGCGAGGCCGAATCCGGATGGGTCGGCCTGGCCACTCTGATCCAGATCGGAGGTGGCGTACAGGTTCACTATTCCCGCGCCCGGCACCGCCTGATTCGGCCAGCCGATTGCCACATACCGGGGATTCAGCGTATCTCCGAAATCACCCGTCACCGGACCGCAGGTGATGATTTCCGGGGCCCGGAAGAACAACGGTATCGCATGAGGTTCGCCGGGACTCGTGGTTGAGCGGGCCGTATCGATAAAGAGCGGGCAGCTCGAACAATGGGTCGCTGTTCGCAGGAAATTCTCCCCCGTTCCGGTGATCACCAGCAGGTCTCTTCCGGAGGCAGCGATGATTTCATCGGTGCCGTCGCGGTCGAGATCGTCGGCTATCGGCGAAAGACCGTAGGTTGGTTGTCCGGCGCGGACCGGGAAACCGGCCGCCATCTTGTCTGTCTCGACATTAAAACGCATCAAGCTGTCGAGATAGGTCACTTCACGCGCCCCCGGCGCACGAACCGTGTCGCGCCGGATGTCGGTGACATAGATATGCGTGTTGTTCCCGGAGTTGTCGAGCGCCTGCGGATTGGTGTTGGGAGTGAAAGCATGGGCGCGATCATCGCGGAACATATCTCCCGGTTCGCCATACCCGGATCGATAATAGCCGCCGAAATGAACGATGCCATCGGCTTCGATCAGCTTGATAAACCGCCGGTTGGGATCGTTCTGCAACTGGTTGTCTTCGAAATTGTTCACCCCGTCGCCGTCATAGTCGAGACCCGCCACGCCTTCATCAACCTGGTAGATCAGCATGCCGGAACCGGGCAGGAGGAAATCGTATTCGCCGGTCGGAACGAGAGTCGTGTCGGTTCCGTTGACAAACACTCTTCCCGGACCGAGGATCACGCCGGTCGCGCTGTCCGCAATCGTGACGGCTTCGGTGCCGTCGATGTCGATATTCCTGTTTTCCAGCAGATAGAATTCGTTTTCCGAAATCGGCAGCCGCGCGATCTTGTCGTTGTGGGTGGTCACTTCAGCCGCGAGCAGACTTATATCCGTCCCCTGCCGGAAATCCCGCACGGGCGTGAGGCCGAGATAGGCGCGGGACCAGGCATCGGGATAAACCGGAATTGCACCGAACACCTGTCCCACCGCGAAACCGTAATCAATGCCGGTGCCGAAACCGTTGTCATCCATCAATGAGAAGTCGCCCAACTGCGACATGAAATTGTTCGTGGAGTACAGATCGACCAGACCGATAGCGTGTCCGAATTCGTGCGCCAGCACGGCGTTGAGCGCGGTGGCCCGGTTGTCCTGACAGGCAGTCTCAGGCATCATGATCGCCGTGCGCAGATAACGCGCGCCGTTATCTACGGCAATGGAATCGCCGAAACGGATGTAGCCGGTGAACAGATCGGAACAGGTGGGCGGAAAACCGATATCGTTCTGCCGGTCGGAACCGGCGTGAAACAGAATGATCGCCTGGTATCTTCCGAAGTCGATTCCAGGGTCAACCGTGTCGGCCAGCTTGACGCAGTCGGTGAAGTAATTCTCCAACCCGTACACGACCGAATCAAAGGAGCACTTCCCGTAATAGGCCATATCGTGCGGCAACTGGTACACGGAATCGGTCGCTTGCGGATAAATGTCCCAAACCAGATTCAATTTTTGTTCCGACACCTGATGCCAGTAGCGATTGAGCGCCTGCATGTGGGCATCGAAATACGCCGCATTGTGCGGCGGCGGATCGATCCAGTGTCCGACCGCGGCGTAGTACGCCGCCGAATCGGTTATCCGGGTGAGGTCCATTCGCCCACGACCGGTGGTGTTGGGGTTGTCGGTGGTTTCGAACTGGAAATTGTAGCGAAGTACCAGCACGTGCAGCGTGTCGGGAATGACCGCCTCCGCACCGGCAACAATCGACCACGGTTGCAACCGCTTTAATTGGTCTCCCCCCAGC
>PQAP01000160.1:0-8499 GCA_003105265.1 candidate division GN15 bacterium | reverse complement strand
TTGCCAGCAGGATGGCCGCGCAGACCGCACCTAACGCACGAGGCCACGTCCTATGCACCCAAATCAACCCTTCGTGTTGTCGACCCAATTAGAACCTGAACGATGCCGATGAAAGCAGCGTATTGCCCAGCGGGCTGTTGCCCTGGCTCGGGACATAGGCAAAGTCAATTCGCGCCATACCCTTGTAAGCCAGTCCTACGCCCAGCGTCCCGACTTTCACGTCTCCTTCCTGGTCATAGATATATCCGCCGCGGAAACTAATCAAGTCGAGATATGTCATTTCGGCGCCGGTATTCAGCACCACCTGCTTCAATTCTGTCGACAAACCGTCTCCCAATTTCGCCATCGTCTTATTGGCTTCGGTGCTAACCGTCAATTTTAAGTACTCGCCGTTAATGGCCTTGTAAGCCACACCGAACGCCAGGTTGCGCGGCAAGTCGTCGGGCTGACCGGCATCGATATAGAAGATCTTCGGCCCGATATTGGTGAGGGCCATGCCGAAGTTCAGCCGCGAGTTGACGAAATAAAGCAGGCCGAAATCAAGGGCAAAATCGCTTGCCGTTCCGCCACCCTTTTCGGCTCCGGCGCCGACGTCCGACAAATGCGAATAGATGAATTTGCCGGTGATGCCGCCTTTCAGCTTGTTGGTGAGCGACGCACCCCAGGAGACCGCCGCCGACATATCGTAGGCCAGAAATTCTCCCAGCTTCTTGCCGGTTTCATCCGTCCTCTCGAGGTTGCCGTACGACATGTATTTGAAGCTGAACCCGAAAGTCCCGAGGTTCTGGGTGGGAAACACCGTCGCCACGTAGGTGTAGTACAGGTCCGAGGCCAACTCCGGCAGCCACTTGAAGTATGACGGCAGCACTTCCTTGCGCCCGGCGCTTCTCGTCACTATCTCATTGTTCCCGGCGAGCCAGAGACTACCTTTCACTTGAGAGAAATCGGCCGATGGGGCACTACCGAAATTCTTCTTGTCGGACCGCTCCCACCCTTTGGCCGTGTATTCAAGTAAGCCGGCGTCGGTGGACACCAGCATGGCCTGCTCGAATTGGCCGATGTTGTGCACCGGAGCCGCCGCCGGATTGCGCCAGATCCTGATTTTCGTGCCCTGAGGAATGTTGTCGGTAGTGAGGTCGTTGAGCTGTTTCAACTGAGCTTGATACGCCGCGGCCTCATCGGCGGTCAGATTCTTGCGCCACTCGGCCACCTGCTGAACCGTCATCTCAGCCGCCGTGACCGTGTCGCGATATCCGGGCATGGACCAGCCGCTTCGATCCAGCACCAGTACGCCGTTGGAAGTGCCGAGCCAAACAGTCTTGCCGAGTCCCACTGCGATCGAGGAGACCTGGCCTTTGATCTCAGCCAGATACGGCACCATCAGTAGACTCCCCGCCTTCATGTTGACCGCTATGGCGGCATTAACGGTCGAATCAGACGCCACCGCGCCGGAATCGCCGGTGCTCGGGATGTCAAACGATTTCACGAGTTTATTACGGTAGAGGGTCTGCTCGGCCGCCGTGCCGTAAATCGAAAATTTGGCAGCTACTTTCTCGGGCGTATCGTCGAGTACGACCTGGTACGGCATGGTGTTGCTCCAGGTAGTTCCGTCAAAATGATACAGATCATTATCGACCACGGCGAAGACGTTCAAGTTGTTTTCGCCGCCGATCGCGGAGACGACCCCGGTGGGCGGATTGGTCTGCGCCGGCATTGCCTCTACCGTCAGTCCGTTAAAGCGGCAGAGTCCTTTGTCGGTACCGATAAAGATCGAAGCACCCACCGGCGCCAGACAAAGAACGTTGCTCGACGGCAGGCCGCTGTTGACGCCAAATCCCTGCCAGTTCTTGCCGTTATATCTTATCGCGCCGGATGCGGTGCCGACAACGATCGCGTCGCCGGTCGAGGCCAGTGAGGTCGGCTCTCCCTCGAAATTGACGTTATATGGAAGAGTTATCGTTTCCGGAACAAACCGGGTAATGGCCTGTTCGAGGCCGACGGTTATGCGGTCGATCTCACGCTCGGAAAGCGTGCTGTCCTTCATGCCGTCGGTGTACGCCTGACGGGCCTGAATGACGCGATCCCAGTTGATCCGGCACAGCGGATAAGCAGAGATCAGAGAATCGAACCCGACCTCCACGGCGGACCGCTCTTTGTAGTCGGCAGGGAGCGTCGCCAGCACGCCGTCCCGAAACTTCTGCAGGTCAGCCAAGCTCATTTTGCTGTTAGCGGACGCGACCCGGGCGATAAGCGAATCCAGACGGACCTGGTCGGTTTCGCCGAAATACTTGCTCACCAGTTTCTCGATGGTATCATCGGTGCGAGTGGAGAGCACTTCGCCGGAATGCCACTTGCGGCCGTCGTAACGCGCCAGACCTTTGCCGGTAATGGCCCAGATGTCGTAACTCCCTTGCCCGGTCCCACCGCGCGCTTTCAGGGGCGCGAACGCCTTGAGCGGACGGTATTCGTCCGGGACTCTCATCTCAATCCAGGTGCTGGCGAACGGATCGGCGCCGAGCCCCGCCGGATTGAAATGCGTAGCCGAGGCATCGTTGGCAATCGCCACGAACGCATTGCCCATACCGGCGGCACGGGCCGATGGGTTGATCCGAAGGTACAGGACCGCTTCGTTCGAAATGTCCGCAAACGATGAGGTGACCAGTGCAATCAGAGTTAGTGTTGTCCATACCAGAGCATAGACGTGAGGTTTCTTCATCGGTTTCTCCACTCTATTAGTTTACAACGACAATCTTTCCAAACGATTCCACCGGCGCGCCGCCGCCGTCGGGCGACGCCGTGGCCTTATAGATATAGACACCCGTAGCCACGCGCGAACCGTCGCTGTCCCGGCCGTCCCAGACAGCCGTGAAGTCCCCGTTGGGGTAATTATCGGCGCGCAGGTCGTGTCCGTTGACCGACCAGAGACGGCGCCCGGAGAGCGTAAACACTTCGATACTGAGCGAAGACGCCGGGCGGGTCAGCTCAAAATAGAAGGTGGTCCGGTCCTGCATCGGGTTTGGGTGATTCAAGAGATCATTGACCGCCAGCCGATTGCCGGACTGCAGGTCCACGGAAAAGCTCACCGTGCTGACGTTGTTGGCGTTATCCCACGCCCTCACGACAAACTCGTGCGAACCGGCCGACAGTCCCGCGAGCGGGTAAGCAAGCGAACCGGTCTGATACGAGTTTGCGTCATACTCGAACAGCGACGTCAGATTGATCGTCCCTTCCGCGTGACCGTCGATCTCCAGNGTAATNCCGTGTCCCATCGCGCCGGTCAGGTTGATTCCCGACGAATCNCTCAGGNTCAGCCGCANTTCCTCGCCGGTTGAGGCGATATCACCGCTGGCGAAATTCTTTCGCTCCCCGACCGTGTAACGGATNGTCGGTCCGGCGCTGTCGGTGTTTGCGGCGATGGCCGCCGAGACATTGAGCGAATCCCTCAGGAAAACGGCATCAATCGTATCGAGTGCGGCNTAGGCGGTGATACGGGCGCCACTGCCGCCAAAGCCGATATCAAGCGGCGTTACGAAATCAAACGCGAAGTGGCCATCGGTGATCGTTGCCGAGCCGGTGTAAATCGAAGGTCCGGCCACTTTGTAATCGACGCGTTGCGCGACTTCTCCACCCGCACCGATCACGTTATGTGACCGGAGGCGATCCGAGTCGTACACAGCGATACGGAGCGTGCCGCTGCGGTGAATTACCGCACCGTGATCATCAGTCACCATTCCGGCGACATGATGCACGCCCAGGGCCACCAAGCTGTCGGGCGATTCGGTAAACTGAAGGCGGAGCCGAGGGCTGCCCAGTTTCAGCAGCGGGTCGCCGAAATAAACATAGGCGCGATCATTGTCTTCGCGCTGTGGAATCGTGTCGTTGCCGTACTGGCGCATCAATTTGGCGGTATAGAACGCCTCGCCGATTGTCAGCGAATCGTTGTACATGAGCACATCATAAACCGCCCGGTTAAAAGCCGCGTTGTCCGACGAGAACACGATCCGCATGGCGGAGATCACGCCGATCGCCCCGCCGTTCGGCAATGTCATGAAATCCTCACCCATCGCCTGGCGGAGCGGATCATCGAAATACCCGATCGCGCACGACGCCGCGTACACCAGCGGCAACCGGCCGTTGTCTCTCAGCTTGGGGAGGTCTCCGGCCCGCGTGAAGACGCGCTCGTGTGCCCAGACATCCGGATTACCGTGACCGACGTAATTCATCACGAGAGTACCGGAGTTGAACGCATCCAGAATCGCCTCGTTGACCGCCGGCTTGAGGTTGTTGACGAAGGGGTAATCCCACAGGTAGATCTTCTGTCGATTGAAAACCCGCGGCAGATGTTCCTTCTCCAGTTGCTCCGTCTGCGTGACGTGAAACGCTTCGGTGCTGAAGGCGCCGAATTCATCATCGGCTACCAGCGTGACATTGGTGCGCCACGGCCCGAAGTCGGTCGACGCTTCATAGGTCCGAACCTTGTCGATGATCGTCTGGATGTCTCCGGCACTGCGTACCGGCCAGCGCGCGGTCATCATGTCGTAGCCGCGGTCGCCGGATGGGTAACTGTGATCACCATCGAGGAGACCGTAACTGCCGAAAAACACGTAATTGTCGTCGCTGTATGATCCGCCAAGGAACGAGGCCTCGACGGGATTGATGAAGGAAGGCACCAGATTCGGCGCCTGAGTATTCAGCCGGTTGCGGAAGTCGTAGTTGGCGTCACCGACAAACAGGGCCGCCGACGGCGCGGGCGACGGGAACGTTTCATAGGCGAACTTCAGGTAATCGCGGATCGCCGACGGATCTTTCAGCCCGAAACCGAAATCATTCATGATTGCCTCGACCGGCACCACCTTGACGGTGTAGCCGCGCCGCTGTACATCGGCCACATACGGATTCAGGGCCGGGACAAACTGCTCGGGCGTCACGATAATCAAGTCAGCTTGGGATGAAGCGGTCCGAAGGTTTTCGGTGGTCGCGGTGTGAATGCTCGTCGGAGCGGCGGCGGTCGCGAGCGTGCCATAGTAGTAGCGATTGACTTTGTCAGAGCCCAGCGCGGTCTCGAATGAGAGTTGGCCGGCACTCCTTACCGCGCCTGAAATCTGCAGCGGATGCAAAGGGTCAGCGAGATCCAGCAGCAGCGGTGTGGCCGACTGATTCTCCTGAATCCGAATCACCCCCCGCCGCACGGGCTGAGGATCAATGGTTACATCGAGCTTGTCGCCGACCGTCACCGCGTTGCGGCGATAGAACATGCTGAACCAATCGAAATACGGCGGAATAGCCGAGGAGACCGGTGTGAGGCCAATTGAAATGGTATTGCCGCCGTCGAATAGTGAGCTCGTTTTGAATGTGCACCCGGCCGAACTACAAGAATTGAGACTCGTGCCCGGAACCCCGTTGACGCGCATAGTCATGTACCGCTCTGACAGGGAACTGACTCCGGTCCAGCCCTTGAGATAGACAACAGCCGAATCCCCTTCTACGGCGCCGGGCGTCTGAACGTTGAACGACAGAGTGGTAGCGTCGGTCCAGTACCACGTGTAATAATCGGTTATATGGCCGGCGTCGTCCTGTGCAAGAAGGTTATCCTGTTCGGCGTGCACGCCACAATTGAACTCAGTAATGGTCGTGTCGGCTGCGCCGGTAATGGAGCCGTCAATGGTCTCCATTCGCCTTGCCGGCCCGCTGAAAGAACCGGTAGAAGTCAGCCAGTAGACGTTTTGATCGGTGAAGATATTGGTCACGTAAGTCGTGATGAAATTGGCCCGGTACAGCCAGCGATTCGCGGCTTCGCCGAACCAGACAATCTGATCGTTGCTGTCAAACCGGCCATCGCCACCGTCCATGACCAGGATTGANACTTCCTGCCATTCCGGGCGCGGCGCGCTGTTGTCGAAAGGAATCGGCAGGCCACCGCCGTTGAACATCCTGATCGTGTTCGAAGCCGCTCCCACAATCGACACCCCTGCCGCNTCGAGAGCTGCGCCAGTGACACGGTGAAGGCCTGAAGTATTGACCGTCAGCTTTGCCCAGGTGCCGGTCGCGGCGAATGGGTTTTCTGTCGCGGCAAGCGATGCGGCAGCCGCTCTCTGCGCGATCGGCCAGCGCGAGGCCTCTGAGTAATTCGCGATACTGTTGCCGAATATCCGATCGAATACCGGATCGGGTGTCGGCGCGCCCGCCGCTGCCATCGACTGCCCGCTCATCCCGACTCGAATTTGAACTTTCGTAAAGACAGTGCTGCCGGCCACCGGGTGAACCCGGACTGTGACCAGCGTCCGGCCGCGCACGATATAGGGGCGGGACAGCGTTACAAGCGGCTCCTGCCGGTTATGATTTAGATTCAGTATTTCCAATCCTGCCACCGGCACTGGATCGAGGCCGTCGGCCGAGAGGAGCTGCGCCTCTCCGCCCTGCGGAACCATTACCGGAATTGTTTTGGCGTAACTGAAAGCGACGGAGTCGTGGTAGAGTTTTCTTAGGTCGGAAAGATCGGGATTGACGGTAACATCCAGAGCCAGTTCGGTGCCGGAAGACGCCGAGACAGCCACGCCCGAAGGCCGCGCATAAGCCGCGCCCAAGCAAAGCGATACAGCTATAAAGCTAATGATAAACTTGAGCGGAAAATCGAAGCGTGCACCTGTCCCCAACCGGCAGGATTTGCGCCCGGAGATTGCCGCACTACCGACCCAATTCTGGTTCAACTAACGTTCGCTCTGTTTCGTCCAAATCAACTCTGCGTTAGCCGTAGTGCGATAATCATCTCCTATCGTGTTATAAGATGCCGAATTATACAAGAACCGGACTCCATAGTCAAGCCCGGTCGCAATTCGACATCTACAGACGGTGCAAAACAGCGGCCAGACTCACCAAGAATAGCCATAATTCGACGTAAGTACATACCTATCAACAGGTTCACCGCATCTCAACCAAGTCTAAACTCCGCGTCGTTGGGCACAAAACAGAAACTGCGCCCCAGAAAACATGAACTGTTTTTCACCCGACCGGCGTCAGGTGTCCGGCTTCGGTCTACCGGTAGACCCGAATTACACGATCCAGTTCTTCGCTCAGGTCGCGACCGTTCTGGCCGAGTTGGTACAATTTGTTCTCGTATTGCTCCACCGCACCTGTCGGAAAGAAAACAGCGCTGTATGTGTCGTAAAGGTGGTTACCGTAATTCGTCAGCAGCGCCACCGTGCTGTCGTCGACCTCCCGGCTGAGCTTGAGTTGCTCGAGCGCGTATTCGAACATTTCTTCATACGCGCGAAACAGTGGTTCCTGAGTCTCGGTCCCTTTGGCGACCATAGCCCGGACGTCGGCCTCAGTCATCGGCTGCGGCTGCCCTTGATTCCCCGCGCGCCAACGTTCAGCCACCAGATCGCCGTACCGGAGATACTGCACGGTGACCGAATCGACCAGGGTTTTGGTGGACCGGAGTTTCAGGCCGGTGGTTTCTTTCTGCAAACGCGCCGCCCACTGGCTTCGCATATCCTTGCTTTGCAGCGCCGAGGCATCGGTCTGCTGCTGTTTCGTCTCCGGTTCGAAACGAACTCTTACACAGCCGCCAAGGAGGCCGGCGCCGATAACAATTGCCAGCAGACTTCTCTTCACGTACGCCCTCCACACGCTCTACACATCGGCGGCCACTTCCAGCATCGGTTCCAGATCACAGGTAAAGTGACGAAGGTACTCCGACTCGCGGACAATCCGGTAGCCGGGAATCGATTGTTTCTGTGCCACTATCCGCTCGGCGACCTCGGCCACATAGTCGAAGTGCGAATTCGTATATGTCCGCCTCGGCACAGCCATTCGCACCAACTCTCTCGGAGCAGTGAGCGGCTTGCCGGTGGCCGGATCGTAACCGCCGAACATCGTGGAACCGATCTCCACCGTCCGCACGCCGCCTTCGAGATAAAACGCGATGGTGACGCTTTGTCCGGGCAGATGCTGCGCCGGGATGTGAGGCAGCAGCCGCCCGGCATCGATGAAGACCGCATGGCCGCCGGTCGGTTCGATAATCGGCATGCCGGCCTGCTTGATCCGGTCGCCGAAATACCGCATCTGGTCGACGCGGAACTTCAGGTAATCGACATTCATCACTTCGCGCAGTCCGACCGCCAGCGCTTCGAGATCGCGGCCGGTTAACCCGCCATAAGTCGGAAATCCTTCGATCAGGATCATCAATTCGGTGAGGCGGCCGTACCAATTCTCATTGTCGATAGCGATGAACCCGCCCATGTTGGCCAGACCGTCTTTTTTGGCGGACATCATGACGCCGTCGCAGGCATCGAACATCTCGGCCGCAATCTGCGGAATGGATTTCCCGCCATATCCCGGCTCATCACGCTTTATGAAATAGCAGTTTTCGGCGAAGCGGGCGGCATCGTAGAAGAACGGCAGGCCGTAGCGGTGGCAGATCTCGGATGTCTCGTGAATGTTGGCCATCGATACCGGCTGTCCCCCGGCGGAGTTGTTGGTCACGGTCATGATGACCAT
>PQAP01000159.1:5934-11058 GCA_003105265.1 candidate division GN15 bacterium | reverse complement strand
AGTTCTTGTCATCAGGACGTGCGACAAACACGCTTCAGCGCGCGAACCACACCACTAAGATTGTGTGCTGGACAGACGGCCCGAGAATGTGACCGCCGGGTCGAATCCTCTTGGCAGGTATATCGACAATATTATACACAATCGCCCCGAGGGTGTCAAGCCGGAAGACTGTGCCATATGATTCTTCTCTCTTCTGATCACCTGCTGAATTCTCCCCCAGGCCAGCCGTAATTCCCGGTTCACGCCGCGGGCTCGAGGCAAACAAGCTCGTGGAGGACGGCGCTCCGGGTGTTATCTTACCGAGGTTGATCAGGTAGCGAGGTTATTATCATGCAAACTGTACTCTCGAAATCCCAGCTTTTCTCGCATCTCGACAAGCGGTCGCTTGAGGAGATCGGCTCGGCCGCCACGATGCGCGCCGTCTCGAAGTCCGAAGTCATCTTTCACGAGGGGGATATCGCGCAGGCGTTCTTCATTGTCGCCTCCGGCAAAGTGAAAATCTTTAAGCTCTCCGCCGACGGCAAAGAGCAGATTCTCATGATTGCCTCCGCCGGGCAATCGTTCGCCGAGGCGGCGCTCTTCTCCGGCGGGCGGTATCCGGCCTCGGCCCAGGCGCTCGAGGACAGCGAACTGCTGGTGATCAATCGCGACGGTTTCGTGCGCGTGCTCGGCCGCAACCCCGATCTCGCCGTGAATCTGATCGCCCGTCTCTCGGAACTGCTTCGCAAGATGACATCGCTCGTCGAAGAGTTGTCGCTGACCGATGTCACCACCCGGCTGGCGCACCGCATACTCAGCATGATCGATGACCATGACAGCCGTCCGCGGCCGATCGTGTCGCTGGCGGAGAAGAAGACCGTGCTGGCCTCACAACTCGGCACAATTCCGGAGACGTTGTCGCGCTCCTTTGCACGGTTAAGCCGGGAGAAGATTATCGCTATCGAGGGATCGCGAATCGAGATCCTCGATTTGAAAAAGCTCCGTGAACTGGCGGGAGAGTTTTAGCAGAGTGAAGGCAGTGGACAGGAGTTGAAAAATCACTTGATCATTGTCCCGCTAACCTGACGGCGGACAACAACTAAGGGAATAACGCGATGTGGACAAATCCCTGTCACGTTATTCCCTTAGTTTCAATCAACGGCTTGTACCACAAGTGGTTGTCGAAATATCCACAGTTGATCGCGGATTTCCACATCCGGTTAGATAGCACAAGCTGACGGCCTGAGAGTGGTCGGCTAATTCTTCTTTTCGCCGAAGAAAATGCCTTCCTTCTTCTCTTCCTTCTCTTTCCGTTCGGGCGGCAGGAAACCAAGGTCCGGACGGTTGCCGCCCTTCATGTTGCAGGCGCCGCAGAAGACGGCTCCCTGTTCGATCACCAGGGACTTGGTCTTGATGTCGCCCTCAAGCTCGCACTTCGCCTGCAGCTCTACCTTCTCCGTCGTGGCGACATTGCCGACCATGTGCCCGGCGACGATGGCTGTGTTGGATTCGATATCCGCCTCGACCATGCCGGTCGCACCGACCGTGACGCAATCGGAGCAGATGATCTTCCCCTTGATGGTACCATCAACCCGAAGCGCTCCTTTGACATCGATCGTTCCGGTGATGAGCGTGTCTTTGCCGATAATGGTGTCCATTTCGCTATCCACCTCATTGCTGAAGGGTTTTTTTGTCATATGAATTTTCCAGTGGGTTTATGGGTTTGTTATTTACCCGGAGTTCATAATGAACATGAGGCGCAGTCGAAACGCCGGTATTCCCGGAGAGGGCGATACGGCTGCCGACCGAAACCTGTTCCCCCATGCTCACCAGTAGCGAGTCGTTATGTCCGTATAAGGTTGTCACGCTATCGTTATGTTGAATCACGATCATCTTGCCGTACGTAGAATCGATTCCTGCGAACAGCACGCGACCGGACCCGGTCGCCAGGACCGGAGTTCCTACCTTGCACGGAATATCGACACCGGGATGATAATGAGTTTTATCATCAATTTCAAACTCTTTCGAAATAAAACCGCTGACCGGAAGCCCCGACGGCATGGTCGAATCACTCGACAACCCGCGCTCCAGTATGGCCGGAGCGGGAGTGGAGTCACCCGCCATCAGGCCTGAATCCGACGGCAGGTCCGGAAACTGGTAGTCGATCCCCGCCAGTTTGGTCAGACGCCGCACCATGTCGCGCGTCTGATACAGGTTGTCTTCGAGGATCTTCACTTTGTTGCGGTAACGTTTGAGTTCCTCGTTTTCCGCCTTCAGCCGCTCCGCCATCGCGGTGCGCGCGACCATCGTACCGTAAAAGACAAAGAAAAGTATGATGCCGATCACAAGCAGTCCCAGCGCCACGCCGATCAGCTTGAGCACAAACAGCGGCGTGCGCCACTGATACTGATGCTCGGCTGCGCCGTCGGGGACGATCATGATCGTCACGTATTTGGTGCCGCCGTTGCTCATGCGGAAATTTTCCGAAACAGATCGAGCAGCCGCTCGAGATCGTCATCGCCGTAATACTCGATCTCGATTCTACCGCGCTTGAGACCGGGAATGATTTTCACCGAGGTGCCGAGCGTCTGCTTGAGAAAATTCTCAAGCTCGCTCAGCGCCGGCAGTTTTCTCCTGGGAATGAGGCGGCGCTTTCGCGTGTGCACGGTCTCCCGCTCGGCGTCGCGCACCGACATCGTGCCGCCGACAATCCGCTGCGCCATCTCGAGCATCTGTGCTTCGTTGCCGATCGACAGCAGCGCGCGCGCATGACCTTCCGACAGATCACCGCGGCGAACCATCTGTTGAATGGAATCGGGAAGAGTCAAAAGACGAAGCGTATTCGCGACCGCCGTGCGCGACTTGCCCACCCGCAGCGCAACGTCGTTTTGCGTCAATTGACAGTCATCCATCAGCCGCTTGTAGGCGATCGCGAGCTCCATCGCGTTGAGATTCTCCCGCTGAACATTTTCAATCAGCGCGAGTTCGAGCTTCCTTCGGTCATCTTCCGCCTCGACTACGAGTACGGGAACCTCGGTGAGTCCCGCCATATTCGCCGCGCGAAAGCGTCGTTCGCCGGCGACGAGAACATAGCCGTTCTCCCTCTTGCTCACGACCAGCGGCTGCATCAGACCGTTTTCCTTCAGCGACTGCGCCAGCTCGTTCAGTTTTTCCGCATCGAAATCGCGACGCGGCTGCACGGGATTCGGCGTGATATCGCCGAGCGCGACCGTGCGATAATTGGAGTCGCTCGTCGATTGCATCTCCGGCGTCTGTTCTTCAGTCGGGATGAGAGCGCTCAGCCCTTTTCCCAGGACAAGTTTGCTCATCGCGCCATCACCTCTTTCGTCAGGGCCATGTAGTTTTCCGCTCCGGTGGAGAGAATGTCATAGAGAATGATCGGTTTGCCGAATGACGGCGCCTCCGAGAGTCGCACATTGCGCGCGATCACCGTCTCATACACTTTTTTGTCGAAGTGCTTGCGCACTTCCTCGGAGACTTGTTTGGAGAGATTGAGACGGCCATCGAACATCGTCAACAACACGCCTTCAATCGCGAGTGTCGGATTCAGATGCTGCTGCACGAGCTTGACCGTGTTCATCAACTGACTCAATCCTTCAAGGGCGTAATATTCGCACTGAATGGGAATGAGGACCGAAGTCGCCGCGGTGAGCGTGTTGATGGTGAGCAGCCCAAGCGACGGCGGGCAATCTATTATAATGTAGGCGTACTCATCGGCGATCGGACGAAGCGCGCTTTTCAAACGCGTCTCGCGCGACATCATGCTGACGAGTTCGACCTCGGCTCCGACCAAAGATATGGATGATGGAACCACATTAAGATATTGCAGTTCGGTCGGCTTGACCACATCGGCAATCGACTTGTTGCCGATCAGGACGTCGTACACCGAAAATTCGATAGCGTGCTTGTCGAAGCCGACCCCGCTGGTGGAATTGGCCTGCGGATCCATGTCGATCAAGAGTGTCCGCTGCTCAGCCGCAGCCAGACATGAGCTCAGATTGACCGCTGTCGTAGTCTTGCCGACCCCGCCCTTTTGATTAGTGATCGCAATGATTTTTCCCACGTGACATTCCTTTGCGCCAGTCACTATCCGTAAGTGCCTAATGGTATGTGACCTGCGCCAGTGGCGCAACAAAAAAGTACGGCTGACAATTACTTTGTACGGAAAACGGTGAAATGCTTGAGGATACCTTCGACCGGATCAGCGAACCCGTAAAGCTCGGAGTTCAGTTTCTCGCTCCTGATTTCAGTGTTGGAATAATAAACGAATCTCCCGTTTGCAGATAGCAGGGGAATGATTTTGCCAAGGAGAGTTCGGTCGAGCTTGACATAACGAAGCGTGATGAGATCGAATCGGTCGCGAAGCGAGAGCTCCTCGAATGTCCGATTGACGGTCTCGCCGGGAAGCTGAATTGCGTTCACGATCCGTTGGAGGGACGCCGCCTTTTTGCGGGTGCGTTCCACGAGCACACATTTGCCGGAAATCCGGCCCGACTGCATGAGCGGCACGGCTGGGATCCCGCCCCCGGCTCCGATATCAAGGTAGTTGCCGATCCGCTCGGGCAGGGTCTCCAGCGGCAGCAGCGACTCGGCGCAGAGGCGATTGAAGTCGTCGCGCGAAGTTTCACGTGAAACAAGATTGACCGAGGCATTCTCTTTCATTAACTCAACATAGTATCGGTCAAGAGCTTCGCGGCTGGAATGCTTGGACAATGTGGAGTCGACGCTGAAGTCAATGGCGGTAGTGCTCATGCTGATGCTTCCCGAAAACGCTTCAAATGAACCGAGAGCACGGCCACGTCTCCCGGCGTGATTCCCTCGATACGTCCCGCCTGGCCAAGCGATGCCGGCTGATAGCGCGAGAATTTGTCGCGCGCTTCGTTGCGAAGCCCCGTGATCGAGCGGTAGTCGAATCGATCCGGAATGATCGCCGATTCCTGTTTTCTGAATCGCTCTATCTCGCGATCCTGTTTTTCGATATACCCGGCATACCGAATCCGAATGGCAGCCCGTTCGAGCACTTCCCGACTGTCGACGAAATGACCGTCGAGACGGTCAAGCAGCGGCATGACCTCAGGTATGCCGACCCCGGGCTGCTTGAGAAGAATGTCGAGCGTGACTGAA
>PQAP01000159.1:0-5739 GCA_003105265.1 candidate division GN15 bacterium | reverse complement strand
CGGTACTCAGCCCGCGAGGTGAACATTCGATACGGTTCGGTCGTGGAGCGGGTGCAGAGGTCATCGATCATCACGCCGATATACGCCTCGGATCGATCCAACACGAAAGGCGGTTGATCTTCGATTGAAAGAACGGCATTTACTCCGGCCATAATCCCTTGGGCCGCAGCTTCTTCGTAACCTGAAGTCCCATTAATCTGTCCGGCGAAAAAGAGTCCCTTTAGCCGCCGTGTTTCGAGCGATGGCTTGATCTGATGAGTGGGGCAGTAGTCATACTCGACCGCGTAGCCGGGGCGGGTAACTTTCACATTCTCAAGGCCAATCACTGTCCTGATCGCCGCGGTCTGAACTTCCTCGGGTAGCGCTGTCGAGAAGCCGTTCGGGTACACTTCGCTGGTNCCGTTCCCTTCCGGCTCGAGGAAAATGTGATGGGTCAGCTTGTCGGCGAACCGGAAGAATTTGTCTTCAATCGATGGACAGTATCTCGGCCCTATAGATTTAATCTGCCCGGAGAAGATCGGNGAGCGNTTGANATTGGCNGCGATGATTTCTTTCGTCTGTGCGGTAGTCTGGGTCAGGTGGCAGGGCGTCTGCGANAATGTCCGGACCGGCGAGCGATATGAGAAGAACGGAATCGGTTCTTCGCCCGGCTGAACCTCGCATTTAGACCAGTCAATTGTGTCGCCATCGAGCCGAGGCGGAGTTCCGGTCTTGAGTCGGCCGAGCTCGAATCCCAGTTCGCGGAACGAATCTGATAATTGGTAAGCCGCCGGCTCACCAATTCGACCCGCAGCTATCTGTTTCTCCCCTATATGAATAAGTCCGCCAAGGAAGGTCCCGGTAGCAACTACAATCGCACGACAGGAGATCTGCTCGCCTGACTCAGTCCGTATGCCAACTACGTGGTCGTGCTCTGTCAGGATCGCCCCCGCGAGAGCTTCGACTACGGTAATGTTCCTCTGGTGCAAGACAAAATCGACTATGTACTGGTTGTAGTAGCGGCGATCCGCCTGGGCGCGGGTGGACCAGACCGCGGGTCCGCGCGAGAGGTTAAGCCGTCGGAACTGAATACCGGTAGCGTCGATTGCCTCTCCCATGATCCCGCCGAGGGCATCGACCTCTTTCACGAGCTGCGATTTTCCGATGCCCCCAATCGCCGGGTTGCAGGACATGAGCGCCAGCCGCATGCGATCCATCGTCACCAGGGCAGCGGTCTTCCCCATGCGAGCGGCGGCGAGAGCGGCCTCCACTCCCGCATGCCCCCCGCCAATCACAATTATGTCAAAATCCCGCTGACTCATTCCCACTTTCGTAAATCCACTGACTGGCGCAGCCAGAAGACGGGCACCGCCCGTGCTCCGGGTTTCACGTGAAACATCTTATTTCCCGATGCAGAATCTTCCAAAGATCTGCTCCAGTATCTGCTCCGTGTACACGCGGCCGATGATTTCGTCGATCGCATTGGCCGCCTGCTTCAGATCGAATGCCACCAGGTCGAGTGATTCGTTGGAATCCAGTTTCGCGTGCGCCGTGTGTATCGCCTTCTGTGCGACCGACAATTTCTGCTTGTGCCTCGCGGATGTCACCACCAATCCCGAAGTGAGATCACGCACATTGGACTGTATTTTCGCACTCAGCGCTTTCTCAAACGGTTCTACCCCGGCACCGGTTCGGCAGGATATGCGGAGCATGTCTGGCGCATCGACCAGCGAGCGTTTTGTGGCTGCGCGCAGAATATCTAATTTATTGCCCACCAATAATATACGGTCACGTACCAGAGATGCAAGATCGCGAGAAAGATAGGTTCTCCAATTTGCGGCCGCAATATCGACAATCCATATCACGAGGTCTGCCGATTTCATAATCGCTTTAGCGCGCTCCTGCCCCATCCGCTCAACCTTGCCGCCTCGCTCCCGAATTCCTGCCGTGTCGATCAGGTTAACGGCGACACCATCGATATCGATCCACTCGGACAAATAATCCCGAGTTGTCCCCGGTACCGGATTCACCAGCGCCCGCTCGTGTTTGAGGAGCAGATTGAAAAGCGATGACTTCCCCGCATTCGGGCGGCCGGCAATCACCACTCGCAATCCCTCGCGGATCAACCTGCCGGTCGCATAGGAACTGACAAG
Source organism: candidate division GN15 bacterium (assembly GCA_003105265.1). Lineage (GTDB taxonomy): Bacteria > Zixibacteria > MSB-5A5 > GN15 > FEB-12 > FEB-12. The sequence goes on along the minus strand of PQAP01000159.1, from coordinate 3,607 downwards.
CTTTTTGATTTGAGAATGGGCCGATTCCAGTTTGTCGAGCAATTCCGTGCGACCGGCCGGGGTGATCTCATCCTCCGGGAAGTCGATAGCCGCTTCGATCTCCGAAATCACACTTACTATCTCATCCCGGATGCGAGTCACATGCTCCGAATAGGCGCCCGTCAAGTGCTCCCGCGAGGCCTCATACGAGCTCTGCGTATTGGCGGCGATCAATTCCGCGACCGCCTCGGCTTTGGCCAGATCGATTCGGCCGTTGAGAAACGCGAGCTTGGTAAACTCCCCCGGCTCCGCCATCCGGGCGCCGGCCGCGACCAACTGATCAAGAATCAGCCGCACTACCTGGCGGCCGCCGTGACAAAATATTTCTACCTGCTCGAGTCCGGTGTACGACATGCCGTATGGCATAAACACGGCGGTGACTTCGTCGAGAAAGACGCCGTCTGCCGCGATAAACCGGCCGTAGCGAAGCAGGAACGGCGCGGGTTCGGCATTTTCGGAATGCGATGGTCGGAAGAATCGCGCGAGATATTCGCGGCTCTGCGGGCCGGCGAGGCGAAGGGCGGCGATGCCACCCTCGCCGGGCGGCGTAATTACGGCGACAATGGTGTCATTGTCGGAATGAGTCGACCTCTGTGAGCGCGCCATTTCAAACGGTCTTGACCTCCAGATTCTTCTGGCGGCGGAAAATGAAATAGTCGCCGATCGAGAAGAGCGAGAAGACCGTCCAGTACAGGACCAGTCCCGCGGAGAGTTTGTAGAACAGGAAGCCGAAAATGAGCGGCATCATATACATGAGCATCTTGTTCTGCTGATTCGAGGCCATCGTCAGCTTCTGCGAGATGAACTGGAAGACGACCATCAGGATCACCATGATAATGTACGGGTCGGTAAATCCGCTGGCGCCGCGCGACAGATCCAGCCACGGCCACACGAATGGCGCGCCGCGAAGGAGAATGGTCGAGCGAAACACCGAGAACATCGCGATAAAGAGCGGCATCTGCGCCACCAGAGGCAGGCAGCCGGAGAGCGGGTTGACGCCGTGCTCCTTGTAGAGCTTCATCGTCTCCGCGTTGAGTTGCTGCGGATTATTTTTCAGCCGTTTCCGCATCTCCTCGATTTTCGGCGCCAGCTCTTTCATCGCGTTCATCGACTTATACTGCTTCAGTGAGAGCGGCAGCGTGATAATCTTGATCAAGAGCGCAAATAGAATGATCACGATGCCATAGTTCGGAAACACGACATACATTTTGGGCAACAGCCAAATAATCGCGAGCGCGAACGGCTTGATGATCCATCCGACATACGGCGTCGTGCCGATATCGAGCATATCCTGCAAGCCGACATGGTAGCCGGCCATCAGCGTGTAATCGAGCGGCCCCGCGAAGACGGTGAAGGTGTCGGCGAAGGTGGAGGTCAGCTCAAACGGCAGATCGAGTCCCGCCGTGATCTGACGCTTCTCGATCGAGCGATTGCCGAGCTGAATCTTCTGCCGCGACCCCCTGGCAAAGACGCCGTCGGCGACGCGATTGCGCGGAATCAGCACCGCTGAGAAATATTTGGCGCGCACGCCCGCCCAGGTGGTGCTGCCGGTGAGCGACTGGTTCAGCTTGCCGTCTTCGAAATCAGCCAGCTTCTCGCGCGAGCCCGACATCATCGCCACGGCTTCCATCGCTTCGTAGTCGGTCTCCGGTTCCGGTTCGGTCACGCCAAGCGGATCGTTCCAGATCAATTCGTACTGGCGCTCGAAGCCCAGTTTCTCCCGGCCGTTGACCTCGATCACGAGCTGGTAGTCGTATTGGTCCGGGGAGAACCGATACCGCCGTATCAGCGCACCGCCCGAGGGAGCCGTATAGGTGTAGACGATATCGAAAGGCGCCGACGTGGCGTCGTAGGTGCCGGGCGCGACACTGCATGTATACGCCACTTTCGACGATGAAAACGTCCCGGCGGCAAACGTGGCCTCGGGCACGACTGACTGGCAGTCGGGCAGCATCTCGATCGGTTCACCGTTATGAACGCTGTCGCGGTAAGCATAATTGTTCAGTTTGATTGAAACCGGCCCGCCGCCGACACTCGAGAGTGTCAGGACATACACTTTGGTTCTGACGATCACCGTATCCGACCTGACGGTCTCGGTTGCCTGAGCTGCGGTCTGAGTCGTATCAGTCGTCGGCGCTGTTGCCGGGGCAGCGGCCGGCTGTTTGATCGTGTCGGACGGCGCGACCTGCGTAGTGTCCGCCGCCGGTGCGGGCGGGGCGACATTCGGTTTCACCAGCCCGAGCCAGCCGAGAATATCCCACCAGAAAATGATTACCAGGATGAGAGCGACGATTATCGGGAGTGTTTTCTTGTCCACAAATACATCCTTGTTCGGCGGTTTACGCGCAGTGTGATCCGATTGGCCTTACCCGACCGGATCATATCCTCCGTCATGCCACGGGTGGCATCGCAACACCCGGCACACGGCCATCCAACTGCCGCGCAGCGGACCGTATTTCCTCAGGGCATCCTCGGCGTAATGGGAGCAGGTCGGGTAGAACCGGCAGGATTGCCCGATCAACGGCGACAACGTGTATCGATACAGGTAAATGAGCCCGATCAGCGGATAGGCGAAAATTGACGTGCGGTTAGATCTGGTCTCGGACTCGGTCAAGCAATTGGTCGACATCGGCTCTCAGTGCTCCCCCGCTCGCCGTGACAGCATCCGCTTTAGGCAGAAACGCCGCCTTAAGCGTGAGTTCTCTGCGAGAGAGCCGCACGGCTTCCCGGACATGCCGCTTAATCCGATTGCGGTCATGAGCCGGTCCGATTTTCCCCGAAATAAAGATGCCATAGGCGAACGAATCCGCCGGTTCCCAGACGAGCGTGCAAAGCGGGCCGTGAATCCGCCGGCCGGTTTTAATCAGGCGGGAAATCTCGACCCGACTTTTCAGCGTCAGGGAACGGGGAAGTTTATTTTTTGCGGCCAACGCGGACGGTGAGCCGTTTTCTACCCTTGGCCCGGCGGCGCGCCAGTACCTTGCGGCCATTCTTGGTCGCCATGCGCTTCCGGAAGCCGTGGTCGTTCATCTTCTTCCGATTCGATGGCTGAAAAGTTCGTTTCATTCGGACTCCATCAGTTTGACATTAGCCGCCTAATATAGACAATACCGACCGAGCGTCAAGGCGAATCGAGGGCGTCGCCCCCTTTCCTCCGGCGAGGTCAACGGGCTAGTGCTTCCACCGCCTCGTGGAGTGCCGCCCGGTACATGAAGCCGCCCCGCCCCTGCTGGCGCATGATCCGGCCGAATTCCGCGAACTCGGACCAATCCGCCAGCCGAACCTCCCGGATTTCATGCGTATCGGTGAATTTGAAGTCTCCGCTCACATAGTCCGCCAGGAACACAAAGGACCGCCAGTTGATCTCCCCGCCGCCGTGCTCCCGTGCGGTGAACAGCGCCGAGGTCCGCAGCAGAAACCGCCGAAGCGCCACCTCGCAGCCGCACTCCTCGGCTATTTCCCGCTTCGCGCCCGCCTCGAACTCCTCACCTTTGTGAATTCCACCTGACGGAGCACGGTACAGTCTGGGCGGGTAGAAATGCTTGGCGATCACCACCAGTTTCCCCTC
>PQAP01000158.1 GCA_003105265.1 candidate division GN15 bacterium | reverse complement strand
TCGAAATATTACTACGGCGAGGCGCAGCCCGGAACCGATCACCGCGCACCGATCGCGCTGACCATCAAGCTGCTCGAATCGCTCAACTATTCGCCACTGGTGATCGAGGTGTTGCGCTCGGCATACATAAATCTTCGGGAGAAATTCACCAAGCGGCTGCCGATCGAGGTTCTCGGCGGCAATATCCTGACGGTCACGGACATCTTTTGCGATATGGTCGATCTCGACAGCCACCTGACGCTCGACCGCTTCGACGCCATGAAGCGCAAATACCGGGATCTGGTCGGCAAACTCTTTCTAAGCGAGGTGGTGGAGGCGTTTATCGCCATGATCCAGGAGGAGTTGCTTTCCATCTCGGCACTCGAAAAATTCAGTCAGGTGCTTCTGTACGGCACCGACCCGCTGCAACTGGCCGGCACCGAACAGCGCATCAAGGCCGCCGGTTTCCGGACGGTGGCGGAGGATTCGCTCGATGTCTTCATCGACCTCTGCAAACGCAGCAACCCGGATATCATCATTCTGCACGAGAGCAGCGGTCCCGGCGCAGCCAAACAGTTGATCGAAACGCTCATTCAGCGCGGCGTCGCAGTCGACACGATTCCGACCTATCTGCTCACCGATGGCGCGCTGGCCACGCAGATGTCATCGCTTCTTGAAGTGGGAATCGAGGACATTATCCCTGCCGACGATAATTTGAATATTCTCCTGGTCAAGATGAAGAAGATCCAGGCGCGGATCGAGGAAAAGGCCCGGGAACGTACCGAACTCGTCCAGCAGCAGGGGGCGAGCGGGAGCTTGGCCGACATGAGTTTGATCGACCTACTTCAGGCGCTTGGACCCAGCCGCAAAACAGTCAAGTTGACGGTGACATCCGACCGGCAAAAACTCACGCTCTTTCTGGATCAGGGTTCTATCGTCCATGCCGAATCGGGCGGGCTCACCGGTCCCGAAGCCGTCTATGCCGCGCTGGGCTGGACGAAGGGGCATTGGAAAACCCAGAGTGTGCTGCCCGAATCGATTCCCGAGCCGAACACGTTCAGCCCTAACGAGTCAATCCTCATGGAGGGGTGTCGCCGCCTCGATGAGATGTCGCGCACGCAGGTCTGATCGCACCGCCCGACCTCCTGGTACTCTCCGTCGCGCCCCAGTTTATCCTTGACAATTTAGGTGACTGTTGTCGATCATAAGCTCAGTTCATCGACACTCGTCGGAAATGAGCAGTTGCCCGGGTTTTCGGCCCGGCGCCGGATAAGAGGTCAAGCATGGGAATGGAACAGAACGTCTCCCGCCGCAGCTTCCTCGGTCGCTTTATCGCTGTTGTCGGAACGGCATTCGCCGCGTCAGTTCTGTACCCGATTATTAAGTACCTCATACCCCCGAAATCCGGCGAAGCGGCGCCGTCGCAGGTCAAACTCCCGTTTGGGCGCGCGGAGCTCGAGGCCGACCCCCACAAATCCAAGACCTTCCGTTTCGGCCAGCATGTCGGCATTATTGTCCTGCTGCCCTCGGGTGAACTGCGGGCGCTGTCGGCCGAATGCACTCACCTTGACTGTATTGTTCAATATCGCCCGGATTTGAAACTGCTCTGGTGTGCCTGTCACAACGGCACTTACGATCTGAACGGGAAGAACGTCTCCGGACCGCCGCCTCGTCCGCTCGAGCGTTACGCCGTCAATGAGGTCGGCAACGAAATCTTCGTCTCCAAGGGAACCGCGTGATGCCGGCCTCCGAGCGCCAGGCCAAAGCGTCGGTCACCGAGCGGATCTACCGCTGGGTCGATTCCCGTTTCGCCGTCAATGATCTGGTCGAGTACATGAGCCACAAGTCCGTGCCGGTGCACGGTCACTCGATCTTCTATTATCTGGGCGGGCTGACACTCTTTCTGTTCATGGTGCAGGTCGGCACCGGTATCCTGTTACTCATGTATTATCGTCCCGGCTCCGAGTCTGCATACGAATCGGTGCAATTCATTGTTTCGCAGGTTTCTTTCGGCTGGCTTATCCGCTCGCTGCATTCGTGGTCGGCCAACCTGATGATCTTCGTCGCCTTCCTTCACATGTTTACTGTCTATTTCACTCAGGCCTATCGCAAACCGAGAGAACTCACCTGGTTTACCGGCATCGCTCTGCTCGGTCTGGCGCTGGGCTTTGGTTTTTCCGGCTATCTGCTGCCGTGGAACGAACTCTCCTTCTTTGCCACGCGCGTCGGTACCGACATGGTGCGCGCCGTACCGATTGTCGGCGACTATCTGATGCAGGTGCTGCGCGGGGGAGACAACGTTACCGGCGCTACTATCGGACGGTTCTTCGGCCTGCATGTCGCCATTCTGCCCGCTCTCTTCACCGTTGTGCTGGCCGCACATCTCTTGTTTGTGCAGCGACAGGGGATGAGTGAGCCGATCAGTTGGGCGACCATGAAACCGGAGGAAAAAAAGTCGATCAGATTCTTTCCGAATTTCCTGTATCGCGATTTGCTCCTGTGGCTGATCGCGCTCAACGTGCTCGCCCTGCTGGCGGTGTTCTTTCCCGACGGTATCGGCGTGGTTCACTGGCCGCTGGGACAAAAGGCGGATCCGTTCTCGCCGCCCCCTCCGGTTATCCGGCCCGAGTGGTATTTCATGTTCGCGTTTCAGTCGCTGAAATTCCTGCCACCCCACGTGTTTTTCCTCGAAGGCGAGCTGTTCGGCATGATTGTGTTCAGCATCGCCGGGCTTGCCTGGATGCTGGTACCGTTGTTGGATAGAAACTCGAATCTCAACCGGCGTTCGCCGCTGTTCACGTGGCTGGGCGTCGGCGTGGTCACCTTTATCGTCGTTATGACTGTTCTGGGATATACGTTGAAATGAGTGCGCTCAAAACATATCTCCTTCTGCTGGCCCTGGGTGCCGCGACCCCCGTCGGCGCCGCTCCGGCATCGCAGCCGAGCAACTGCGTGAAATGTCATTTCGATAACGAAGATGAAAACGGCCCGGCGCATCAGGTCGCGCGCGATGTCCATGAGCAGAACGGCCTCGACTGCGCGGATTGCCACGGCGGCGACCGAACGCTTGGCGATATGGATTCCGTGCGGGCTTCGGCGGGCTTCCGCGGCGCCCCCGATCATCTGGCCATACCGCAATTCTGCGCCCGCTGCCACTCCGACGCCCGCTATATGCACGATCACAACCCCTCGCTGCCGGTCGACCAGTTGGAGAAATACCAGACATCCATTCACGGTCAGCGGCTGATGCAGAAGAAGGATCAGAAAGTCGCGACGTGCGTGTCGTGCCATACCGCGCACTCGATCGGCTCGGCCAAACTGCCCTATTCCACGACCTATCCGCAGAACATTCCCGCCACCTGCGGTCATTGCCACTCCGACAGCGCATACATGGCCGGGTACGGCATTCCCACCGACCAGGTTGAGAAGTATTCACGCTCGGTTCATGGCATTGCATTGCTGAAACAGGGGGATTTGGGCGCGCCGGCCTGCAACGACTGCCACGGCAACCACGGCGCCGCTCCGCCGGGCGTCGCCTCGCTCGATGCGGTCTGCGGCCTGTGCCATGCGATCGAGGCGCGCCTGTTCGACGGCTCGCCGCATCGCCCGGCCTTCGTAGAACAGGGTCTGCCGATGTGCATGACGTGCCACAGCAACCACGAGATTCTCCAGCCGTCCGATTCGCTGATCGGCCTTGCCGACGGCCAGCTCTGCGCGACCTGTCACGCCGATGATGGGTCGAAGGCCGCCGAGGAGATCCTCAAGGTGAGCGCCGATCTGCGTTCACTCACGCGTGCCACTGATTCGGCGACCGTCCTGGTGAATCGGGCCGGCGCGAAGGGCATGCTGATCACAGATGAAGAATTCGCGCTGAAGGATGTCGCACAACTGGGGGTACAGGCGCGATCCAGCATTCACGCCTTTGCCGCTGATTCGCTGACGGCCAAAGTGAAAGACGGCATCGCCAAAGCTGACGACGTGAGCGCGCGCGCCCGCAATCTGTTGTGGGAATATGACTACCGCCGGATTGGTCTTGGGATCGCGTCGATTTTCATTACCCTGCTCGCGCTCGGCCTGTACCTCAAAATCCGGCGTATAGGGTAGCGGGGCTACTTTTTCCTGATCGCGATTACCGTGAGATCGTCCTCGAGCGATTCTCTGCCGGTGAAGTCACGGACTGAACCGAGCAACTGCTCAATGAATGCGCCGGGCGGTTCCATGCGGTGGTCCCGGCAGAACTGCGCCAGCCGTTCATCGCCGAACATCTCGCCCGAATCATTGCCCGCTTCGGTAACACCATCAGTGTACATCACCAGCAGATCTCCCGCATGAATCGCGATCGCCTGTTCGCTGTATTCGAAGTCCTCATGGACGCCGAGTACGCCGCCGGTGGGGAGCAGGTTCATGCAATTGCCGTCGGCCCGCACGAGGATGATCGGCGGATGTCCCGCGTTGGCGTACTTGACGGAAACGGAAGTGAGAGTCGGGGTGATGTCGATACAGGCTAGCGAGATGAACTTGGAGACCGGCACATTGCGGCACAACCACCAGTTGAGCTTACCGACCAATGCGCCCGGCGATTTCATATCCGGCGCCAAAACCCTCAGCGCCCCCTGCAGATTGGACATCAGCAATCCGGCCGGTATCCCCTTGCCCATGGAATCGGCAATTACCACTTTCATGCCGCCGCTCGCGCCGCTCAGAAAATCGTAGTAGTCGCCGCCGATGGAGCGTGCCGCCAGCGACTTGACCGCCAGCTCGAACCCTTCGATTCTCTCGACCTGCTGCGGAAGCAGCGCGCGGTGAATCCGGCTGGCGATCAACAGCTCATCTTCAAGCAGGGTTTTCTCCTCGACACTGATGCAGTCGAGACAGATCTGCCGAATCGGCTGGACCTCGAGCCGGTCATATTCGACCTCGCCTTTGCACACCTCACAGGTGCCGAAAGAGTGATCCTCGATCCGGTGGAAGGCCGCCCTGATATCGGCGAGAAGCCCGCGCACCTTGTCGACTTCGGTGCTCGGCGCCGCGCCCAGCCGGGAGACGTACTCGTTCAGCAATTCCTCCCGCTCCACCAATAGTGCCCTGAATCGTTCCAGGTCGGCTGTCGTCATATCCGATGTCTCCTGTCTCGCCCGCATCAATTATTGATACGAATGGTCTCCATTAAATGTTGCGGTGGAGGCGGTCAGTTATCAATCACATTCCTGGCTCTTCGCTATTGCAGAGACTCGATCCGCCTGTTGATATTGTCCCATATCTCCGGCGCCGACTTCTCATACCCGGCCCGCAGGTACTCCTGGCACGCGCGCCGCAGGTACTCGATTCCCTCGCTCTTTCTGCCCAGGCCGACCGCCGCTTCGCCCAGATCCTCGCACGCCTGTCCGATCATTTCATGATCTTTAAGGCGTTCCGCCCAGGCCAGCACCGGCCGCAGCCATGTTTCGGCCTCCCGGTAATTGCCCAAAAACCGGTAGGCCATGCCGATGTGATAATCCGCCACCAGCTTGGCGCGCTCATCGGAAAACCGCCAGTGAAAATCTCGCGCGGTCCGGTAGCACTCCAGAGCGCTGTCGTACTGCTTCATGTCGAAATAGATGCCGGCCAGATTGTTCCAGAGCGGCCCAAGCCAGTTCTCCGTTCCGCGCGATTCCGCGATCGCAATCCCTTTCCGGCTCCACTCGATCTGATCCGGCGGCGCCTCCGCCACAATTGCAGCCATGTGCGCCGCATCGACGGCCCGCGACCAAAGATCGTGCAGCGAACAGTAATCGAACATCGCCTCAAACGTCTGCCGCGCCGAATCCAGTTGGCCGGACTTCCACTCGACCCGTCCCTTCACGCCGAGATAGCGCGACCAGCCCATGCTGTCCGAATCATCGGCGCGCGAGGCCGCCTCGGCCAGATACTTCTTCGCATCCTCGGTCTGATTCAGCAGTAGCTTCATCCGCGCCATCTGACTCAGCGCCTCGACCTCAATCGGCCGGTTAAACTCTTCGCGCGCGGCGCTGACCGCCTGTTCATAATCCTTGAATGCCCCGGCGTAGTCGCGCGTTTGAAACGTGGTGTCTCCCTGCTGCAGATACGAATCTGCCGATAATCGCTCTGGAGTCATGGAGGTGCCTCTCTTCTTCGGTTCAATGGCTAAGACACAGACACAGGTCATGAGCAGCACAATCAGGTATCGGCTCATGGGTTTCCTCTCTCTGCGCAGGCAATATATCCCTCTCCGGCGGTCTGTCCAATCACTTGAGATGCTTTTGCGGTTGCCGGTTTTGTAATTGACCCTTGTTGACCTCACCGCTATATTCTCCACCTGTAACAACTTAGGCCGGTGATACGGTTCCCGCGTATAAGATCTGTTCTGTCGGAATGCGGTGACTATCACTAACTGGAGTTTACTTTATGCGAGCACTGATAACCGGAATAACGGGCCAGGACGGCTCTTATCTCGCCGAACTGCTGTTGGCGAAAGGATACGAAGTCGTCGGCGTGGTGCGGCGATCCTCGACCGAATCGTTCGAGCGGATCAACCACATCAAGGACAAGATCACACTCGTGCAGGCGGACCTGCTCGATCAACTCTCAATCGTCAACGTGGTCGAGGAACACCGTCCGAACGAAATCTACAATCTCGCGGCGCAGTCGTTCGTCCCCACCAGCTGGGTGCAGCCGGTGCTCACCGGTGAGTTCGACGCTCTCGGCGTGACCAAAGTGCTCGAAGCGATTCGGCTGGTCGACAAGAAGATCAAGTTCTACCAGGCGTCATCGTCGGAGATGTTCGGCAAGGTGCGTGAGGTTCCGCAGAAGGAAACCACGCCGTTCTATCCGCGCTCGCCGTACGGCGTAGCCAAAGTGTACGGTCATTTCATCACGGTCAATTATCGCGAGAGCTACGGTATTTTCGCCTGTTCCGGCATTCTCTTCAATCATGAATCACCCCGCCGCGGGCTCGAATTCGTGACCCGCAAGATCACCGACGGCGCTGTGCGGATCAAACTCGGTCTCGCCGGGAAACTGGCGCTCGGCAATCTCGACGCCAAACGCGACTGGGGATTTGCCGGGGATTATGTTCGCGCGATGTGGCTGATGCTCCAGCAGAAACAGGCCGACGATTACGTCATTGCCACCGGCCGGACGCACTCGGTCGAGGAGTTCGTCAAGCTGGTGTTCGCCTATCTCGATCTTGACTACCGCAAGTACGTGGTTACCGATCCCCGCTTTGTCCGTCCGGCTGAGGTCGACTTACTGCTCGGCGACCCGTCATACGCCCGAAAGAAATTGGGTTGGGAGCCGGAGGTCAGTTTCGAGCAGCTGGCGCGAATGATGGTCGATTGCGACATGAAGCGGCTGTCAGGCAAGCCGGCATGACCTCGCGTACCGCGTTCATCACCGGCATTCCCGGATTCGCCGGCTCTTTTCTCGCCGAGGAACTGCTGGCCTGCGGTTACCGCGTTGTCGGGACCATGCGCGAAGGGGAGTCTACGCATCATCTGAGCGCCATTGAGCACCGGATAACGCTGTTCGAGGCGGACATTCTCGATGCCGAACACAACCGCAAGCTGGTCAGGAAATTCAAACCGGATTACATATTTCACCTGGCGGCCATGGCCTCGGTCGGTCGGTCCTTCGAGATGGAGCGGATGACTTTCCTGGTCAATTTCGAAGGTACGCTGAATATGCTGGATGCCGCACGTGCTCATGCCGGATTGAGGAAATTCGTGTTCGTGAGTTCGGCTGACTGTTACGGCGTTTTCGCACCGAAGAACAAGACCCTTCGCGAAGACCAACCGCTTAACCCGGTTTCTCCCTACGGTATCGCCAAAGCTGCCGCCGAACAGGCCGCCCGTTATTATCATCGCGCGTACAATCTGCCGGTGGTGGTAGCCCGCTCCTTCAATCACAGCGGCCCGCGGCAGAGCGACAGCTTCGCCATTCCCTCCTTCGCCCATCAGATTGCCGCGATCGAAAGCGGACTGCATAAGCCGGAATTACTGGTCGGAGATCTGTCGGCCCGGCGGGACATTTCCGATGTCCGTGACATCGTACGCGGCTATCGCCTGCTGGCTGAAAGAGGGAAGCCCGGAAATATTTACCAACTGTGTTCGGGCCGGGCAGTCGCGATGAGTCGGGTGCTGGAGATGCTCCTCAAGACCTCTCACCGTCGGATTCCGGTCCGGGTCGATAAAACTCGGCTGCGAAAAGCCGATATTCCTATACTGAAGGGCGACAATCGGAAAGCGGTCCGGGAACTCGGCTATGCCCCGAGGCATTCTCTGCAGAGTACCGTCGCCGACACGCTGAATTACTGGCGTCACGAGTTGTCCGGACAATCAACCAGGGAATGATACCTTTTTGTGGAGATATGATCGATGGAGAAGAAAGCACGAAGCAAAAGCACCGCCGATGAACTCATCGCCAAAATTCACAGCCACAAAGCGCGTCCCGGCGTAATCGGGCTGGGCTACGTAGGTCTGCCGCTGGCCATGGTTCTCGCGGAAAACGGCTTCACCGTGACCGGTCTGGATATTTCGAAAAACAAGGTGAAGCTCCTGAACAGCGGCAAATCGGATATCGATGATATATCCGATGCCACCGTCAAATCGGCCGTGAAGGCCGGACGGTTTGTGGCCTCCGATGATCCCCGGCTGATTTCAAAGCTCGATACTCTGTCGATCTGTGTCCCGACCCCGCTTTCGAAGACCAAGGACCCGGATGTCAGTTACATTCTCGCCGCGGTGGAGTGGGTGAAGAAGTATCTCAAGAAGGGGACGCTGGTCGTGCTCGAATCCACCACCTATCCGGGAACGACCGAAGAGCTGATACTGCCGATTCTCGAAGCCACCGGGCTGAAAGTCGGCAAGGATTTCTTCCTGGCATTTTCTCCCGAGCGGGTCGATCCGGGCAACCCGAAATTCAATACCAAGAACACGCCGCGCGTGGTCGGCGGCGTGACTCCGGCCTGCACCCGGGTAGCATGCGCGTTTTACAAGCAGACCATTCCGCATGTCTTTCCGGTCTCTTCGACCCGGGCTGCCGAGATGGTCAAACTGCTTGAGAACACTTTCCGCTCAGTCAATATCGGACTGGTGAATGAAGTCGCCCTGATGTGCGACCGTCTCAAGATGAATGTGTGGGAAATCATCGAGGCCGCTACCAGCAAGCCGTTCGGCTTCATGCCGTTCTATCCGGGTCCCGGACTCGGCGGTCACTGCATCCCGATTGATCCGCACTACCTGTCATGGAAACTGAAATCGCTCAATTACTATGCGCGGTTTATTGAGCTGGCCGGCGATGTCAACAGTCACATGCCGGAATACGTGGTCGAACG
>PQAP01000157.1 GCA_003105265.1 candidate division GN15 bacterium | reverse complement strand
TGTCGCGGGCGGTTGAATCAACGATTTTGACACCGACCGCGGCAGCTGCGCTGTCGCGCGCGGTTTTGTCCTTGATCGCCTTTAGTTCTTCCTCGAGGGCGTCCTCGGCCGATTTGCTGAGCGTCTGCATCCGGGCGATATCGGATGCCCGCTGCAGCGCATCTTTGCCCGATTCGGTCGTGCGGTTCGCCTCGGCCGACTTGTCATAGTACGCTTTGGCCCTGGCGAGATCATCGTAATCAAACTGATAGATCAACCCGAGACGGTAGTATGCCTCGGCGGCGCTGGTCTGATTTCGCGTTAGCGTAGCCGCCTCCTCGTAGGTCGCCTCCGCCTGAGTCAGATCTCCCGAATACTCGTATCCCTGCCCTACCGCAATCTTCAAGGTGGTGACCGAATCGTAATACAGCGGATCCTTGATCAGCTTATTGAGATAGTCCATTCCGGCCGGAATGCGCTGCAGACGATAGGAACACATCGCCGAGCGGTAGAGCGCCACGTATCGCTCGTTCTTGTCCGGCTTCATCCCCAGCACCTGTAAATAACCGCTCAGGGCCTCGGCGAATTTGTAGCTGTCAAAATAGGAATCGGCGAGCTTCTTCTGCGCCTCTTTCTGCTGCCGCGCGTTGCCGAGCGAATCGCGGACCGCCCGGAAATATCGTTCCGCTTCCGGATAGTCCTTCTGCTCCCGCTGGTATTGTCCGAGCTCCAGAGCCGCTTCCGCCCGGTACTCTTTGTCGTACTTCCCTTCGAAAATCTCCTCGAACAGCTTGAACGCCTCATCCTCTTCCTTCAGCTTGAGCTTGGCGCGTGCCAGATACAGCGTCATCTCCTTGGCATACTTCGATTGCGGATAGTTGGCCAGCAGTTCGCGGCAGCGGCGATCCGCTTTCAGCGGCTGATTGGTGTAGTAATATGACACCCCCAGGACGTAGAGAGCGTCGTCGTAGTACTTGGAATTGGGGTGCTTCTCGATGACCACCAGGGCCTTGTCGATGGCCGTCTGATAGCCGCCGCTGCTGCCGACACCCTTTTCCTTGCGGACTTTCTCAGCGTCATCGAACGCCTGCCGTGCGTTGAAAAAGGTATTGTAGTACACACATCCGCCGGCGCTGAGCAGAAGGGAGATCAGTAACACCGGGAGTGCCTGGTTGATTCGGCGGCTCATCATGGTCGTATTTACACCATACCTTATACACGCCGGCCGTCTGTCTGTACGGCCCCGTTTCAACAGCCGCCCTTTCGGCGAAGCAGCCCGATCAGCTCCGGCAGCAGTTCCCCCGATCTGGCGCGAAACGAATAATCGGCGAACTCCGTCAACGGCGTCTCCTCGGGATTGATCTCGACAAGGACTGCGCCGTGCTGCCTGGCGATCACCGGCAGTGATGCGGCCGGATGGACCAGCGCCGAGGTTCCGACCGAAAAGAAGATGTCCGCGCGCTCGCTCACCGCAAACGCCTCCTCGATTGTCCCTTCCGGCAAGAGCTCGCCGAACCAGACGACATCCGGCCTGATCTTCCCGCCGCATCTGGTACAGGTCGGGATATGGGTCGGGTCGATCTCGAGATCATCGGGAGTCAAGTGATTGCATTCGGAACACTTGTTGCGATAGATATTGCCGTGCAACTCCAGCACGCGCGGCGAGCCGGCGGCGCGATGCAGCCCATCGACATTCTGAGTCACCACCGTGTACTGCTCGAACCACTCGCCCAGTTCCGCAAGTGCATAGTGGCCCGAGTTGGGCTTCACCTTCCCCATCAGCTCGCGGCGCCAGTTGTACCACTCCCAGACGATCTTCGGGTTGGCCATGAACGCTTCCATGGTCGCCAGTTCCTCGGGTTTGAACTTCCCCCACAACCCCTCCTTGCCACGAAAGGTCGGCACTCCCGACTCGGCAGAAATGCCGGCGCCGGTAAGGACTACCCCCTCGCGGGCACGGCGAATGCGGTCGGCAAGCTTCTCAAGCATCGACGTAAGATACGATTTGGCAGTCGGTTGGCCAATGGATTTCTGGCGTAACGAGGCCGGCCGGAGGTTCGCCTTCGGTCGTCACCTTGCGGAAACTGACGATGCTGCAAAGGCTTCGCGCAATACTTCGGCCATCCGACCGGCATGCACGGTGAGCGCAACTCTCGCGGGATTGTCACTCAGGGTGATCCGATACACGTGAACAAGCGTAGTCCCCTGATACACTCTCTCGAACCCGGCCTCCGAGAGCGAGACCGTAAAGATGGGCAGATGCCAGATTTCGGCTTCCCTGTCGGAAACCACAGCCGCAGCCAGATTGCGATACTCGTCTACCATAGCGATACCGAAGGCACGCGGGTGGCGCGTCGAGGTATCGAGCCAGGAGCTTTCGGGTCGCTGATTGTCGATCAGCAGATATCGGTCGTGGGCGTGCCCCGCCTGGAAAGTGAAGTTGTTCTCGACTGCAAACGTTGCCTCAACGCTTGTGCCGTGAGGGCAACTCAACTTGTAAAGGATCTCGACACTGTTCGCCGCGTCATCAAAGCGGAATTGCTTGGTGATTCGCACGGGTATCGTCTGCCCCGGTCTGTGCACGCGGCCATCGCGTGACAGCACCACGCAATTCGGATCGGC
>PQAP01000156.1:38857-41509 GCA_003105265.1 candidate division GN15 bacterium | reverse complement strand
ATAGACTGACCCGCCGAAAGAATACCAGCCCTATCCCGTATCATCCCCAACGATTCTTCGGACAAAGAACGGGACCGGGCATGACTTCCGACATGCTCCGGTCCCGTGCGATACGTTGTCGCTTGAAACGCGACTCCAGATATCTTCTTTACCTGCGGCCTGAACTCTTGCCCTTAATATAAATGTCCAGCACGCTCGCATGGCCGTTTTCGGTCAGTGTCGGAGGATAGAGTACCACCTCCGGGTCACTATAGCCGAGCAGATCAGCCGGATTCAAGCTGCTGATCAGCGTATTTCGCGTGTACACGTGGCTGTTGCCGAGCGCGTCCGTGTATGAGGCCGCTCCGTCGAGCATGAACGTGAGGCNATACCAGCCCGACTTGACATCGAGGTTCACCGCTCCGACATCCCAGTTGTAACCGTAGATACATTTGCCGCTCATGTTGATTTCGGCCGAATAGGCGTCGCTTGGACCGTCCAAGGTGTAACCTTCATAGCAAGGGCTGTCNTACACGGTCGCGACCGGNACNCCNCCCTTGACATCGAGCTTNTCGATNNTNAGCCGGGCNACNTTCGANTAGACCAGNGCNGAGGTCGCAACATACTTGGTGGTGTTGGTGACGAAGACCTCACTGAGCTTGGTGCCGCCGAGCGAGTACATATTGTAGCCGTCAAGCGGATGCGCCGCGGGTTCGACCGCGGTGGAAAGGACCACCTCGACCCGTATTTTTGACCGTTCCGTCCAGGTCTGGCGCGTCAGATTATCCGCCCAGTCGATTTCGACCGGGATTTCACCCCCCCATGTCGTTCCATCGGACCAGTCGGCCTGCCACTCATTAACCGATGGATTCTGGTATACAGGAAAGCCATCGATGAACGTCACGTTGTCATACGGCTGGACGAAGTACTCCACGCCGGCAGCGCCGCGAAGGCCGGTGGAGACGGCGACATCCTGGCCCGTCAAGCCGTGTCCCTCCGCGAACACGACCGGCATCGACAGGCAATTAGTGTACGCGGACGGGGCGGCCTTGAACGCCTCCACCCGGTTAGCGCGGACAGTTGTTTCATCGAACGCATTGTCCACGTCGCCGGTCGAATTGCGGGAACAACCTGCCGGAATAAGCATGACCGCAAGAACCAGCACGAACCCGACTGTAGCACACCTATGCACAGCGTCACCTCCTGGATGTTGGTTGAATCGATCAGTCTTGTCTTACAATGAGAAAAAAATCCCCCATTGTTACCTTATATATAGACAATGTGGTTCACTTTGTCAATACAAATCTGCGAAACCGTCCTCTTTTCCTCCGGCTTGACCTGCCGTCGAACCGCTAAGAAGTCACCCCGCGAAAATGTCTGAATACTGGGCACGACCAGGGGTTGAGCGCTGCACAACGATGCAACCAGCGTCCTGCCCCGGCCATGAAATCTCCGGGAGCAAGTCCAACTCTTCTGTGTTATAACGAGGCAGGTACCGGGCGCAATCACAACATTAGGATGTGGAGATCAACATGCTGATCACGCTCATGAGTTTCCTCGCTCTTGTTTCAACCGGATTTTTGTCCGGCATCCTGCTCGGCAATCGCCTCGGGGCGAGCTTCGCCCTGCCGCGGCTTCCCGATTCCGCCTTCGTGCAATTCCAGCAGGCGGTTCATCGGAACTACGTGCGATTCATGCCGGTACTGCAGATTATGGCCATTCTCAGCCACGGCTGGCTGCTGCTCCTCTTGCGGAATTCCGCACATCCGACGGCCCTGGCACTTTTTTCCTTCGCGGCCGCGGGTTCTGTCATTGTCTTCGCGATTACTTTGACAGTAAACGTCCCGGTGAACAAGAAACTGATGACTTGGGCGGTGTCCAATCCCCCGCACAACGCGCGGGAGCTCTGGCGCCCGTGGGACAAAGGCAACACGGTTCGGACGGTCTTTGCGATTACCGTGTTCGTGCTCGATGTGCTCGCGATCTGCCTGACGATGCCTCGAATATTCTGATAATAGTGCGCAGAGAAGCGGGGCGCGATAACCGTCCACCCCGCTTCATCGTTCGGTTGGGCTGTCCGGGGAGCTACGCACGCTTGTATACACAGTCATTCGCTGCCGCCAGTCTCATCGCGGCTTCCGTTTGTGACCGGGCAGTACGACGCTGCAGCGCATACATTCCGAGCAGGCGAAGGCGCCAGGAACTCCGCGTGAAGCGTTCCGGAACAAACTGCTGCGGCAGCGGTATCAGATTCCCTGCCGCCGACAGCAGTGATTTTGTGGACAGCTGTGACAGGACGCCTTTGGTCCCGACAATGTCTCCCGTGGCGGCGCGATGAATTGAGGTCTGGGTATTCAACCAGTAGTTCTCCGGCAGACGAGCACGGAATCGTTCATAGAACGGCTCGCTGGTGGTGATCAGCCGCTTGTCGTGTGAGGTGGGGATTCTCTGCAACAGTCCGGGATCCACCAGATTCAACATCGCTTTCGATATCTCAGCCGTGCGTCTGAGAAGCGGCGGAAGGCGCAGCACGTGGTCGACCAGATCATAGTCAAGAAACGGATATACAGAGTCAACTTTTAGCGACAGCAAACCATGCGCAAAGAGCGACGCTTTGCGTCGCGTCCAGTTCCTGAAATAGAACATGTTCAGCCGNTGCTCGTCGTTNGGCAG
>PQAP01000156.1:12940-38852 GCA_003105265.1 candidate division GN15 bacterium | reverse complement strand
GCAGNGNNGCTTCGAATCGNTCNGCCANCNAAGCGTGGGGTGGTTCGCCTCGAAACAGCAGTGGCCAGATATCGGGGAACCGGCGCAGCACCCGCTGGGTGAGATATGCCGGATCGTCCATCCGCGGCGCTTCATCGGCATACGTATAATTGTATTCGAACAGTACATCCCCTCCCAGCCCGTCGAAATTGACTCCCTCACCCACCCGGATTTTGGCCAGAAGCGGCAACACCCAGGGGTGCGCATCGGTTTCGAAATCGAGCAGGGCATAGGTGTGGCCGACCAGTTCGCCGTAGCTAGTGGGAGGCGGCAGGTCGGCCGTGATGTGATTGACTCCCAACTCTTCACACAATGCTCGCGCGATCGGGATGTCGAAACTCCATGGATGATCAGGTCGAACGGTGGGTGAGGTGCACGCGGTCACCGGTTTGCCGTGGCGTACCAATTCGAGAAGGATTCGGCGCGAGTCGTACCCGCCGCTCAGGAAACAGACAGGATGCGCAATCTGCGCGGTCAGGCGCTCAACAGACCGGCTCAGCAGACGCTGAGCTTCTTCGACAAACGCCGGTACTGCCAAATTCGAGTCGCATGGGACGGCGCCGCGAGACCAGTAGCAGGTTGACGCAACCGACCCATCACGGAATGACATCACGGTCGCCGCAGGAAGGCGCTGTACCGATGGATAAAGCGTATGATCCGCGAGCGGCGCTCCGAGCGACAGCAGTTCGGAGAAGGCGCCGGTATTGAATCCCTCGTCCGGATCAAGATTGAGAAGCGATTTGATCTCTGAAGCAAAGGTGAGTTGACCTCCGTGGTGCCGATAGTACAGAGGCCTCATGCCGAATCGGTCGGTTCCGAGAGTCACCGTACCCGACCTGCCTTCCCACAGGGCAAAGGCGTAGCAGCCGTTCAAATCGACCAGCATCGGTGACCCCTGCCGTGGAAACAGGTAACCCAGCAAGGCGGCCGGGTCGGAAACCGAGGCCTCTCCCCCACTTTCGCGCAGCACTTCGTTTCGGAGGCGATCCGGCTCGAACAAATAACCGCAGAACGCGCACATCACCGACCGGTCATCACTGACGAAAAGATGAGTCGAGAAATTGAGCGTGGGGAAGAATGTCCGTCCGAAAGCGACCATGTCCAGACAATGACGGTCGGTCCGAAAATCGCTCGAGTGCACAAGCGGCGCCAGCAGGCGCTCAAGAGCAAGGGAGGTTTGCTCTCTCGACCAGCCCGACCTCGACACTCCACAAATCCGCGACACGGCACTCCCAGCTTTATGCTCTCGGAAAATCCCTTCAATTTTGACAAGGTCGGCGTCATTGTCAAGGTCGGATACCGGTCGCGTGCGGGCTTGAACCGTCTATGATCGTTGGTTGGAACTCATCTTGACAAGTTGGATACACAGCCCTTTCATTCGATGAGGGCGGCTATTTCTGCTGCCCAGGAGGTTTCAATGGCGGAAGAACCTGTTGGATGTGCCAAGCCGACCGGCACCGTGGTCGGCCAGCCACCCGATTCCAGAAATGAGCTCCGGGCCGATGCCGGAGAAGGAGGCAGACCGATGGTAATGGTGAAAGTGGGAGGCAAAGCTCCCGATTTTCAGGCCCCGGCCTATCACCGGGGCAAGTTCGTCAACGTCAAACTTTCGGATTATGCCGGCAAGTGGGTGCTGCTCTGCTTTTACCCCGGCGATTTCACCTTCGTCTGACCCACCGAATTGTCGGCGGTCGCCGGCCGGTTTGATGAACTGCAGAAGCTCGGAGTCGAAGTACTGTCGGCATCCACCGACAGCGTTTTCGTCCACAAGATGTGGGAAGAGCATGAACTCTCGAAGATGACCAAGAGCGGCATTCCCTGGCCGATGCTATCCGATGGCGCCGGGAATCTCGGCAAGGTGTATGGCGTCTACGACGAAAACAACGGCATAAACATCCGCGGACGATTCCTCATCGATCCCGACGGGGTCGTGCAGGCCATGGAGGTGATGACACCGCCGGTCGGTCGGAAGATCGGCGAGGCGATTCGCCAGTTGCACGCCTTTCAGTTGGTCCGGAAGTCCAAGGGAACAGAGGCCTGTCCGGCGGAATGGGAGCCGGGAAAACCGACCCTCAAGCCGGGCCCGGACCTGGTTGGAAATGTCTGGAAGGTCTGGCAGCCGGAATAAGGTTACGACACGTTGTCTCGATTTCTTCCATCAAGAGGCGCCCCGGAAGGGCGCCTCTCGCGTTTTCAGGCGACTCTTAAATCAGACAACGCGCTGTTCGGAGAATCCCTCCGGTCTTGGATTCAGGATTTGAATGCCTCCGGGTCGTCCCAGCCGCAGTACGAGAATCGCCACCGCCAGATAGACGGCAATAGCAACAACGGAGGCCTCCATCCCGAACGCTCCGCCGGTCAGCCATGCCGGACCGGACGTATTCATCTGAAACAGCGAGAAACCCGGCTCCTTGCCGCTGATCGTTACGCCGAGCAGACCGTCCAAACAGAGATTCCAGCCCAGGTGAAATCCGATCGGCAGCCATAGCGATCGGCCTCGCACATACAGTGCCACGAACAGAACCGTGACGGCGACTCCGGCGATCAGTACCCAGATTGCCGAAACGAAAGTCAGTCCGCCCTCGATACCGGTCAGGTGCAGGGCGCCGAACCAGAGGCCGCCGAGGAGGGTCGCCGCCTTCCATCCCCATCGGCTCGCCCATTCCCGCACGACCATGCCGCGAAACACCGTTTCCTCGCTGAACGCGATAAATGACATCCAGCACAGGGTGCCCGCCAGGATCACTGCAAAATCACCTGCGGTTAACCGCGACGGCACGGCAGTGACATTCACGTTCCCGACCGCCGAAATGACGGTCAACACCGCTAACGGCAACAGGAGACCAAGGGCAAACCCGCCGAGTGCCAGTCGCCCGTTAAACCGCAGCCGCATCCAGTCGAAAGATCGTCTCCAGAGAAATCGAATGATCAGCCAGGCCAGTGGAAGGCCGATCACCACCGCTGTCACCCCGTGACCAAGTTGAGAGAATAAATTGCGTCCTTTGCCGCTGATCACTTCCTCAAAGGTAAACCCGCCCATCATGGCGCCGATCAGTACGCCAAGATACTGGTGCAGATTCATGGCGATAAGTATTCCGAAACTCCAGACCAGTACCAGCAGCGGATGCCGTGGTCTGATGGTGTCACTCATGAGATCCTCCCGGTAATGCGATGCACCATTGGTTCTTCCGAAAACGCAGCGGCTGCATTGCGCCTCTCGTTGTCCATCAGTCCGTATACGTCGTTGCCGGCGCAGAAGTTACCAAGAAGTCCGGTCTGCCGCTGTCCTCCCCCGAAGGAAGTCAAACAATTGCTGAATATTTATCAACTTTGTATAATCTTCTGGATTCATATCCACTTCTATCGAGAACAGAATCTGTAGTCGGAGTGACCATATGATTAAGAAAATCGCTCTCAGTTTGGTCGTGCTCGTGATTGCCGTATTGGTAGTCGTGTATTTTGCCCGCAACATCCTGGTGAAGAAGGCGGTCGAAGGGGGCTCGGAATACGCTCTCGGGGTCAAGACCGACCTCGGCTCGGCCTCGCTTGAAATCGGCGGCGGCTCGCTCGAGCTCGACAATCTGGCGGTTCACAATCCGGAAGGGTTCGCCGCCGGTGATTTCCTTACGCTGAAGCGCGGGATGATTGCCGTTCAGACCGGATCGATGCTGGACAAGGAAGTGAAGGTCGATTCATTCATTATCGATGGAGTGAACCTGAATCTGGAGCAGATCGACAGGAAAGGGAACTACCAGTACCTGCTCGACCACATCAAGCGCATCGATATGTCATCGTCGAAAGAATCACAGAAATTCCGAATCGGGCTGATCGCCCTGCGCGACATCAACGTGAGCGGATCGCTGAACCTGCTGGGGAAGAACGTTCAGAAGTCGTTCAAGCTCGATGACTTCGCCATTCGCGATGTCGGCAGCGACAACGGCGCCAGGGTAAGTGAAATAGCGGCGACCGTTGTCAAGACCTTGATATCGAAAGCGCTGGCTGCCGGAAGCGGTGTGCTGCCCGAGGGTTTCGGCAAGAACCTCGGCGAGATGAAAGATCAGGCAATCGAGAAAGCCAAAACCGAGGCGACCGACAAGCTCAAGGACCTGGGTAAGTCCTTGACGGGCGAAAAGAAATAGGGAAACGGGCATCTCCGCACCTGTCTGACAAGCTCGCGCATGCAAGACGCGAGCCAAATCACAATAAAGTCGATTAATTGCAATTATCGACATCGACGGTCCATTATATGGGAACCGGGATGTCGGCACGGTCGTACAAGGGATACGTTAATTTGAGGCAGACAACCAGAACCTAACAGCAAGGAGCTCTTATGAAGACGTACTTGTTTGCCGTGCCGCTGGCCCCGGGGAAGACAGAGACCTGGAAGAACTATGTCAGGGAGATGACCGGCCCCCGCAATGAGGAGTATCGGCAGTCTCGAAAGAGAGCCGGTATCGAAGTGGAGCAGGTTTTCCTGCAGCAGACGCCCCGTGGCGACATGTGTGTCGTCATGATCAAAGGCGAGAACCCCCGGCAGTCGTTCGAACGAATGAGAACCTCCAATGAACCGTTTGACAAGTGGTTCCGCGAGAAGATTCTCATTGAGGCCCATGGCCTGGATCTGAACCAGCCCATGCCCGAGAATCAGCAGGTTCTCGAGTACTACGAGGTCCCGATCAGAGAGACGGCCGGTTCGCGCAGAACCGGGTAGCGGATTTTCCCGTGCAGTGCGTTTCACACCCAAACCCAGGTCGCGACGAGGCCTGGGTTTGGTGTCGTCACACAAGGTGATAGCGCGAATTCCTCAGCGGAACCGCGTCTCATCCAGGGCCGCCGCATCGATCGTGCGATCTGACGTGTGGTAACGAAACTTCCCGCCACGATTCTTCGCGCGCGCCGGACGTTCAAAACAGGAACGTCCTTATCCCATTTTGAAATTGTGTCATTCCATTACTTGCCTAATCTGCACCGGCGACTATATTAATGAGCATTCAGTCTATTATGACCGTCGCAGCGCCCCTGTGTTCCATCGAAATGCGGGCGCTGGAGGCACTCGACTACTTGAAGAAGTTCACGTATGCCGGAAGGAGAATCAGATTATGCGTAATGCCGTTATTGCCATACTTCTACTCGTCTCATTGCCTTGTTTCGTTCGGGCTGTCGCACCCGACACACTCTGGACCAGGACCTTTGGCGGCGCCAGTTTCGAATGGGCCTGGCACGTCGAGGAAACCTCGGATCACGGATATGTGATAACAGGGTACACCGGCTCGACTGCCCATGGTGACCGCGATATCTATATCGTCAAGCTCAACCAGGACGGCTCGTTCGCCTGGGACAAGACCTATGGTCAGGAGAACTGTGCCGATGAAGCGCGAAGTGCCAAAGAGACATCGGACGGCGGGCTGATTGTCGGCGGGTATGGCAGCGGCCAGTTCGGGGCTGAATCGGCCAATCTTTACCTGATGAAACTCGATGCGTCCGGCAATTTCCTGTGGGACGAGGATTATGACTATGACACAACTACCGATTACGGGTTCGATGTCTGTCAGACACTCGATGGCGGTTACATCATGGTGGGCACGTCATATTACTGGTCAACGACCCAGGGGCAATACGATTGGGGATTCGATGTCGTGCGTACGGACGCCAACGGTGTCAAGCAGAATCACCTGCTGGTGGACAAGTGGGGCTCCCAGGACCTCAACCGGGTAATTCCCACGGCCGACAGCGGTGCCATCGCCATCGGCACCGCCGGAGCGATCTATATTGTCAAGATCAACAAGTACGGCGACACCACCTGGATAAAAGGATACGGTGGCGTCGGCGCCGGCTGGTCGATTCTGCAGTTGGCCGATGGCGGCTACATGGCCTTTGGTGACCGGGACTTCGGTTCCCCCTACGACGAGGATTTCTGGCTGCTCCGGCTCAATGCGAACGGCGACACGCTGTGGAGCCGGCGCTACCGCAATCCGGCGCCTGATCTCGGCTACGGTCTCGACCAGTGCAGCGACGGCGGCTTTGTCATGTGTGGCGAAATGTATCGCAACGCCGGAGTTGACCCGACCGACTTCTACATCATTCGCACCAGCGCCAATGGTGACACGCTCTGGACCAAGACCATCGGCGGGGATCAGTACGAACGTTCATACTGTGTCAAGCAGACCTCCGACGGCGGCTTCATCGTGGTGGGGAGGACTAATTCCTACGGCGCGGGGGATGATGATTTCTATATCGTGAAGCTGGCGCCGGAGAGCCCGGCGGATGTCGCCACTGAATCCGAGTCCCTGCCGCTCACCTGCTTTCTCGGAGCTAATTATCCGAATCCTTTCAATCCCCTCACCACCTTTCGGTACAGTCTGCCGAGGCGCGGGGACGCGATCATTGAAGTATTCAACATTACCGGCCGGAAGGTGAGAACATTGGTCGACGCGATCAAGCCGGCAGGATCATATGTGGTCGAGTGGAACGGATGCGATGATGACGGTCGGCCGGTCTCATCAGGCATGTACCTTTATCGCCTGATTTCCGGCGACTTCGTTCAGACCAGGAAGATGATGCTGCTGAAATGACCTGATGACATGACTTGCAACAGATTGCTGCAGGTTTCTGCGGCTGCCTCCATCGCTCGCTGAGCTGTGGCTGTCCGTATGGACGGCTTTGAAAAATCGTTGCGTTGGCCGCCGGAATCAATTACCTGATGATAGTTAACGAATCCTGAATCCCTGCTCATATCCAAGAGGTGGCATCATGGGACATCTTGTCGGAAAAGATCTCTATCGCGAACTGGGGCGCAAGATCGACAACCAGCCCAGTCACGCGCCGTGGAACGACACTCTCTACGCCATCCTCAAGGAGCTCTACACTCCCGACGAGGCGGAACTGGTCGTGAAGATGCCGTACGGCCTCGCTACGGTCGGCCGCATCGAAGCTATCACTCACTGGGACCGGGCCCGGATTCTTAAGCTTCTCGATGGTTTGTGCGAAAAGGGTCTGGTGCTCGATATCTGGATAAAGGATGAGTACCAGTATTCGGTATCGCCGCTCATAATCGGAATATTCGAACTTACCATGATGCGTACCCGCGGCGAACTCAATTCCAAAGAATGGGCGAAGCTGTTTCACACCTATCTGCAGGATAAGGACACCTTTTACCGCGCGAACCTCGGTAAGGGCCAGACGATCACGCCGATGCGGACAATTCCGCACGAGGAAACCTTGGAGGAATCTGCACATGTCGAGATTCTCGACTTCGAAAAGGCCTCGGCGCTGATAGATGGCGCCAGGAAGTGTGCGGTCGGCATCTGCTCCTGCCGGCACGAGAAATTGCATGTCGGAGAAAAACGGTGTGATGTTCCATTGGAAACCTGCACAAGCTTCAACGACGCCGCTGACACTCTTATCAGGCACGGTATGGCCAGGGAGGTCTCGCGCGAGGAGATGCGGGACAACCTGGCCAGATCCCGGGATTTGGGGCTGGTACTCTGCGCCGACAACGTGCAAAAAAACGCTACTTTCATCTGTCACTGCTGCGGCTGCTGCTGCAACCTCCTGCTGGGCATCAGCCGGTTCGGGTATCCGAATATCGTGATGACGTCGAATTTCATCGCGCAGGTGAACAAGGACGAATGCATTCAGTGCGACAGTTGTGTCGACGCCTGCCCGATCGATGCCATAACCGCCTCCAACGGTGATTGCCCGGTAGTGAATGCCGATTTGTGTCTCGGCTGCGGCGTCTGCGCCCTTCGGTGTCAGAGCGATTCACTCAAGCTCGTTAGCCGCGCCAAGCGCGTGCATTATCCGGAAGACACTTTCGAACGGATCATTTTGCAGAGTCTCGAGCAGGGGACCCTCCAAAATCTGCTTTTCAGCGACCCGACCAGGACCTCTCACGCCTTTCTCCGCGGGTTTGTCGGGGGGTTTCTCAAGCTCCCGCCGGTCAAGCGCGCGCTTCTGGGAGACGGGCTCCGCTCCCGTTTTCTGGCCACCATGAGACGTTCACCGAACTAGGCGGAAACGACGCCATTATCAGCAATGCAGAGTAAATGCTGATGGATCGCTCTATAAGACGGGCAGAATTTGCGTGGGGTATTTCAATAATTCGGTTTGCGCCTAACTGCATATTCGCCAACAAAATGAAAAATGATCGGACATACAACTCAGATTTGGCATTGACAAACAGGGCAAAATGCATATCTTAAAGCCATGATAAACGGCCTCGCGATCATCGTAGTTTCCCTTAGCTGCTATTATTGGTGGTATTCCTATAGATACGACCGGATAGCAGCGTCTGCCGTTTAGTCGACTGAGAAAGTACTGAAATGGGCCTGCTGTCCGCATGACAGCAGGTCTTTTTTTTGGGCATTTGCGTATGGAATGGCTTGAAATTCTGACTCACAAGAGGTCCGGCAAGATCAGACTTGTCCCCCGACTCACCACTCTGCCCGGTGACCTCGAGACGCCGGTGTCGGTCTTCCTGAAGTTCAGACCGCACGGCGCCAGGTTCCTCCTGGAAAGCGCCGATGGTGTGGGGCTCACCGGCCGCTACAGTTTCATCGGGATGAGGCCCAAGTTCCGCATCGATCTCTTCGCCGACCACGCGCTTGCAACATCAGCGGAGCACGCTGTGAAGATTCCTTACGTCGATTCCCGCAACCCCTTCGACATTCTGCGAAAGCTTATCAGTTCCATAGAAATCACATCCAACCCCCTCGGCTCGGCTCTCCTCGGCGGACTGGTCGGCCACATCAATTACGAAGCGGTCGGATTTATCGAACCACGCCTCAAACTGCTTGAAAATGGCCACGCCCACCCGGTGGCGAGCTTCTATCTGGTCGACACGCTCTTTGTCTTCGACCATTTCAAGCGCCAGATGCAAGCCATGGCGCTGGTCGAGAACGGCAACTCGAAAAGCAGCTCGGCCAGAGGGATTATTGAAGAAATGACCGACCTGCTTAAGGGAGACGTCAAATTTCCCGGCTCCTGTTCTCCCACGGCACCGGAATCGTTCGAGCCGAACGTGACTAAAAGCCGCTATGAGCAACTGGTCGAGGTTGCCCGGGAGAACATTTTCAAAGGAAACATTTTTCAATTGGTGCTTTCACAGGCCCAGGTGGCGCACAGCCCGGTAGACGGTTTTCAGGTTTACCGGGCGCTGCGCATGCTAAATCCGTCGCCTTACATGTTCTATCTCGACATGGATAACCAGGAATTGATCGGCTCATCGCCCGAAGTGATGGTCCGGCTCAATGCCGGCAAGGCGACACTCCGACCTATCGCCGGCACCCGGCCTCGCGGCGAGTCAGAATCCGAAGATATCGAATTCGAAAAGTCACTCGTCGCGGATGAAAAGGAGCTGGCCGAGCACACCATGCTGGTCGATCTCGGCCGCAACGATCTCGGTCGCACCTGCAAGTACGGCAGCGTGACGGTGGAGCGGTTGATGCAGGTTGAGCGCTTCTCCCACGTGATGCACCTTACTTCCACCGTGACTGGCCAATTGCTGCCGGGCAAGGATCAATTCGACCTCTTCTCCGCAGTCTTTCCCGCCGGGACAGTCACGGGTGCACCCAAAGTCCGGGCGATGCAGCTTATCAGCGAGATGGAGAACACGCCCCGCGGACCATATGCCGGCTGTGTCGGATACTTCTCGCTCTCAGGCGACATGGATATGTGCATTACCATCCGGACAGTCATGAAACAGGGAAGCAGCTTAAGACTTCAGGCCGGGGCCGGGCTGGTCGCGGATTCGGTTCCCGAGCGGGAATATCAGGAGACACTGAACAAACTTCAGGCGCTCAAAGACGCGATTCGTATCGCGGAAGGAGGTTTTCATGATCCTCTTCATTGATAACTACGACTCCTTCACCTACAACATCGTTCAGTCCGTGGGCGTTATCGATGATGATCTGCAGGTATTCCGCAACGATCAGATCGATCTCGACCAGGTCCGTACGCTGAACCCCCGCGCGATCATAATCTCTCCCGGTCCGGGACATCCGACCGAAGCCGGCATTTCCTGCGACCTCATCAGGGAATACTTTGATAAAGTCCCGATACTCGGCATTTGTCTCGGTCATCAGGCGATCGCCCATACGTTCGGTGCGACGGTCGACCGGGCGCACAGTTTGGTTCACGGCAAAGCGTCGAAAGTTTTTCACAAGGGCAGGGAAATCCTGTCGGGAATATCGAATCCGTTTTCGGCGGGCCGGTATCACTCGCTGGCGGTATATGAGGAATCCTTGCCGGAATCGCTTGAAGTTATCGCGTACACTGCCGAGGGCGAGGTTATGGGGATACGCCATCGGCAGTATGCCGTGTATGGTCTGCAATTTCATCCTGAATCAGTCCTCACCGAAGATGGTCCACGCATAATCGCCAATTTCCTTAACGGAGGTGTCAGATGAGTGACAGGGTATTGGCGAAACTGACTGACGGAAACGATCTCAGTTCCGCCGAGTCTGAAAAGGTGATGGCGGCCATCGCCGACGGTGAATTCTCCCCGGTCAAAAGCGCCGCCTTCCTGACCGCGCTGGCCTTGAAAGGGGAAACTCCCGAGGAAGTGGCCGGCTGCATTCAGGCGTTTCGTAAGCGCGCCGTTAAAGTGCCGCATCATCAGGAGACGGTTTTTGATTGCTGCGGCACGGGTGGTGACTGCTCCGGCAGTTTCAACATCTCCACCGCTGCCGCGTTCGTCGTGGCCGCGTGCGGTATCCCGACCGCCAAGCATGGCAACCGTTCGGTGACGTCGCAGTGCGGCTCGGCCGATGTGCTGGAGCAACTCGGGGTCAGGGTCCAGCTCTCCCCCGAATCGGCCGCCCGGTGCCTCGACGAAATCGGCATCTGCTTCCTCTATGCGCCGTCGTTTCATCCGGCGATGAAGAACATCGCGCCAATCCGCCGGGAATTGGGTTTCCGAACTGTGTTCAACCTGCTCGGGCCGCTCCTCAATCCGGCCGGAGCCACGCATCAGATAATCGGCACGCCGAGCATTTCGGTAGCGGAAAGTCTCTCGCAAGCGGCAACCTGCCTTGAGTCCGGAAAAGTCTGGTTTCTGCATAATTCCTGCGGTCTCGATGAACTGGCGCCCTTCGGAATGAACATGATCCTTTCGAGCAACGGTCACGGCCCCGGCTGGTCAGTGCTTGGCAATCATTCCTCGAAAGAACTTGATACTTCCTGCCTCAAGGGGGGGCCGGCCGAGCAGAATGCGGAGATCATCAGGAGGATGTTCGATGGTGAGCAGTCACCCAAACGTTTGGCGGTCGAACTCAATGCCGCTGCGGGCCTGACGCTGGTCGGAGCCGCCACGGACTTCGAAGCGGCGGTGCCGATAGCGAGCGAGGCAATTGAATCAGGAAAAGCACGAGACAAGATGAATGCCCTGATCGAACTGACAGGAAAGCTCACCTGATGTTGCGGAAGATAGTCGAAGCCAAAAGAAAGCGGCTGACCGCACTCGATAGGGTCGCTTACCTGCGATATCTCGAGACGTTGCTGCAGCATCCCCTTCCCTTGCGTTCCTTCAGGGAGGCGATCTCAGTCCCCGGGCTCTCGATCATTGCCGAATTCAAGCGACAGTCACCCTCCGCAGGAATGATTGCGGCGGCCGCCGATCCCGTCGCTCAGGCGAAAATGTATCAGGCGTCGGGAGCGAAGGCCATTTCGATCCTGACTGAGCAGGATCATTTTGGCGGCTCGCTCGAAGACTTGAAGCATATCAAAGCGGCAGTGCAGCTTCCTGTGCTGCGAAAGGACTTTATTCTGGAGCCGCTACAGGCGCTCGAGGCACGCGCCTACGGCGCCGATGCCGTCCTGTTAATCACCGGCCTTCTCGGCGCCGGACAGATGAAAGTGATCATGGCCGAGGCGGGCCGCCTCGGGATCGATTGTCTGTGCGAAGTTCATTCTGAGAAGGAAATCCGGATTGCCGTCGATTGCGGCGCTGACATCATCGGGATCAACAATCGCGACCTGGTCACATTCGCTGTCGATTTGAGCACAACCCGGCGGTTGCGACCGTTGATTCCTCCCCATATCGCCGTCGTATCGGAAAGCGGCATCCGGTCCGAGGCCGATGCCCGACTGGTGCATTCATGTGGAGTCGATGCGATTCTCGTCGGTACCGAATTGATGCGCACCGGCAACATTCAAGCCAAAATGAAGGAGCTCCAGGTATGAGCCCCATTGTCAAAATATGCGGTATCACCAGTGCCGACGACGCGCAACTGTCGGTCGATCTCGGCGCCCGTATGGTCGGTCTCATTTTCGCCGAAAGCCCGAGGCGGGTCTCGATGGCGGCTGCCGAGCAGATTCTCAAGACTATTCCGGATGGAGTGTTGCGCGTGGGTGTCTTCTCTGATCCGTGCGATCCGAATATTGACAGCATTTGCTCGCGAGTGCCGCTCGATTTGCTGCAAATTTACTTTGGCAACGACGATTCGGTGAACAACACTTACACCGTTCCCATACTCGCCGCTTTCTTAATCAATGAGCTATCCGATCTGCACGCTGATCGATCCTTTGCGCTCTATGACTTCAAGAACAATCCTGCGCTACTTGACTCGATGTCGGGGCATTTTGCCATGGAGAAGGCGCTGCTTGCAGGCGGGCTGAATAGCGACAATGTGGCCGGCATAGTCGAAAAGTTCTCGCCCCTCGGTGTCGATGTCTGCAGCGGTGTCGAAAGTACACCCCGGGTCAAAGACCGGCGTAAACTTGAGGCCTTCATGAAGGCGGTGGGCGTATGACGATGCCCGACAGATTGGGATTCTTCGGCGATTACGGCGGTCGCTACGTGCCGGAAACACTCGTAGCGGCGCTCGATGAGCTTGAGGCCGCGTTCAGGAAGATTCGGGGCGACCGGGCGTTCTCCGCCCAACTGCGACTCCATCTTCGCGATTTCGCCGGTCGCCCCACGCCGCTTTATCTGGCATCCAATATTTCGCACTCCTGGGGAGCGAAGATCTATCTCAAGCGTGAGGACCTGACCCACACGGGCGCGCACAAGATCAATAATACGGTTGGGCAGGCGCTACTGACCCGCCGGCTCGGCAAGAGGCGAGTCATTGCCGAAACCGGAGCCGGCCAGCATGGCGTGGCTACTGCAGCCGCCTGCTCTCTGCTCGGGTTGAGGTGCCGAATTTACATGGGCGCAGTCGACGTCCAACGCCAGCGACCGAATGTCCTTCGTATGCATATGCTGGGGGCCGAGGTAGTCGAGGTGAAGACCGGATCTGCCACCTTAAAAGACGCGTGCAATGAGGCGATCAGAGACTGGGTCACCAATGTGGACACCACGCATTACATCATCGGTTCGACTATCGGCCCCCATCCTTATCCGCTGCTCGTCCGGCATTTCCAGAGCATCATCGGGCGCGAAGCGAACGGACAAATCCGGAAAGTCGAGGGCCGCTTGCCCGATGCCGTCTTTGCCTGTGTGGGCGGCGGCTCCAATGCACTGGGAATCTTTCACGGCTTTCTGGGTGCGAACGGCACAAGGCTCTTCGGCGTGGAATCAGCCGGCCACGGCCTCAAGAGCGGCCTTCATGCCGCGACTCTCGCCAAGGGGACGCCGGGCGTGTTGCACGGCTCCCTATCATACCTCCTGCAATCGCGCGATGGCCAGATCACCCCGACAGAAACGCTCGCGGCCGGTCTCGACTATCCCGGAGTCGGCCCCGAACACAGCTATCTCAAAGATTCAAAACAGGTCACCTATACAACTGTGACTGATCATCAGGCGGTTGCCGCGTTCAGAGAGCTTTCACGCCGCGAAGGAATTATTCCCGCGCTGGAATCTTCATATGCGCTCGCCGCTGCCAGGGAATATGCCCGCCGCAAGGGACACGGCAAACTGATACTGGTCAACCTCTCCGGTCGCGGAGACAAGGATTTGGATACCCTGAGAGAGTATGAAGAGCACCATCACTAATAAGCTGGCGAATTTGAATGGCCGGAAAGCGATCGGGCCGTTTCTGACCTGCGGTTTCCCCGACATGCCGTCGTTCGAACGGCTGGCTCATGCCGCGTGCGAGGCAGGAGCGGACATACTGGAAATCGGCTTTCCGTTTTCTGATCCTCTGGCCGATGGGCCTTCAATTCAGTTTTCATCGGAAAAGTCACTGCGCAACGGCTTCACGACCGGCAAAGGGTTCGAATCGGTCTCGCGAGTATTTCGATCCACCGGCTTGCCGACGGCGATTATGACATACGAGAACGTCGTCCGGGCGGCGGGTGAAGAGAGGTTTCTGGAAAGCAGCGCCAGAGCAGGCGTTTCCGGACTGATTATTCCCGACCTTCCATTAGAACTGGCGGGTGACTTCAGAGTCCTGTGTCGACAGTATGATATCGATCTGATTCATCTTGTCGCGCCGACCACCAGTCCCCGGCGCCTGAAGGATATTGCCTGCGGGTCGAGCGGTTTTGTGTATCTCGTCTCCGTGCGCGGTACTACCGGCAGTCGCACACAATTCCCAAAAGGGACCGTCGAGTACATTAGGCGCGTCAAGGAAGTCTCGTCTTTGCCGGTGATGGTCGGTTTCGGCGTGTCGGGCCCGGCTTTGGCCAGGCAGGCCACCTCGCANGCCGATGGCGTNATNATNGGCAGCGCNCTGGTTGAAATNATCAGGAANAACNGCGATGGCACATCCGCCNCCGAAAAAGTGAAGAAGTTCTTATTGTCGATAGAAGAGGAGATAAACTCTTGAGAGTAAGAGGCATCAGAGGGGCGATCGACGTCCCGGAGAACACCCGCGAGGCCGTGTTCGAGGCCACCATTAAGCTCGTGCAGGAAATGCTGTCTCGAAACGCGGTGGACACGGCTGAAATCGCCTCGATCTTCCTGACCGCCACGGTCGATCTGAACGCCGATTTCCCGGCGTACGCTGCCCGCCAGATCGGTCTCTCCACCGTGCCGCTCCTGTGCGCGCAGGAGATCGATGTTCCGGGAAGCATGAAGCGGCTCATTCGCGTGCTGATCCACGTCAATACGGAAAAGACGCAATCGGAAATTGCGCACTGCTATCTGGGTGAAACGGCCAAGCTCCGGCCGGATATCGGAGACAGGCCATGATTGTCATCATGAAACATGGCGCCAGCGCCCGGGAGATTGGAGCCGTACTGACACGCATAGAAACGCTCGGATGCAAACCGTACATCTCCGAGGGCACCGAGAAGACAATTATCGGCCTGATCGGCAACGGCACGCGCGTCGACAAAACGAAATTCGCAAATATGGAAGGAATTGAGGACATCATCCCGATTGTGAAACCGTTCAAGCTGGCCTCGCGCGAGTTCAAACGGGAACCGACAGTAGTCGGGGTGAACGGCGTCAAAATCGGCGCACAGAAGGCGGTCGTCATCGCCGGGCCCTGTGCGGTCGAATCGTATGAGCAGACGCTCAGCGCGGCTCAGGCGGCCAAGAAAGGTGGTGCCACCTTGCTTCGCGGCGGCGCCTTCAAACCACGCACCTCACCGTATGCGTTTCAGGGGAAAGGCGAAGAAGGNCTCAGNNTTCTNGCACAGGTGAAAAAGGAAACCGGCTTACCCATCGTAACCGAAATCATATCCGCACGTGACCTGGACCTCGTTTGTCGCTATGCGGACATCCTCCAGATCGGCGCNCGCAATATGCAGAATTTCGCACTGCTGGAAGCGGTCGGCAAGTGCAGTACGCCGGTGCTGCTGAAACGCTCGATGATGTCAACTATCGACGAGTTGTTGATGTCTGCGGAATACCTGCTCGCCAACGGTAACCGCAATGTCATCCTGTGCGAGCGGGGAATTCGAACATTCGAAAAGAGCACCCGCAATACGCCAGACCTGGTGGCCATCCCGGTGATCAAATCGCTGTCGCATCTGCCGGTGATTTTCGATCCCTCGCACGCGACCGGACGGCGCGATTTGATATCCCCCATGTCGGCGGCGGCCCTCGCCTGCGGCGCTGACGGTGTCATTGTCGAAATCCATCCGAACCCGGACGAAGCACTCTGTGACGGCGACCAGAGCTTGACCTTCGATTTGTTCGGCTCCATGATGAATACACTTTCACGAGTCGCCGAGGCGGTCGGGCGAACATTATGATGCTGGCGGGAAAGATAATCGGCATAATCGGTTGCGGTCAGATGGGCGGGTCGATGGCCGCAACGCTCACCCGGCTCCTCCCTGCGGTGACCATTGTCGGCTACGATCGCAAGCGGCCATTGCTGAAAGCGGCCCTGCGCCAAAGAACTGTCAATGACACCGCCGTGTCTGTAAGCGATTTGATCGACAGGGCAGACATCGTCATTGTCGCCACCCCCATCTCCGCAATCATTGACATCCTCACGGAGGAGAGCGGGAGATTGGCGGAAAAGCTGCTGGTAGTCGACTTGGGGAGTATCCGACATCCGATTCAGACGGCAGCGCTTCCGGTTGGTCTGACCAATCATATCGGTATGCACTTCTTGTGCGGGACAAATCTCCGGGGCGTGGCATCGTGGAACGATTCTCTCTTCCACGGAGCGCAGTGCCTTCTCTTCACGCCGAACGTGCGTGATGAGAGAGCGCTGCTGTTGGCAAGGCAACTGGTGAAAGTGCTGAAGGCTCGTCCCACTTTCCTTGATCCTCAGACTCACGATGATCTCTTCGCCGTCACCAGCGGCCTGCCGCATCTGTTGGCGTTTTCGCTACTGAAGCTTTGGAATGATTCGGGCAGACCTGATCTCAGAGGACCAAGTTTCGACAGCGCCACCCGAGTTGCTTCGAGTGACCCCACTATGGTCAGCGAAATGCTGTTTCACAACCGGAGGAGCATACTAATAGCGATGTCACACTTGGAGACCAATCTCAAACGTTTCCGCGCGACACTCGAACGCGTCGACCCGGCAATTCTGCAGCGCTATCTGAAGAACTGCAACGGACGACGAACAGCACGTGTATCCAATGGCAAAGACGAGCGGTCAAAATCTTCTTCCCCCTTTCTCCGTGGACTCTTCATTCCTTGAAGTAGTCGCCTCACTCCCCTTGAATAGATGATTGACAGTCCGATTACGGGACCATTTGTTGTCATACCATCGGCTACCTCAAACAACAGGAATTGGTCAGGATGAATCTCGGCGACAACGTTCTGCACGCCATCGGCAACACTTCGATGGTTCAACTTCGCAAAGTCGTCCCCGCTGACTGTGCGAAGATATTCGTTAAACTGGAATGGGAGAATCCCACCGGCAGCATGAAAGACCGCACCGCTCAGGCGATGATCGCCCGCGCCGAGGAAGATGGCCGGCTGAAGCCCGGCGATACGATCGTCGAGTACACCGGCGGGAGTACCGGGATCTCGCTTGCCTTGATATGCGTCGCGAAGGGCTACCGCCTTCATATCGTGTCGTCAGAGGCGTTTAGTCAGGAGAAGCTCAAACACATGGTGGCGCTGGGCGCGGCGCTCACGCTCGTTCCGAGCGAAGGTGGCCTTACCACCAAAAAGCTAATTCTCGATATGATTGAGNCCGCCCGGGAGATTGCAGAACAACCGCACACTTTCTGGACCAATCAGCTCAGCAATGTCGACAGCATCGCCGGGTANTACCCACTGGCCGAGGAGATCTGGACGCAGACCGAAGGGAAGCTCGATGCTTTTGTCCAATCGGTCGGCACCGCCGCCTCGCTTCGGGGAGTAGCCGCGATCTTGAAACGATATAAGCCCGGNATCGGGATAGTCGCAGTAGAACCGGGAGAATCGGCTGTGCTGTCGGGTGGTCAGCCCGGCCCCCACAAGATCGAAGGCGTCGGCATCGGATATACGCCGCCGCTCTGGGAGCCGACACTTGTCGACGAAATCATCGCGGTGAAAACGGATGACGCCAAGGCCATGGCCCGCCGACTGGCCCGTGAGGAAGGCCTGTTCGCCGGGACCTCGTCGGGCGCCAATGTTGTTGCCGCCATTGAGATTGGAAAACGATTGGGGCCGGACGCCCGCATCGCCACGCTGATGGTGGACTCCGGGCTGAAATATCTCAGCACCGACGTCTACGGTCCGATGAAGTAGTGTCCTGAGGGCCCATTCACTACGCCGATCGACGACCGCAGGCGCAGTGCTGTCAAGCGCTCATGTCGCCCGGCGATGTCAGCCCCGGGCTTTCGGCGCGATGGCGCGCAATGACGCCCTCGGTCATATAAATCACGTCCTCGGCGATATTGGTCGCATGGTCCGCGATCCGTTCCAGATAGCGCGACACCGAGAGGTAGGCGATGAGTATGTCTACCTGTTCCGGGTGCCGCTGAATGGCGTTTTTGGCCCGCTCGAACGCCTCTCGGTTCAATGCATCGACATCGTCGTCCATCCGGCACACGTCGCGCGCCAGGGACGCATCGAGATTGACCAGCGAATCGAGACTGCGCCGCACCATCACCTGCGCCTTCTCCGCAATCGCACTGAGATCGTACGGCGTGGTGATCTGCTGCCGCGAGGCAAGAAATACCGCACGCTCCGAGATATTGGTGGCCAGATCGCCGATCCGCTCCAGATCGTTGTTGATCTTGAGCACCGCCACGATAAACCGCAGGTCGATCGCCACCGGCTGGTGCAGCGCAAGAATCTTGAGGCAGTCCTCTTCAAGGTCGACCTCGAGTTGATCGATCTCCACGTCCCCGGCGATCACCCGCTCCGCGAGCGCCGTATCCCGCTGTTGTACTGACGAGACGGCTTTCCTGACGCTCCCCTCGACCGAGGCGCCCAGGGACAAAATCTTCTTCTTCAGTTGTTCTATTTCTCTCTGCAAATGCTGAGCCATGATACGTTCTCCATCATCCGAATCGGCCGGTCACGTAATCCTCGGTTCGTTTGACCGACGGCTTGGTGAATATCGTCTTGGTAACATCGAATTCGATCAGCCGGCCTTCGTAAAAGAACCCGGTGTAATCGGAAATTCTTGCCGCCTGCTGCATGTTGTGCGTCACGATCACGATCGTGTAATTCTTCTTTAGTTCGCCGATCAGGTCTTCGATTTTTGACGTCGAAATCGGGTCGAGTGCTGAGGCCGGTTCATCCATCAGCAGCACTTCCGGCCGCACGGCCAGTGCCCGCGCAATGCAGAGCCGCTGCTGCTGGCCGCCGGACAGCATGTAGGCGCTGACATTCAATTTGTCCTTGACCTCGTCCCATAGAAACGCCCGCTTGAGCGTGTCCTCGACCGCTTCGCGAATTACCTCCCTGTCGCTGATGCCGTTTACCCTGAGGCCATAGGCCACGTTGTCGAATATCGACTTGGGAAACGGATTGGATTTCTGGAATACCATGCCCACGCGGGTCCGAATGGTAGAGACATCGCGAACATCGGTGTAGATATTGGTCCGGTCCAGCAGAATGTCTCCTTGCAACCGCGTATTGGGAATCGTGTCGTTCATCCGGTTGAGCGCGCGCAGGAAGGTCGACTTGCCGCACCCGGACGGTCCGATCAGCGCCGTCACCCGGTTCTCCTCGATATCCATCGAAATATCATGCAGCGCTTGGAACCCGCCGTAGAAGAAATTAACATGGCGGGCGGTCATCTTGATTTTCCGGCCATCCGGATCGGTATGCGGCCGCAACCCGGCCTGCTCCGGCGCTTCGATATTCTTCACACTCTCAAGCATACACTCTCCTTGATCGGATGCGCGACCGAATGAGAATCGCCACGACGTTCAGCAGAATTGTCAACAGCAGCAGGACCAGCACCGTTCCGTACAGAATCGGACGGGTGGCCTGCATATTGGGGGATTGTGTCGCCATCACGTACACATGGTAGCCCAGCACCATGAACTGGTCGTGAAGATTCGTCGGCAACTGCGGCAAGTAATAGGCCGCGCCGGTAAACATGATCGGCGCCACCTCGCCGGCTCCTCTGCTGACTCCGAGTATGGCGCCGGTCAGGATACCCGGCAACGCCTGCGGTATCACAATGCGGATGATCGTCTGTAGTTTGGTCGCGCCAAGCGCATAGCTCGCCTCGCGCAATTCGCGCGGGATAACCCGCAGCGCTTCCTCGGTCGACACGATCACCACCGGCAGTGTCAGGAGCGCCAGAGTCAGTGAGGCCCAGATGATGGCCGGCTGACCCCAGACCGGTCGCGGCGAGTTGTAGAACAGGGTGTCGATACCGTGGCCGATGAATCCGACAAAGAAGCCAAGGCCGAACAGCCCGAAGACAATCGACGGCACTCCGGCCAGATTGTTGATCGCGATCCGGATCAGGCGCGTCACGAATGAATCCGGCCGCGTGTATTCGTGCAGGTAAACGGCGGTCAGGACGCCGACCGGTACGACCGCAATCACCATCAGTATGACCATGGCCACCGTGCCGAATATGGCCGGGAAAATGCCGCCCGACTGCATTCCGTTTTCCGGGGCATGGGTAAGGAATGTCCAGTCGATCGTGCGGAATCCGCCGAGGAAAATGTTCCCCAGGATAATCGCCAGAATGAGAATGATAAGGAGAACTGCGGCCAGTGTGAGCGAGCGCGGAATCAGTCCGGATGACTTGGCTTTGAACGCCAGCGGCGCGAGTTTCGTGTCGGCAATCATCGCGTTCTCCCCTGTACCCGCTCGCGGAGCCGGGAGAGTACGAAATCACCGCCGAGATTCGTCAGGAACGTGAACACGAACAGCAGGGTGCCGATGAAGAACAGCACGTTGTAATGCGGGCTGCCGAACACCACCTCCGCCATCTCCGCCGCGATCGTCGCCGAGAACGTGCGGATGGAATCGGTCAAACTCGCGGAGACCAGAGCCGCATTCCCCGAGGCCATGAGCACAATCATCGTCTCACCGATCGCCCGCCCGAATCCGAGCACTATGCCCGCGGCAATCCCCGGCAGCGCCGCCGGCAGCACCATCGAGAACGACACCTGCCATTTATTGGCGCCAAGCGCAGTGGCGGCATCGCGAAGTGACCGCGGCACCGCGGTCATGGCGTCCTCGGCCACCGTGAAGATGACCGGCACGACCGTGATGCCGAGGGCAATTCCGGCGTTCAGCGCATTCAAGCGATAGGTCAGCCCGAAAGTCTTCTGAAGCCACGATGCCAGCACGATGAGCGCAAAGAAGCCGAGTACC
The DNA here is from genome assembly GCA_003105265.1 of candidate division GN15 bacterium. Taxonomy (GTDB): domain Bacteria; phylum Zixibacteria; class MSB-5A5; order GN15; family FEB-12; genus FEB-12. Next base: position 17,743 of record PQAP01000156.1, on the reverse strand, counting down.
ACCGACGGTATCCCGGCCAGCAGTTCGATCACCGGTTTTATGACCTCGCGTAACCGCGGCGGGGCGAATTCAGACGAGTAAATCGCCGCGCCGACTCCCAGCGGGATCGCAAACAGCATAGCAATGAGTGCCGCCTTGATTGTCCCGATAAACAGCGGCATCAGCGAATACTTGGGGACGTCGGAATTCGGCTGCCACGACCATTTCGCCTCCCGTCCCTCGTAGAACTGCTGTTTGAAGAGCAGGCGTGATATCCCCGCCTCTTTCTGCACCTCCGGATTGGTGAAAATCGGCAGCGTCTCCTTGAAGATGAACAGGAAGATCAAGGCGATCGCCACCAGCGCCACGAAGGCGTTGGCGGCGATGAGCTTCTCGCCGAGAAACTCTCTGAGTCGTGACTTCTTTTTGAACGTGTACCCGGTCATATCATTCTCACAGACCCACGCGGAAGCCAGGAGCTTCCGCATGAGAGACCGTGCATGCCATGGAGTTTACATGCGCGACCTTACTGTATTATGCTCGCCTGCGCCTTGTCTTTCGGCAGCGGCACATAGTCTATTTCCTGCGCCACCTTCTGCCCGGCGTCCGAAAGCGCCCAGTTCAAAAGCTGTTTCATGTCTCCCGACGGTGTGCCGTTGAAGAACCAGTACAACTCGCGGGATATCGGGTAGATTCCTTTGGTAATGTTTTCGACCGTCGGGTTGATTGCCGGGCTCTGGGCATCCTTGCGGACAGGCAGAGCGCGCACTCCCTGGTCCCACGCGATTCCGCCGTACCCGATACCGAACTGGTCATGCGCAACCGCGCTCACGACCGCAGCGGTCCCGGGGAGCGTCTGCGTCGCATCCGCAAAATCCTCGTCCTTCAGGACGTGCTCCTTGAAGTAACCGTAAGTGCCGGAGTTGTTCTCGCGACCGTAGAGCACGATCACGTGGTCCGGCCCGCCGACGTCCTTCCAGTTGGTGATGGCAGCGGTATAGATGTCGCGAAGTTGTTCGAGTGAAAGGTCCTTCACCGGGTTCGCGTCATTGACGAATATCGCGATGCCGTCCAGCGCCATTGAAACGCGGTGCAGTTTGATCTTCTTGGCCTCAGCGTCGGCGTACTCTTTCGGCTTCATGTCGCGCGAGGCCTCGCAAATGTCGGTCCCGCCGTTCAACAGAGCCGCAATACCGGTACCGCTGCCCCCGCCGGACACCTGGATCATGACATCCTTGTGTGTCTTCATGAATTCCTCGGCCCAGCGCTGCCCGAGCCGGACCATCGTGTCCGATCCCTTGATCGTGATAGTTCCCGCCGCGGCCACGCCCGCGATAGCGAGCATCAGCATGATGGCGATTAGGGTTCTCATTGTGTTCTCCTCTGTTCTTTCCTGTTTTCCTAGAACTTGAATTCCGTGTTTACCATGACGTACTTTTCGTCGAGCGCGCCGGTCGCTTGCGGGCTTTTCTGCTTGTAGGCGAGCGATGCCCTGAATCCCTTCACCGGGGCACACTCGAGTCCGGCAACCACGAGTGAGTAACCGTCATCCGCCACTTTCGTGTTCGGATCGTAGCTGTCAAAGCGGCCGTACAAATTCAGCGTCTTCAGAAGCGAAGATGACGGCGCCAGTTCGTTGAGGTAGATGCTGCCGAAGAGCGACAGCGCCCGCTGCTTCCGATCGGCGTTGCCGAGCCCCTGGCCCAGCGTCTGGAAATCGAGGTCGGCACAGAAATCGACTTTCTTCTGATATGCCAGCTTGCCGCCGACCGACGCGATTTGCCGCTTCCAGTCCGATCCGCTCTCGTTGGCCGCCAGGGTTACATTCTGGACGCCGGTATAGAACTGGCCGAACAAAGCCACCTGGCTGAAATTGCTGTCATTGTAAAACGGCGTCAGCTTGCCGAAGAAGTTCAGGTCCTTGTTATTGTTCTTGTCGACGAAATCATTGTACTTGGTGCCGTTCAGCACCGAGGCGCCGACTTCACCGAGGTTTCCCTGCTTGTCGAGATTGGCCAGCGCGGTCAGCCCCAGATCGGACGTTGAGGTCCACCCGTTGAGATCGTTTGCGCTCTTCTCGATATACCGGCGGTTCCAGTATCCCTCGACATAGTACAGATACATCGTGGGCTGCATACCGATCCGGGCTTTGAGGATCTTCGCCCACGGCTTGATCTTGACGTCGGCGTACGCATACTTCAGAACAACGGGATAACCGGAGTAAGCCGACAGCGACGGAACGTTGACGGTGTCCCCTTCGGAATCAAACAATCTGGTCGCCGAAGTCGAGAACCGTTCGGGACGAATATCGAATACGATACGCAGGTTGGTGTAGTCGGAGAGTTTGGATTCGGCGCCGAAATAGGCGCGATCAATCGTGAACGCATTGTAGTTGTTGGCGCCGGAGGTACTGTTCAGCATCCAGTCCGCGTAGACAGTTCCTTTGACCGATGTCTCGGCCGCGAATGCGGGACCGACTCCAACGGTTGCGATTAACAGGACCACCGCCCAAAAGCGCTTCTTCATCATCTTCCTTCCTTTGTTTGTTCTTGACGGAACCGGACCCAATGCTTCGCCGGTTGCCTTTCTATCCTCTTCCATCTGCCCAAAAGAACCGGCGAAATGTTAGCGTTGTGTTAGGAGACAGTTAATTGTGGGTGAAAAGGATTGAAGGCCAGGCGCGGCCGCGAACGGCAAGTGCGACAGACCCTTAGAGGGCTGTCGGACCGGCAGCTACGGGGATTGAGAGCGTGAAGGTGCTCCCTTTCCCCGGTGAACTCACTACGCTTACCTCGCCGCCGTGCACGGATATAATGTGCTTGACGATAGAGAGCCCCAGGCCGGTCCCTCCCAATTCCCGGCTGCGTCCCCGATCCACCCGGTAGAACCGCTCGAACAGCCGCGGCAGATGAATCGTCTCGATACCGCAGCCGTGATCCGTGACGCTTATGATTACGTGCCCGTCGCTGACTTCGGCCGCAATCTCAACCGTCCCGCCGGCGTCGCTGAACTTGATTGCGTTGTCGAGCAGGTTGACCAGCGCCTGCTCCATGAGCGACGGGTTGACATCGACCGCGACTTCCGAATCGCAACGCACGGTAATTGCGATGCTGGCCGTATCCGCTTTACGCTGTACTAGATCGATTGCACTTCGCAGCAGTAACTGGAGATTGATGCGCTGAACACCGATCTCGCCGCGCGATGATTGCTCCAGTTCCGAGAGTGTCAACAGATCGTTGATGATTGAGTTTAGCCGGTCGGTCTGGCGCAGGATTATATCGAGAAAACGGGCCGTCTGGACGGCATCCTCCGCTCCCCCGTCCCGCAGTGTTTCAACAAATCCCTTGATCGACGTAATCGGCGTCCGGAGCTCATGGGAGACATTGGCGACAAAATCCCGCCGGACAACCTCCAGCCGGTGCAGGCGGGTGATATCGTGAAGCACCATTACCGCGCCCATCTTTTCGCCGCGCTCGCCGACCAGCGGCGCCCCGATCGCCTGCACAATCCGCATCTGTCCCCCCTGCAGCTCGAACTGACCCTCTTGTGAAGCACCGCCGCTCACGAGCTTCGCGACAAACCGGTGCAGCTCCGCCACGCGAACGACTTCCTGCAGGTAATGGCCGATGGTCGACTTCGGATCAAGGCCGAGCATTTGTGAGGCCGCCCGGTTGACGCTCAGAATACGCTCGTCCGTGTCGACCGCGATCACGCCCTCCACCATACTTGACAGGATGGCGTCCCGTTCGTTGCGCTGGTCGGTAATCGTCCGAATCTTCTGGTCAAGCTGCGAAGCCATTTCGTTCATCGTTCGCGCCAGGTCATTGATCTCTTCGCTGGTCGCCTCCGGCAGCGGGTGTTCAAATTCGCCGCGGGTGAAACGCTCAGCCGCCAGTTTCATCCGGACTATCGGTCGGGCAAGCCGCCGCGCGATGAAGGCACTGACCCCGATCGCCAGCAGCGCGATCAGGATGAGGCCGCCGATCACTTTGACGTGAATTGACCCAAACGCTTCATTGATCTCCGCAATCGCCATCGAGGTCCTCACCACACCCACCACCTCGTTTCCGGACTTCAGCGGTACCGCCGTGTACATCATGGTCTTGTGGAGTGTGTAACTGTACCGGGTTGCCGTCCCCGTATGGCCTGCAAGGGCCTGCTGTATTTCCGGACGGTAGGCATGGTTTTCCATGGTGGCCGGGTCATGATCCGTATCGCCGATCACCTGTCCCGAGCGCAGCACTACCGTCAACCGCGTACCGCTCTCCCGGCCAAGACGCTTGCAGAGACTGTCGATCAGAACGGGCGCCGAACCGGGGTCAGGCAAGGCGATCTGCGCTCTCAGCAGAACCGCGCGCGCTTCCAACTCCCGCGCCGTGTTCACCAGATAGAAATCCTTGATGGCATGAAGAGTGAACCAGTCCGAAATTGCCAGTGCCACCAGCAGTACAATGAGATAGGTCGGGAAGAGGTGCCAGAACAGAGATCGCTTCGTCACCGCTTACTCCGGGGCCGAATCCGCATGCTCGGCCAGTCGATAACCGACCCCGCGTATGGTTTCGATCATTGTGCCGGCCGCGCCGAGTTTCTTGCGCAAGCCCACTATCTGGACATCGACCGACCGATCGGTCACCGGGTAATCTTCTCCCTTGACGGCATCGACAATCTGGTAGCGCGTGAATACCCAGCCCGGTTTCGACGCGAGGAAATGCAGTATCTGAAATTCAGTAAACGTCAGGTCGACCCGCTGCCCGGCGACCAGCACTTCCCGCTTTCCCTCATTGATTTCGAGCGCGTCGAGCTTGATGCTGCCGTCGGTTCGGG
>PQAP01000156.1:0-12614 GCA_003105265.1 candidate division GN15 bacterium | reverse complement strand
TGCCGGATCAGTTCGCGGATGTCGCCGTCGTCTTCGATTACCAGTATCGATTCTTCAGCCATAGTGATTGCTCAAGGATACAATGCTCCATGCGGTCGTTCGGTTCCACGCCCTTATGGTCATTGCCGGTAACTTGCCGGTCCGAAATGTCACTGTCAAGCGGGTAATGGATCCCGGCCGTCCAAACTGAATCTTGACTTGGTGCCCTAATTGTTGATTCTTGCGACGTATGGCAATTACCCGCTCACAGTTGCTTGGTATTCTCCGGAGCTACTGCCGGTTCGGCTTTCAGATCTCCCGCAAGTCCTGGGACTGGCTGGCGCTTCCCGAGTTGGCGGGTCTTCCGCCCAGCGAAACCTTCGCGCTCGAAATCTACCAGTTGCGCCGGCTGGCCGACCGCGTCAACGAACAGCGGGCCAGGAGTTCCCCCACCGCGCAACTGATTCACGGCGGTGAGCTCGCTTCGGTCAGCTTTATCCTCGACGCGTTTCGCTATGTCATCGAGGTGTACAGCCAGACTGACCACCCCGGCATTATCCGCCGGGGGCTCGATATTGCCGAAATGCAGTTCGGTTCGGCCACCGTGTCTGAGACGCCGATTTCCTTCGTCCGGCTCTTCCCGCCGGTTCCGGTACTGCACGGCAACCAGACGGCCACAGACTATGTCAACGACTCCAGGAATGTGCCTTTGTCCTACGACCGGCTGGTCCGCGAAATACTCTTGCTGTACATCGCGTCGACCAACCCGGCATTCAAGCCATATCAGGTGCTTTTCGACGATACCGATCTCAGGACCGAAGCTCCTTACGTTCCCATGGTGAACGGGCTGGAAAGCTTCTTTGCGTCGCAGCCGAAATTCGCGCCGGTGGGAATGACACTGCTGGAATGCCTCTACGCTCCCATTCGCGCCTATCCTACCTCACTTCGGGATCAGGTCAACTATATCCGCACGCGCTGGGCGCATTTCCTCCCTCAGGAACTTCTGGAGAGAGCGCAGTTGGCCCTCGACGTATTGGAAGAAGAATGGGCGATGCGCGGGTTCGGCCCCGGCGCTATTGAGCCGCTCCGGTTCGACCGCGACACCCATCGCCGGTATCTCGGCTATTCCGAGTATGCGGCCTTCAGCGAAGACGCCGACTGGATGTCCAATACCATCCTGATCGCCAAGAGCATCTATGTCTGGTTGTTCCAGCTCTCGCGCAAGTATCAGCGCGATATTCATCTGTTGAGTGATATTCCTGATGAGGAGCTGGACCGCCTTGCCGGCTGGGGTATTACCGGCCTGTGGCTGATCGGCCTCTGGGAACGGTCGTCGGCCTCGCGCCGCATCAAACAGATTATGGGAAATCCCGAAGCGGCCTCGTCCGCCTATTCCCTGTATGATTACGTGATTGCGGGCGACCTCGGAGGCGAGGAGGCGTTTAAGCAGCTCAAGTGGCGCGCCTGGCAGCGCGGCATCCGTCTGGCCAGCGACATGGTCCCCAACCACATGGGGATTTATTCGCGCTGGATGGTCGAGCACCCGCAGTGGTTCCTGCAGACCGACTATCCGCCCTACCCCGCCTATCAGTATACCGGTGTTGACCTTTCCGAGGATCCGAGAGTCTGCCTCCAGATTGAGGACGGTTACTGGCAGCATCGCGATGCCGCCGTCGTGCTCAAACGTATCGACAAATGGACCGGCGACACCAAGTACATTTATCACGGCAACGACGGCACCAACATGCCGTGGAACGACACTGCGCAGTTGAACTTCCTCATCCCCGAAGTGCGCGAAGCCGTCATCCAGATGATTCTTCATGTCGCCCGCAAATTCCCGATCATCCGTTTCGATGCCGCTATGACACTCGCCAAGCGGCACTTCCAGCGGCTCTGGTTCCCGCAGCCCGGTGAAGGCGGGGCGATTCCTTCGCGCGCCGAACACGGCATGACCCGGGAGCAGTTCGACCAGGTTATGCCCAAGGAATTCTGGCGGGAAGTGGTGGATCGCGTCGCCCAGGAAGTTCCCGATACGTTGCTGCTGGCCGAAGCGTTCTGGCTGATGGAAGGGTACTTTGTCCGCACGCTCGGCATGCACCGCGTCTACAACAGCGCCTTCATGAATATGCTGAAGATGGAGGACAACGCCAACTACCGCACCACCATCAAGAACGTGCTGGAATTCAGTCCCGAAGTGCTCAAGCGGTTTGTCAACTTCATGAACAACCCCGACGAGCGCACGGCAGTCGAGCAGTTCGGCAAAGGCGACAAATACTACGGCGTCGCCATGATGATGGTCACCATGCCGGGACTGCCGATGTTCGGTCACGGTCAGATCGAGGGATTCTCCGAAAAATACGGCATGGAGTACCGCCGCTCCTACTGGGACGAGCAGGTGGACGAGGGGATGGTGCATCGCCACGAAACCGACATCTTCCCGCTCATGCGGCGGCGGCGCATTTTCAGCGGGGCGGCTAACTTCGCGCTCTACGATTTCATTACGCCCGAAGGGTGGGTCGATGAGAACGTCTTCGCCTACTCCAACCGGGTCGGCGGCGAACGCGCCCTCATTCTGTATAACAACGCGTTTAATACTACCCGTGGAACGATTCATATGTCGACTGCGATCAATATCGGCGAGGGTACCGAGATCAATCTGGTGCGCCGCTCGCTGGGCGAAGCGCTGGAACTCGAAGCGAGCGACAACTCCTTCTATGGTTTCCGCGATTACCGCTCGAGACTGGAGTTCATCCGCTCCGGGCGCGGACTGGTCGGGCAGGGACTATTCGCCGAGCTGCAGGGGTACCAGTACCACGCCTTTCTCGATTTTCGTCATATCCGCGATACCGACGGCAGCTGGCGCGAGTTGGAGCGCCGACTGGCCGGATCGGGCGTGGCAAACCTCGATGAAGCCCATCGCGAAATGCAGGCCGAGCCGATTCTGGGGCCGTATCGCCAGGTGATGAATATCGTCAACGTGCAGGAGGTGTTGATCAATCGCGCCAAAGTGCACGATCGCATTGAGAGCACGGTCAGGAGTTTCTACCATTCAGTCGGACAAGCCACACATACGACCGCGCTGGTGGATGCTCTGCTCGCGCGTTTCATGAAACAGCTCCGTCTCATGGATGCGGGCCATCCCACCGAAGCCGCAAAGGCAAAGCCACGCCGGCGAAAGGTAGAGGAACCGTCCTGGATGCAGGTGTCCGCCTCGCAACTCGATCATGTCGCATTCGCCTGGTTGACCCTCCAGCCGCTTGGTGAACTCCGCACGAAGGAGGATCCGGCGCCGCCCGCCGCGCTCGCGGTCTCCCGTGTCGATCAATGGCTCCTCCTCAAAGCCGTCAGAGAGGCATTCAATGACTGGCTGTCGAACCCGGATACCGGCTACTGGGATTCCCGCCTTGTGCTCATTCTGCTTGGCCATTCCGATCTGCTGACGCCTGCGCGAGGTCGCTCGCTCGGCGAGCTGTTCCGGCAGGCGTTGAGCGATACGACCGTTCGCGATTACCTGCATATCAATACTTTCAATAATGTCGTCTGGCTGAACAAAGACCGCCTCGAGCGAATGACCGCGGCGCTGCTTATCGCTGCCCGTTTGACGGTCAAAGCCGGGCGCGTCGCATCCAAACCGACTTTGGATCGCGCCCGCAAGAACGCTGCGCTGATTATCGATGCGGCGGAGCAGGCCGGTTACCGCGTCGAGGAGATGCTGCGGCTGTTGAACTGACGTCATAGGAAATAGATGGTAAGTTGCTCATAAGCGTGAAGGCACGGTTCCTTTCTACCGTGTGCATGGGTCCGGCTAATGGAAATCACCGATCTTGAATATCTGTGCAGGGATTTCACGCCTGCCGAATGGCAGGCGCTCGAAGTACACCGCTATTACCTGTCGGAGCGGGCGGGACACGATGTCGGTATAGTCGCGACCGTCGAAGACTGGCTGAGCAATCACTCGGCGAAGTGGCGGCAGGAGCGATTGCAGAAAGATCTTGCCGATCAAGCCAGTGAAATCATGAAGCACAAATGGATTGAATCCGAAAAGGCCGGCACCGACCTCGGCGATACCGCCGTGCTTGACTGGGTGAAGAAACACGCCGGTCAGTGGCGGCGCTGGCGCGAAAAAAGCTCGTAACTTCTCTTGCAGAGCACCGGAATGAACTCGTTTCGTCTGGTCAAATGGTATCTGGATTGTGTCTCCGAACGCGGGGATTTCATCATCGGTTACTCCGCTCTGCTTCAACTCGGCCTTCTCAAGTTCCCGCTCATCGGACAATTGAGCCGTATCGACGGCAAAATGGAAAACAGCGCCTCGCTCTCCCGCCGATCCGAGCCGCGGCCCGAATCCGGGGGGCTGCACTGGCACTGTCCCGGCCTTGAAATAGACGGCATCTGGAAACCACACTCTTCTCCGGTCCGACGAACCCTGTTCAATGAACCCGCGGGCAGCGTCGTGTGGGATTGCCTGCAGCCCTCGTCGGAGGTCACAGTGACTGGGCGAAATCGATGCGAAATCCGTGGGTTGGGATACGCCGAGCGAATGGAGGTGACCATCGCGCCGTGGAAACTCGGCCTGCGCACCTTACAATGGGGAAGATTCGTTTCCCTATTTGATTCCGTCATATGGATTCTCTGGGACGGTGACCGGGACCTTACCATGATTCTCCATAACGGCTCAGAAGTTCCGGACGGTAAGATCGGGACGGACAGTGTCTCGCTCGAACACAATTGCCGCCTGAGTTTGACCGGTTCGCAGGTCATTCGGCAGGGGCAGATAAATGAATCGGTACTCTCGTCGATCCCGATGGTGCGCGCGCTGCTTCCGAACTGGCTACAGAGTATCGACGAACAGAAATGGTTATGTCGAGGAGTATTGACACGTGCTGACGGTACCGTGTCGGACGGGTGGGTGATACATGAACGCGTCGCATTCGAGCGCTGACCCTCCTGTTGACTCTGTCGCGGTACGGGCTTCCGGCACCGTCGCCGGGAAAATCCTTTACGGTGTCCTCTTTGTCATCCTTCTGCCTGTCGCACTGATTCTTTGGGCGTATTTTCTCGATTCGACTTTCGAGTTCGCAGTCCCGCACGCCGGCGTTACAGGCGTACCTGTGGCCGTACTTGGCACAGCACTGATGATTCTCGGTGCTGCGGCTCTGTGGCTATTCGGACGGGGGCTGCCGATGAATCCTTTTCCGCCGAAGGAATTCGTTTCACGGGGCGTTTACCGATGGCTTGCTCATCCCATGTATACAGGGTTCTGTCTCTGCTGTGCCGGGGTGTCGGTCTGCTTCGGATCCGGCGGCGGCTTCTGGATAATCACACCCGTCGTAATACTCGGCTGCGTGGCGATCGTGTACGGCTACGAGCGTCAGGACCTTGATCAGCGGTTTGGCCGTAGCCGGGCGGTACCGTTAATCCGGTTGCCCGCAATGGAAGAATCGGCGCTGACCTGGAACGATCGACTTTCTGCCTATCTTCTGGTCCTCTTGCCATGGGCGATTGGCTATGAACTGGCCGTATTCATCGGCGCACCGCGCGATGCGGCGTCTCTCACCTTTGCTTTCGAAAAGCGCATCGACGTACTCGAATGGACCGAGATCATTTATGCGAGCACGTATATCTGGGTTATCCTGACTCCGCTGCTGCTCAAGACGCGCACCCAGCTGCGCGACTTCGCGGTCTCGGGAATTCTTGCTACCGTCGCCGGAATCGGGCTTTTCTTCCTTTTGCCGGTCGTTCATGAGCCGCGGATTTTCGAGCCGCATGGCCCCCTCGGCCGGTTACTTCTGTGGGAACGCGCCCACGATACCAGTGCCGCCGCCTTCCCGGCCTTCCATGTCATCTGGGCGTTGCTTACAGCGCGCGCCTGGGCGCAGGCCTTTCGCCCTCTAAAATGGTTTTGGTTCGTCTGGGCGATTGCGATCGCGGCATCCTGCATCACTACCGGCCAGCACTCGCTTCTTGATCTGGCAGGCGCGCTCCTGATCGTGTTGTTGGCGTGGAACCGCCGCACAGTGTGGAACGGCCTTCGGTATATTACCGAGCGTCTGGCCAATTCCTGGCGTGAGTGGCGCCTTGGCCCGCTGCGTATTATCAATCACAGCATCTACTCCGGTCTGGCTGCGTTTGTCGGCCTGTCGATAGTCTCAGTTCTGCTGCCGTCAATCGGATTGGCGGCCTTGTTCGGTGTCATTGCGGCCGGCATAATCGGAGGCGCGCTGTTTGCACAAATAGTTGAAGGTTCTCCCCGTTTGCTTCGACCGTTCGGCTATTTCGGCACGATTATCGGTGGCTGCCTCAGTGTCGTGCTCGTGTCATTATTACCGGAGACAGATGGTTCCCTGCTGCTGTGCGCTCTTGCGATCGCCGCTCCATTCACCCAGGCCGTAGGACGGCTTCGCTGTCTGGTGCAGGGGTGTTGTCATGGTCGCGCTGCGGAATCTGAACATCAGGGGATCAAGTACTGGCATCCCAGCACGCGCGTGGTCCATCTTTCCCCATTCGCAAATATCCCGATTCACCCCACTCCTTTGTACTCCATCCTCTGGAATCTCGCAGTCGGACTCGTGCTTGTTCGACTATGGTTTATGGCCGTGCCGGAGAACCTGATAACGGGTCTTTACTTTCTGCTGGTCGGCATTGGCCGATTTGTGGAGGAAGCGTACCGCGGTGAACCGCAGACACCAAAGTTCCTCGGTCTACGGCTCTACCAATGGTGCTCTGTTGCCTTCGTCGTAACGGGCATGATCACAAGTTCTATTCCGAGCAACTTTACACCTGCAAGTGTCGGCTGGCGGTGGGAACTTCTCGTCCCTGCATTGGCGGGAGGACTGATGTGGGCTGCGGCGATGAGTATGGATTTCCCCCGCTCACACCGCCGCTACGCTCGGCTTACGGGCTGACCGATATCGTCTCCCCGATGCTTCAGGATCGCGGGCGGCTGTATCCTTCCAGAGTCCCGCTGACGTGCGTGCAGACCGTATCGCAGAGCGAAAATATCTTCGGGTTGGCCACGCTGTAGTAGACGAAGAATCCCTCTTTGGCCTTCTTCACCAGCCCGGCCTGGACCAGAATCGCCAGGTGCCGGGAAATATTCGGTTGGGTCCAGGTAAAGAGATCGACCAGTTCATGGACGGTGAGGCGGCCGTTCTTCAAGGCGCGCAATATCTTAAGGCGGGTCGGGTCGCTCAGGGCGTGGAAGCACCCCGCAACCAGTTCAATCATCGGGTCGGGAACCCGCGAGAAATCATTTGCGTTCTTTGCTTTCATGTGTACTATATAAGCATATAGTTATATTGTTGTCAAGAGGAGTCGCAAGGAGAACCAAATTATGACCCCTGAAAATGGCGTCCGTATCGTAGCCGGCACCTTGGTGCTGATCAGCATCGCGCTCAGCTATCTGTCCAGCCCCTACTGGCTCATCCTGGCCGGATTTGTCGGGCTGAACCTGATTCAATCGGCGTTCACGCATTTCTGTCCGGCGGAAATGATCCTCAGGCGCGTCCTGGCGAAATAGCCCGCCCGATCGGCGGGCTGCCGCTGTCATCGCGCAAACATAATCCCGAATCCGACTCTGGTGAGCGACCGCTTGTAATCCACCAAGCTCTCGCCGTATCCGTGGGAAAAGCGGATGGTAAAGCAACTCAACTCGCTTTTTGGCACCGGGATGCTGTAATCAAACACCACACCGCCGTACCCTGTGCTCAGGTTGCCGCGAATCATCAGGTGTATGCCGTGATGCCACGCGAACCGGTAGTACAGATGCAGGTCGCTGTAACCCATGTAATCCGTGATATCCGGGTTGTCATCCCCCACGGCATCGGTCGGCGAGGTCTTTGCGTCCTCCGGGAACCGATACCGAAACTTCAGATACAGAAGGAAATTCGGCCGGTAATAGTACGGGCAGCCGTACAGCAGATTCCAGCTTCGTGAGAGCGGCGGCTTCTGGCCGTTTGACTCGTGCTCCACGCCGATGTCCGCGCCGACTTCGCCCCCATAAAACGGCAACCGCTGGGTGCGCCAGAACAATTCCGGATTGTAGTCTGTCTCGCGAAACGGCGCTGAGTTGTTGCGATCGTACGCCTGCCAGAAGGAAATCTGGGTATAGGCGAAGTAAATCGGTGTATTGAAGATGCGGTGCTTGGCGCTGATTTGAAACACCGCCTCCGTTCGGGCGCCGTCATACTCGTTGGAGAACGTGACCGGCAACATGAACATTTCCTTGTGCAATGACAGCCCCGGCGCCGTCCTGATTCTCTGGAACGTCTCAACCGTCTCCTGCGCCCTCGCCGGCAGCGCCGCCAGAGTCAACAGGAACAAGGTCTTGGCGAGAACGGAACCAGCTTTAACGGTAAGCTTCATGAACGCACTCTCCTGCGCATTGTCGTTACGGATGGCCTGACTACCACCGCCTTGTGCCATCGCCTCCGCTAGAAATTCCAGACGAAGTCGACATACGGAATCCAGTCGAATTCATCCTCTTCCGACAGTTCGCCAAAGTTCTCCACCGTGTTCTTGTTCTGATAGGAGAACCCGATCCCGGCATCAACCGTCAACTGTTCGCCGAACAGCCGCAGAGCGCCGATACCGATCACACCTTCATCGACATCCCCCGGAATAAACCAGCTCTCCAGCACCAGCCCCGAGTGCCGGCTCAATCGGTATTCGCCGCCCAGTGTCGCAGCCGGTTTGTCGGCCATTTTGTCATCTGTAAACGCCACACCGAGGCCGCAGGTGAAACTCCTGTCCTCGCTGCCATAGGTCATGGTGCCGAGCCCGAAATAGAACGTTTCCACCCACAGCCGGAAAGCCACCGCGCTGACCGCGAAATTCAGGTCCTTGCCCGCCGGGAAGCCGTACTTGGGCATGATGTAGAACATCTGGTCGTCGAGCCCGGGAATCAGCGACGCTCCACCAGCGATCATGAAATGATCGGTGAGGCCGAATGCCACGCCGGGAAAGAAGACCCAGAGATCGTAGACGTAGCCGTGTTCCGCTTTCAGCGTCCTTCCGGTCGGCCCGAACAGCAGCCGCGTGGCATTCGGGTTCGGAAACCAGTACTGTCCTCCTTTGAATGAGGCCGATGATACTTCCTTCACATCCTTGATCTTGGCGATCGCGATCGTCATCTCTCCCATGTCCGTCTGGAACTTGACCTCGTTCTCACCAACCGACGTAATCCGCCCGACCAGCGTCGAGCCGTCCTGCATGGTGATCATCTGGGTCTTGTCCTTGGGCGGGATCTCGAGCTTCCCCGAATACCCCTGGGCACAGACACCCAGGAGGAGAAGCATGACCAGAGTTACTGCGGTAAGCTTCATAATGAGCCCCTTTCTATTGTTGCCGGAAGCGGATAGCGTGCACGTGGGAAATGCCGGAAATGGACGCACCGGGGCGCCTCGGACGGAACCGNTGTCATTCTGCTCTCACCTTCGTTCCTGGATGATGNTGGTTAGTCGAAATCGGGTATGTGGCATGCGGCCGCNCGCACCTTGTCATCGCNGGCGATGACNCGGCCAGGGCAAGCGGCCCCCGGAGACGGCTAACCGGACTTCCGTCTTTACATNGNAAAATAAATCCACATACCCGNAAAAAGCAATAGNGTTGATGNNNTNTCGTGACGCNGCCGGTNCGNTCANGCGNCTNCNNCCGGGAATGCCACCAATTTCCTCGGATTTCGCTATCCGCACCGTCTCAATTTGGAGCTATGCAACGGGTGTGCGCCGACATACCTTGTCTGCATGACACCTAAATCACATCCTTCAGGATTCAGCGGACTGGGCATCGCACCGGGTCTGCTCGGCGCAATCGGTCGCCTCAAGTTCACCGAGCCAACGCCAATTCAACGTCGCTCTATTCCCGTTGGTTTGGAAGGGAAGGACCTGATTGCCATCGCTCAGACCGGCACGGGCAAAACGCTCGCCTTCGGCATTCCTATAATCCAGAGATTGGCTCAACTCAAGGGACGCGCGCTGGTTCTTGTGCCGACACGCGAACTGGCTCTGCAAGTCGATGCAGAAGTAATGCGGGTCGGGCGGGCGCTCGGCCTGCGCACGGCGGTACTGATTGGCGGTGCGTCCGAAGGGCCGCAGCGAAGAGCTCTTGAAAAGAATCCACGGGTCATTATCGCCACTCCGGGGCGGCTAGTCGATTTTCTCGAACACCGCATCGTGAACTTCTCCGCCATTCAGATTCTCGTCCTCGATGAAGCCGACCGCATGCTTGATATGGGATTCGCACCCCAGATCAATAAGATCCTCGCGGCCATGCCGACCGATCGACAGACAATGCTCTTCTCCGCGACGATGCCGTCGGCAATTGTCGGGCTTGCTCGCAAACACATGAGATTGCCGATAAATATCGAGATCGCTCCGTCCGGAACCACCGCCGATAACGTGACGCAGGAGGTGTACTTCATCGAGAAGGAAGCGAAAAGCCAGCTTCTCGAAGTTGTGCTCAAGGAGTGTCACGGGTCCGTGCTGGTCTTCACCCGCACCAAGCACAGTGCGCACAAGCTGAACCGTTACGTTCGCAACATGGGGCACGCCGCAGCAGAGATTCACTCCAACCGCAGCTTGGGGCAACGACGCGACGCCCTTGATGGTTTCAAGTCCGGCAAATACCGCGTGTTGATTGCCACCGATATCGCCGCCCGCGGCATCGATGTGACCGGCATCGAGTTGGTCGTAAACTATGACCTGCCTTCCAATACCGAGGATTACGTACATCGTATCGGACGCACCGCGCGCGCCGGAATGGCCGGCCGCGCCATCTCCTTTGCTACGTTTGATCAGCGCAACGATATCAGGGATATTGAGCGGTTGGTACGAAGGGGCTTGAAAGTCCGAAGTGTTCCCGCTCTCCCGTTGGACCGTTTTCCGCGTCGATTGCCGGCCTTTGTGACCGAGCAGGTCCGCGCCGAGGCGCCCCCCAGGCCCTTTGGCCGTACGCCAAAACGTCAGACAGGAAGGAATAAGCGACGCCGGTAGCCGCGGCAACGGCTTTCGCTTTGGGGCGCTCCCATTGAAGTTGGAGCGAGGCGGCGTGAAGCCGCGCTCTTGTCACTCCACGCCGAAGGCATCCGGGTAATGCTCCGGCCTGCCGCATACAAACGCGACCACATCGAATCTCAGGTCACAGTCGGTGATCTCGTTCTTCTGTATATAGGTTAGGGCCGCGGTGGTCAGATTTTCGACTTTGCGTTTGTCCACCCATTCCGCGGGATGCCCGAACGAGGCGGTGCGCGCGCTTTTTACCTCGACAAATACGAGCAGATTCCGCCTTCGGACAATCAGGTCAATCTCCTTGTGGCCTGTTCGCCAGTTCCGCTCCAGCACGTCGAATCCCTGATCGCGGAATATTTTCTCGGCGGCCCGTTCATACGCGTGTCCGCGCGACAGCCGGCTTGCCCTCCCCCCGGCTTTTCTCTTAGAAGAGGGCATACTCCTGAATCAGCCGCGCCACCGGCCTGAAGGTCTTGCGGTGTATCTCGCAGGGACCGTGTTCTTCCAGCTCCTTCATGTGCTGCGCGGTCGGGTACCCCTTGTGAACACTGAACGAAAACGCCGGGTAGAGCCGTTCGTATTCGTCCATGATCCGGTCCCGCGTGACCTTGGCCACGATCGAGGCCGCCATGATGGCCCGGCATCGGTTGTCCCCCTCGACAATGGCGTACTGCGGTTGCGCGAGATTGGGAATCGTGAATGTTCCGTCCACCAGCAACACATCCGGCGTCACTTTCAATTCGAGCACGGCGTTGTGCATGGCCATGAGCGAAGCCCGCAGAATATTCATGGTATCGATAGTGAGGTGGTCGATGATGCCAACCGCGCCCGGCAGGTCCAGCCCAACGATCTCGTCGAACAACTCACTGCGGCGGGCCGCCGAGAGTTTCTTCGAATCAGCCAGCCCCTCGATCATCACACCTTTAGGCAGAATGACCGCTGCTGCCACCACCGGGCCGGCCAGCGGGCCGCGCCCGGCCTCATCTACACCGCAGACCGCCGAATAGCCCTGGGTATTCAGAACCGATTCAATATCCCCGAGATCAATGAGCTTGTGTGATCGACCTCTCATCAACGAATCCTCATTTCTTACATAGCGGATGTTTCGCGGCAAGACAACAAAAATGCCCATATTCCCGGTATCGACCACTCAAACGCCTTTTCTTAGGCCGATATCGGTGGTATCATAACGCCATGCCGCCCATGGACAACAAGCCGGTACGCCAGATGGAGTTCACGATCATTGCCGGGTCACTCAAAGGCCGGACCATCACCGCTCCCGATCTCGGCATCACGCGCCCGCCCCTCTCCCGACTCCGTCGCTCCATATTCGATTTCCTGATGCCGTATCTCGACGGCTGTTCCTATCTCGATCTTTTCAGCGGCACCGGCTCGTATCTGTTCGAAGCGGTCTCGCGCGGGGCGAAGCTCGCGGTGGGGGTCGAACAGGAGAGCCGACTCGCCGACGCGATCAATCGCCAGGCCAAAACCCTCGGCATCGCTGATAACCTCTCCTGCCGCCGCGAGGATGTCTTCACCGCCATCCCGGCGCTGCATGCCTCCCGGCAGCGGTTCGACATCATCATGATGGCGCCGCCTCAGTACATCGGCCTTGTCGATCAGACACTT
>PQAP01000155.1:4111-4731 GCA_003105265.1 candidate division GN15 bacterium | reverse complement strand
TTGCTGGAGTTGGTGGAGTTGGAGGTCCGGGACCTGCTGAGCGTATACAAGTTTCCGGGCGACGATATACCGATCATCCGGGGGAGTGCGTTGCAGGCGATGATGGCTGGTGCGACGGGGACGTTCAATCCTCAGGATCCGGTATTCAAGCCGATATTGGACCTGGTGGAGGCGTGCGACACGTACATACCGGAGCCGAAGCGTGAGACGGACAAGCCGTTTTTGATGCCGGTAGAGGACGTGTTTTCGATAACGGGGAGAGGGACAGTGGGGACGGGTCGTGTGGAGCGTGGGACGATCAAGGTGGGGAACGATGTTGAAGTGGTGGGGATCCGAGAGACGCGGAAGACGGTGGTGACGGGTGTAGAGATGTTCCGGAAGCTGTTGGATCAGGCGCAGGCGGGCGACAACGTGGGGTTGCTGCTTCGAGGTATCGACAAAGATGATTTGGAGCGTGGGATGGTGCTGGCGCAGCCGGGCAGTATCACGCCGCATAAGAAGTTCAAGGCGGAGGTGTACGTATTGACGAAGGAGGAGGGGGGTCGTCACACGCCGTTTTTCAACGGGTATCGCCCGCAGTTTTACTTTCGGACGACGGACGTGACGGGGGTAGTGACGTT
>PQAP01000155.1:0-4101 GCA_003105265.1 candidate division GN15 bacterium | reverse complement strand
GTCGAGATGGTGATGCCGGGTGACAACTGTCGGATGGACGTGGAGTTGATCACGCCGATCGCGATGGAGAAAGAGTTGCGGTTCGCTATTCGAGAGGGCGGCCGCACGGTAGGCGCCGGCGTTATCGGCGAGATTAACGAGTAAGCAAGCTCAGAAGAGAGTGATAGAACAGTGCCGCGAGATAGAATCACATTGGCCTGCGGAGAATGCAAGAACCGCAACTACGACTTGACCAAGAACAAGCGGTTGCATCCGGAGCGGGTGGAATACAAGAAATTCTGCCCGACCTGCAACAAGCATACTCTGCACAAGGAGACCAGGTAGCAGGAGTATCGGACTTAGGCCAGTAGCTCGAACTGGTAGAGCGCCGGTCTCCAAAACCGGAAGTTGGGGGTTCGAATCCCTCCTGGCCTGCCAAACTTGATTGGAATACAATGCTTGAGAAAGTAAAAAAGTACCTGAAAGAGACGGTGGCCGAACTGCGCAAGATGAGTTGGCCGACCCGTGAGGAGTTAATCGGCTCCACAATAGTAGTGGTGGTCGTCTCGCTGGTGGTCGCGATATTCATCGGCATCGTGGATCGGATACTTGTATACGCGGTCAAAGCGATTTTCGGCAGCGGAGTGGGGGGTTAAATGGCGTTGCGCTGGTATGTCGCGCACACCTATTCCGGTCACGAGCAGAAGGCGCGGCGGTATCTTGAATCGGCCGTGGTCAATGCCGGACTGCAGGCGAAATTCGGTCAGGTGTTGATCCCGACCGAACAGGTGACGGAGATGAAGCAGGGGAAACGGTCGACCTCGACCAAGAAGTTTCTCCCCAGCTACATCCTGATCGAGATGGAACTCGACAAGGAGACGGAAAACCTCGTTACCAACACGCCGGGAATTACGAGTTTCGTGGGCGTCGGCGGCAAGCCGAAAGCTCTGCGGCAGGAAGAAGTCGAGCGGATAGTCGGCCAGATCGACCGCAGTCGTACCGAGGAAGCAGCGGACCTTCCGTTCCAGGCAGGCGATCCGGTAAAGGTAAAGGACGGCCCGTTCATGGACTTCAGCGGCACGGTCAGTGAAGTGAATCTGGAACGGCGCAAAGTGAAAGTGATGGTATCGATATTCGGCCGGCCGACGCCGGTGGAATTGGATTACCTGCAGATTGAGCTCGTCAAGGGCAAAGGTTGATAGCAAGTACGAATCGAATTAAGGAATAGAGTCACGTGGCAAAGAAGATCGCAGCACTGGTAAAATTGCAGATTCCCGCGGGTCAGGCCAACCCGGCGCCGCCGGTTGGACCGGCGCTCGGCCAGCGCGGAGTCAATATCATGGAGTTCTGCAAGGCGTTCAACGCCAAGACGCAGGGCGGCAACGGTATTTTGACGCCGGTTATCATCACCGTTTACTCCGATAAGTCCTTCACGTTTATCACCAAGACCCCGCCGGCTTCCACGCTTTTGCGCATGGCCGCCAAGATTCCCAAGGGATCGAGTGTGCCGAACAAGGACAAGGTGGGTCGGGTGACGCACGCCCAAGTTCAGGAAATCGCGAAGAATAAGATGGCGGATCTGAACGCGGCCTCGCTGGAAGCCGCAATCAAGATGGTCGAAGGAACCGCCCGCTCGATGGGCATTGAAATACAGGGATAGCAACCGCACGGTTGACGTTCGTTAGCACCTGGACGATCCGCAGGGTCGCCGCAGGGAGAATAGGAGCATATGAAACATTCAAAGAAGTATCTCTCTTTCCGAGAGAAGATTGATCGCCGCAAGCGGTATCCGCTGGCAGATGCGGTCAAGATTCTCAAAGAGAACAAATTCGCCAAATTCGATGAGACGGTCGAAGTGTCGGTACGGTTGGGAGTCGATCCCAAGCATGCCGACCAGATGGTCCGCGGCACGGTCGCGCTGCCGAACGGCACCGGTAAAACGGTCCGGGTAGCCGTGTTCGCGCAAGGCGACAAAGCGGCCGAGGCCACCGCAGCCGGGGCCGATTTTGTCGGCGCCGAAGATCTCGCGGAAAAGATCAAAGGCGGATGGACCGACTTCGATGTCGCAGTCGCCACGCCTGACATGATGCGTATTCTCGGTCAGCTGGGCAAGATTCTCGGGCCGCGCGGCCTGATGCCGAATCCCAAGACCGGGACAGTCACCATGGATATCACGCGCGCCGTAAAAGAGCTTCGCGGCGGACGTATCGAGTTTCGTATCGACCGCCAGTCCAATATCGCCGTGCGGGTCGGCAAGATCTCGTTCGGCGAGGCGCAGCTGGTTGAAAACGTACATGCCTTCATGGATGCCATCATGCGCGCCAAGCCGGCGTCCGCGAAGGGAACCTATGTCCTGTCGGCGTCGATCTGTACGACCATGAGTCCGGGCGTGAAACTGGACTTCAGCGAACTGTCGGCGGCCCTGAAGAAATAAACGAGAAGGAGCAGAAACATGCCGAAACCGGAAAAGATTACGACTGTAGCGGAACTGAAAGAGGTCTTTCAGTCGGCCGGCTCCTTTTTCGTCACCGATTATCAGGGGCTGAATGTTGCCGACATCAGCGTGCTTCGGAAGAACCTCCGCGAAAACGATGTCAAGTACGTGGTGGCGAAGAACACGCTGTTCAAGATCGCGGCGCGCGAGGCGGGCATGCCGGCGATCGACGAGCATTTGAAGGGGCCGACCGCGATTGCGTTCGCGCTTAAGGATGCCGCCGCAGCCGCCAAGATTCTGAACGACTCGTTCAAGGAGAAACAGCTCCCGCGGATCAAAGTGTTCGTGCTGGACAATGAGATTCACGGAGCGGCCGAAATCGGGCGGCTGGCGGATTTGCCGTCGCGTGAAATCCTGCTGTCGCAATTGGTGGCGGCGGTTGAGTCGCCGCTGACCAGTCTGGTGAGCTCGGTTGAAGCCGTCTTCAGCGAGCTGATCAGGACGGTCGATGCCCTGGCGGACAAGCAAAAAGGGGCGGCCTGAGAAAAAGTACGAGGCGATTACGACCGAGCCCGGCCCATGCTTCTAAACGGTATCGTCTCACCGTTTGGGATCGGCGAAGGTCGAATAGAGTGTGAAGAAACAATTGTTTGAATAATGTAGAGAGGATATCGCAGTGGCAAATCCAGTAGTTGATGAAATCGTTGACAAGATCGCCGGTCTGTCCGCAATGGATCTGGCTGATCTGTCCAAAGCCATTCAGAGTAAGTTCGGTGTGACCGCGGCTGCTCCCGTGATGATGGCCGGTCCGGCCGGCGGCGCAGCCGCAGGCGGCGGCAAAGCTGAAGAGCAGACCGAGTTTACGGTCATGCTGGTCGGCGCCGGCGACAAGAAGATTCAGGTCATCAAAGTCGTGCGCGAACTGACCTCCCTTGGTCTCAAGGAAGCCAAAGACCTCGTCGATGGCGCCCCGGCCAAGGTGAAGGAAGGCGTGTCTCGCCAGGAAGCCGATGCGGCCAAGGCGAAACTCGAAGAGGTCGGCGCGTCCATCGAAATCAAGTAGCTGAGAAGTGCGACCGGCCGGGAACCGTCGCGTCTCCGGCCGGTTTAACGAGTCGCAGGATAGAAGGATCATTACATTCCCGAATCCCGTTCTTTGACATGGTTGATTGACTGTACATGAAGGTTCCCCCGGCGAAAGCATAAGCAGGGAATCCAATGAAATAGATGGCAGGATCACCAGAGCGTTTGAACATTTTAGTACCGGCAGTAGTCCCGGATGAGCGTATCTCGTCTGCCCGGGACTTAGTCTGTCTATAGGAGGGTACCATTTTGGCCCGATCAGGATTGATCACCCGCAAAACCTATGCGTCCATACCGGACGCCGCCGAAATGCCCAACTTTCTGGAAGTCCAGATCAAGTCGTACGAGGACTTTCTGCAGGCGCACGTGCCGCCGTCGAAACGGGCGATGCGCGGTCTGCACCAGATTTTCGCCGATGTGTTTCCTGTTACCGATATTCACGAGAATTACTCGCTCGAATACGTCAATTTCTATCTCGGGCCGACGCGCTACAGTATCGACGAATGCCGCGAGCGGAATATGACGTTTGCCGCGCCGCTGAAGGTGACGATGCGGCTGATCACCCGGCAGGGGGAAGGAGCGCAGAAGCAGGTCAAGGACATCAT
>PQAP01000154.1 GCA_003105265.1 candidate division GN15 bacterium | reverse complement strand
GGAAAGCCAGTTGGGATTGACATCGCGGGCAATCAGGAAGGCGACGAGCGGCTCCACACTGCGGTAGTAGAGCCGGGTGACGCGGTCCGGAATGAGACCCCGGTTAGTCGACAGGCGAAGTTGCGGGGAATTGGTTTTTACTGTGCGCTTGTCGGTCTGCCTGAGCATAACAGCACTTTTCTGTTATCGATGTGATTCCGTCTCTTGCAACTCAGAATCTGCCCGAAGTCCGCCAATAGTCTGCCTCACGGTCCAACCGGGCGACGCGATTGCCACCACGCTTCGATGCGCGGGCCGTACACAAAAGCCAATATACCCAAAATAAACCCGGCCACCAGATCCAGAAAATAGTGATGACAGAGATAGATGGTGGATACCCACAGGCCGACGCAGAACGGCAGGATCACCCAGAACAAGGTACGCAGATACTTCCAGGCGAACAGAACCGACAACAGCGTGATCGCCGCATGGAGCGACGGAAACGCGGCGCGGGAATCGCCGGGCAGCGTATTGACCACCTTCAGGGCGGCATCGGCGATCGGCGTGCCGTTGAACTGGGCCGTCAGCTGATGCTGCAACATGATCCGCGGCGGGACGGCGGGGAACAACACGTACAGAATATATCCGAAGTAGAAGCACAGGATGACGGACGCCATCGTATAGCGAAACTCGGTCTTGCGCTTCCGGAAGTACAGGACGCTCGCCACCAGCGGGCTCCAGATGAAGAACGACATGTAGCACAGCGACAAAATCTCCGTCAGCCACGGCCGGACAAACTGCTGGGCCCAGATGCAGGGTTGCACCCCGAACAGCCAGCCGTCGAAAGCGATAAGCGCGTTATGAATATCGTGCGGGTTGGCGAAGTGTATCGTGTCATGCAAATTCGTGTAGATGGCCACGCAGTAGGCAAAGGGGAGCGCGTCGC
Organism: candidate division GN15 bacterium; assembly: GCA_003105265.1. Classification (GTDB taxonomy): domain Bacteria; phylum Zixibacteria; class MSB-5A5; order GN15; family FEB-12; genus FEB-12. The sequence continues at coordinate 10,865 of PQAP01000154.1, read as the reverse complement.
GCAATACGGTCCAGCGCGGGCGGTATTTTGCGATCCATATCGCCAGTGCAGCCACGATAACGACAGCGCAAGCCCGCTCGACATCGCCGACAAATTTGCGGTAGTAGATCCCCTGACTGTAATAGAAGAAGAAGGCCTTCAGAGTTAGATAGACCATCGGGGCGAAGAATACGAGAGCGAGGAACTCTTCGATCCGCAGCCGGAAGATCCAATCCCACCAATGTCGGGGCGGAGCAACCGAAAGGTCGCGATCGGATCGTACATCCCTGTACGTAAATTGAGCCATGGAGCCAAGTATAGGAAATACGACGAGTCATGAAAAGACGGAATATTGTGGCACACAGGTGTACGTTTGTCGTTGTCGGACAAGGGGTTACGATCACGTACGGGCGGGGCCGGTCACAGTGCGGTCGGCCTTTCCGTCGGGCGGTGCGGGAGAATGGGTCTTTGATCTCCACTCTTGGCCTGAAGGGGCGGATATTTAGCTTGCGCCCGTTGAGCTCGGCCGCACATTTACTTTTGTGAGACGGAAATGCCAGGTGATTTTCGAATGAGATTTTTGCGCGCAATAGTCAGAGAACCAGGGCCATCGCTGGTCCACGGCATAACGTCCGCCAATCTCGGAGTCCCGGATTACGATCTGGCGCTGAGACAACACCGGGCGTATGTCGAGGCGTTGACCGGGTGCGGAGTGAGAGTGACCGCCATGCCGGCGGATAACGAGCACCCCGACGCCACTTTCGTTGAGGATACCGCACTGCTTACACCCCGTGGTGCCATCATCATGCGGCCCGGGGCGCCGACCAGACGAGGGGAAACGGCCGAAGTGGAGAAGGTAGTGAGGGAGCATTTCACGGCGGTCGAGCGGGTCGAGGCGCCGGGTACGGCAGATGCGGGGGATATCATGATGGTCGGGGATCACTACTATATCGGGTTGTCCGGGCGCACCAATCTGAGCGGGGCGGACCAGATCATATCAATTCTCGAATCGCATGGCCTGAGCGGCTCGACGGTGCCGCTTGACCATATGCTGCACTTGAAGTCGGGCGTTTCGTATCTGGAGAATCACACGATGGCGGTAGCGGGTGAGTTCAGGCGGCGCCGGGAATTTTCCTCCTTCCAGCTGATTCCGGTCGATGATGATGAGATGTATGCAGCCAACAGCTTGTGGATAAACGGCAGGGTGCTGGTCGCCGCGGGGTTTCCGAAAACGGAGAAAGCGATCAGCAACGCGGGATACGATGTGGTCGCTCTCGATGTCAGCGAATTTCGGAAGCTTGACGGCGGGCTGAGCTGTCTGTCGCTGCGCTTCTGATACCGATTAAGGCAGTTTTCCGGGTCTTCCGATACATAGAAAAGAATATGCATAGTCGCCGTAAACGCGCTGAACCACGAGGGCAACAATGAAGGACGGCCGCAAGTACACGCGACGCCGGGCCAGCGATTACCTGTTGGTGACCGACAGTCATTCCGGACAGGTGCTCGGCCGGATTATCAATGTCAGTCCCAAAGGGCTCATGGTGATGAGCACGCAATCGCTCGCGATTGGCCGGCCGTTTGACGTGAGGATTAAACTGCCGTCGCGAGCGTTCGGCTGTGAGCATTTGACGCTCACCGCGGAGTGCCGGTGGAGCAGTTTCGAAAGGCGGTCCGATCTCTGGGAGAACGGGCTGGAAATAGGGGAGATATCGCACGACAACCGCAGGATTCTGCAGCAGGTCGTGCTCCGCTTGATGAATCACAATGGCGAATGGGGCGAAGCCGACGATTTCCGCCAGAACCAGAGCCGCGAAAAACTCGAAGTCGTCCGGGTGCGCCGCTATCGCAAGTAACAGTCGACCCACACAGGCAGACCGGCTCGACTGGTGCCATCAACCATGCTGCATGGCCTGCTCGAATGCTCCGACATCNTCATAATACCGTTTAACGATCCCGTACGACAGCGGGTTTGTGTATAGCTCCGGCCGGGGATGCTCCATTAAATCGGCAATCGTTTCGGCGACCTGCTCGGGAGTTTGCGCCTGTGGNGTNNTGGTGGGNACATNCCCNTGNGAGGNNGCCCAGAGCGCGTTTCTGCNNAAATCGGTGGANACCAGNCCNGGCATCACCAGCGATACATGGATATNGGGAAAGGTGCCGGACAATTCAACACGCAGATTTGCAGTCAGGGCGTTCAGTCCGGCTTTTGCCGCATTGTATGCCGAGCGAATTGCGACCATCGGCACGCGGCCGAGAAACGACGACACATTGATCAGGTGACCGTGCCCGCGCTGCTGAAAATGCGGAATGATTGTCTGCGTACCGTACAGCGCCGACTTCAGATTTACGTTGATCATAGCATCGAGATCTTCATCGGTCAGTTCCATGACTCTGCGCACGATCCCGCGTCCGGCGTTGTTGACCCAGATGTCGACATGCCCGAACGATTGCAGGGCACGATTCCGAAGCTGCTCGACATCGCGTCGTCGCGTCACATCGCACGCCACAGCCACGGCGTCCGGGCTCGACATGGCGGCCACTTCGCGAAGTTCCTTCTCACGACGCGAGGCCAACACCAGCGAATGACCCCGATTGCCCAGGTGACGGGCGAGCGCCGCACCGATACCGCTGCTGGCGCCCGTGATCACGATTACTTTCTGTTCCATGCGGCCTCCATTGCTATCGCGTCGTCATCGGCGAGAAGATCTGTTTCAGACAATTATTGATTATAACACCGGCAGTCCACTGAGATGGGCAAACTTTCATGGGCTATTCGGCAGGAAATGACTTATGTATGCGTATCAGGTTTCGTCTCATGCGAGTGCCCGGTTGAGCTGGTGCAGGCGCTGGGAGTAGCTCAGTCCGCGATCTTTCGATTCGTCTATTCTTATGCGGCACAAACTGATACGTCTCTTGGTCGGGCCCTCAGCGCACGGGGCGGCTGATATTGTTGTCACCGAGGGAAACAACTGTCGGCTAAACGCGTACTCGTGATTAAATGCCGTTCTTGTAATCGTGTGTTGCAAAAACGGTCTATTTAATTTTGATTCCAGTGGCCCGGTCAATCGAGTGTATAATTCAACCGAATCCGGGCTTACCAGAGATTAGTCAGAATCATAGGACGAGGCCGGCTGAGCCGGCCCGAAGTACCGACAGCAGCTACCGGTGATTTATCAGAGCATCACGCCGCGCGTGATACCGCCGGTGCCTGATGCCAGTCGGTGGAAAGGTTATCCATTATGAGACAAGGATTGGTATCGGCAGCAATTGCGATCGGGTTGCTCTGGTCGACGGCGATGACGGCGACCGTTGACGTGCAGCCCGAACTGCTCCGGAGTGCGCTTCGGTACCGACAGGCACTGACATTCTTGAAGAACCATCCGCAACAACAGCAACTGATGGTCATGGCGTTGACCTCGGCTGAGACGCGCGTCACGGACCCGTCTGCACTGGCGACCGCTTACACTCAGGCCGGATTAGTGGCGGCGAGCTTGTTGCGGTCGGACACCAGTTACGTCTGGGACGGGAGTCAATGGACCGGCTCATCCCGGACGACCTACGGCTATGATGCGGGCAATCATCAGACGAGCCAGGTGTACCAGACCTTTACGGGTAGCGAGTGGATCAACTACTTTCAGACACTCAGTACCTATGACGGTAACGGACGACTCAGCACGGACACGATGGAGCAATGGCAATCGAATGCCTGGGTCTATCAGTCGGTGTCCACCTACACTTACGACGGAAGCGGCAATCTTTCGCAGATCGTGAGTCAGGATTGGAGCGGCAGCCAGTGGACCAACGGGACCATAGTTACCTTCACCTACACCGGCGGACGTGTCGCGACAGCATTAACCGAAATGTGGTCATCGGGAAACTGGGTGAATTGGGGTTTATCTACATATACGTACGATGTCAGCGGCCACCTCACCCAGCTTTTGGGGCAGACGTGGCAGTCCGACGCCTGGGTCAACCAGAGCTTGACCACTTCCACCTACAACGGCTCCGGGGACGAGACGGAAAGCGTGGATCAAATCTGGCAGTCCGATGCCTGGGTGAATATGACGAAGCACGACTACGCTTACGATGGTTCTCATCAGCAAATTCTGGATGTGACGTCAACCTGGTTTACGGTGATGTGGATGGCGATCACCAACGATACCATGAAATACGCCGGTGGCCAGATGACCGAAAAGGTGACGGTGAATGTCCTCGCCAATTCGGTCTCCCGGACCCAGTACAGCTATGATACCGACGGCAACAGAGTTCTGGCGCTGACCGAGGACTGGGACATGATCGGCAGTCAGTGGACAAATGCCGCGCGCGATGTTTGGGTGTATTCTGCAGCGGTCGTATCCTGTTGTGTCGGTATGCGCGGAAACGTGAATCAGGCGGGCATCATTGATATCTCCGACCTCACTGGCTTGATTAGTTATCTCACCGGTGCCGGCTATGTTCTGCCCTGCCCGGAGGCGGCGAACGTCAACGGTGCGGGGATTGTCGACTTGAGCGATCTTACCGGTCTGATCAGTTACCTGACCGGAGCCGGATATATTCCGCCAAACTGTCCGTGATCGCCGATAGCAGAGAGCACTATGCCTTCAACATGCAGAACCCCGGCCGTTGGCCGGGGTTCTTGACTATGGGTATCAATCGGAGAGTATGGGATCAGTGTTTGACCGTTTCGGAGGGCGGTTTCTCCGAATAGGTTTGAATGATCAGGCGAGGGGCCTGTCGCGTCTCTTCTTTCTGCATCAGCAATTTGGCCGTAAATAACGCCAATCCGGCCGAGCCAAGCAAAGCGACCCAGTAGCTCCAGGTCCATTCAAAGGCCAGCACAGCCGCCATCTGCGGCGGGATGTCGCCGCTCATGTTCGACTTGAGGATGAACAGAAGTATGGCGGAGATTGCTGCGGCAACAGCCGAGAACAGCATCGCCCGTCGGCTCGCGCCGAGCGCGCCAAGCAGAGCAATCACGGCCAGACCGAGCGACACCGCCGCCACGGGCTGGGGATCGATCTTGGCTTCGCCGGTGCCGGAGCCAAACGGATTGTCTGAATCACTGGAAGCAAACTGCTGAGTCGAATCAGACGGATTATTGAACTGCAACTGATCCTCGCCGGTTTGCCCCGTATTGGCCGACTGGTCGGACCGGTACCTGTCGGCAGTGCCTCCGGGTGTATTGCCGAACGGGTTTGGCGGCTCGATCTTCTTGCCCATAGCCAGGTCAATGCCGGTAATCGAAGCGATGGGTTGCCCCCCGCAACTGATCTTGAGAAACGGCATAAAGAAGCAGATCAGCACGATCACGGCCAGAGCCGGGCGGATAGTTCGCTGGTTCTCCTGCATCTAATCCTCCTTGACGGATATCACCTGCGGCGAGGTGCGTTCGTTTGGGAAAACTGTATATATGTATCGACAATAACCGGAATTTCTGGAGGACAGCCAGTCCGCGTTTAAGGTTGACGGTAACAAGAGCGCCGCCTAGTATTCAGGTGACCGATCCTCCGAACGACGGCTTTGTATGCGTGTACCGACCCGCCACATCGGACGCCGATCAGGTCGGAGGCGGTGAACTCGCACTCAATGGCAAAGCGGACTGCAGAAATACTCGGTTCCCTGCTCGGCATTGGGCTCTTCATTGCCGCGCTGTGGATACTATCGCGGGCGCTCAGCGCCCATCATCTCCGCGACGTCATGGCCAGCGTGCACCAGGTGCCGGCCGGACGTATTCTGCTCGCTCTCGGTTTCACGCTATTGAGCTACTTTGCCCTGACCTGTTATGACTGGCTCGGCTTCCGCTATCTGGGACGTTCGCTGACGTACTGGAAGGTGGTGTTCACGGCGTTCACCACGTACTCAGTCAGCCACAATCTGGGATTCTCGCTCTTTACGGGGGGCTCGATTCGATACCGGCTCTATTCGGCGTGGGGGGTGACGGCGCTCGAAATCGCGCAGTTGGTCGGATTCAGCGTGGTGACGTTCTGGCTGGGCTATTCCGCTCTGGCCGCAGTCATCCTGCTCTCGGGACAGATTAACCTCCCCGACCAGATTCATATGCCGGTTCACAGCACGTTTGTGATCGGCCTCATCTTCCTGATCGCGTTGGTCGGGTATGTCGTTTTCAATTTCACCCGAAAGAGCCCGCTGACGATCCGGGGCATGGAAATTGCGCTGCCGAAACCGCGCATCACCGCCGCCCAGATCATTGTCTCGTCATTTGACTGGTGCGTAGCAGCAGCGGCTCTCTATGTGCTGCTCCCGGATGCCCCGGGACTGGGATTCGACGATGTCCTCGGAGTTTTCCTCGTTGCCCAGCTTGCCGGATTGAGCAGCAATGTGCCGGGCGGGTTGGGCGTGTTTGAATCGGTTTGCGTGCTTCTGTTGCAGCCGTATCTGCCGGCCCCGGTGGTGCTCGGCTCGGTGCTGGTGTATCGCGTCGTTTATTATCTGATTCCGCTCGGGATCGCGGCGCTCTCGCTGGGCAGCTACGAGGCAGCGCGGCATCGCGCGTTTGTCCGACGGCTGTCGGCACCGATCGGCCAATGGATCGGCCCAATTGCGCCGCAGGTGCTGGCGTTCTTTACTTTCCTGTGCGGCGCCGTCCTGCTGGTTTCGGGCGCTACCCCGGCATTGACCGCGCGCCTGAAATGGCTGTACGACTTCCTGCCGCTCGCATTTATTGAGGCCTCGCACTTTATCAACAGTCTGATCGGTATCGGACTCCTGATCATTTCCCGCGGCCTGCAGCGGCGAGTCGATGGCGCCTGGGTACTGTCCGTCCTCTTTCTCGCCATCGGCATCGTGGTATCGCTGGCCAAAGGCGGCGATTACGAAGAGGCGCTGGTGCTGGCGATCATACTGGTGCTGCTGGTACCGTCGCGAGGGCTGTTCTATCGGAAATCCTCACTGTTCAGCGAACCGCTCAACCCGATGTGGCTGGCGTCGGTCGCGCTGGTGCTGATCACTGTCGCGTGGCTGACCTTCTTCTCATACAAGCATGTCGATTATTCCAACGACCTGTGGTGGCGATTTGCTCTTGTAGAGAACGCGCCTCGGTCCCTGCGCGCCCTGGTCGGTGCGCTCGTCGCGCTGAGCGCCTTCGCGGTGCTTCGCCTGATGCGACCCCACCCGCATGAGCCGACCCTGCCGACCGGTGAAGACCTCGATCGCCTCCTTCCGGTGATCGCATCGGCTCGTGAAACCGAAGCCAACCTGGCGCTGCTTGGGGACAAGACACTGATTGTGAGCCAGAGCGGCAAATCGTTCCTCATGTACGGAGTAGAAGGCCGGAGCTGGGTGGCCATGGGGGATCCGATCGGTATTCCTGCCGAGTGCCGGGACCTGGTCTGGCAATTTCACACGCTCGCCGATCGCAACGGCGGGTGGACGGTGTTCTATCAGGTCGATCCGGCTAATCTGCCGTGTTACCTGGATATGGGGCTGAGCTTGACCAAACTGGGTGAGGAGGCAAGGATCAATCTTACGCACTTCACGCTCGAGGGGCATGAGGCCAAGCCGATGCGGCACTGGCATCGCAAGCCGGAAAGCGAGGGGTGTTCGTTCGAGATCATTCCGCAGGCGGAAGTCTCTCGTTACCTGCCGGAATTCCGGTCCATTTCCGACCAGTGGCTGCAACTGAAGAACGTCCGCGAGAAACGTTTCTCGCTGGGGTATTTCGATGAGCGGTATCTCGGCCGATTCCCCCATGCCATCGTTCGGCAAAACGGACGAATTGTCGCTTTCGCCAACATCTGGCCGGGCGGCGGCAAAGAGGAGCTTTCCATCGATTTGATGCGGCACACGCCCGAGGCCCATGGCGGCGTGATGGATTTCCTCTTCATCGAATTGATGCTCTGGGGAAAGCAACAGGGATACCAGTGGTTCAATATGGGCATGGCGCCGTTCTCCGGGCTGGACAACCGCGGACCGGCGCCGCTCTGGCATCGCCTGGGAGCTCTCGTCTATCGATACGGTGAGTATTTCTACAACTTCCAGGGACTTCGGCGGTATAAAGAGAAGTTCCATCCGGTCTGGACACCACGGTATCTGGCGTCGCCGGGTGGCGTTTCTTTGTTCCGGATCCTGGCTAATCTCGGCACCCTCATTTCCGGGGGGGCCAAAGGAGTGGTCGCTCGATGATGTTCATACGTTCTTTCCTGCTGACGCTGTTGTTGACTTTCACATCTTTCGCGGATACTCCAAAACAGCCCGGGGAGCAAATGCAGTTTGGCAGGTTCGGCACGATTACCCTCTATCGAACCGCGCCGCACCCGGCCCGTATCGTCCTGTTCGTATCCGGCGATGGTGGCTGGAATCTCGGCGTCATTGACATGGCACGGATGATTGCCGAACAAAATGCGCTCGTCGTGGGCATTGACATCACGCACTATCTGAATCAGCTCGAGGCCGCTCCCGACAAATGCTCTTATCCGGCTGCGGACTTTGAAGCGCTCAGCCAGTACGTACAGCAGAAGCTCGGATTTCCCGATTACAAGCAGCCGGTGCTGGTTGGATACAGCTCCGGCGCCACGCTGGTGTACGCGCTGCTTGTGCAGGCGCCGCCAAACACGTTCGCGGGTGCTATAAGCATGGGATTCTGTCCCGACCTGCCGCTGACCAAACCGTTTTGTAAGGGGAATGGCCTGCAGTTTGGACCCGGCCCGAAAGGCAAAGGGTACAGCTTTCTTCCGGCCAAGACACTCGAACAGCCGTGGGTTGCGTTTCAGGGACTGATTGACGAGGTGTGCAGTCCGGCATTTGTCGATTCGTTCGTCGGGCAAGTTCCGCGAGGGAAAGTCGTAAGACTACCCCACGTCGGCCACGGGTTCTCCGTCCAGCGCAACTGGGCGCCGCAATTCCGGGAAGCGGTGGCTTCGATATTCTCTGAAGATACGAGTATTGCGGTGACGGTCGCAGGGCCGGATTCGCTCAAGGACCTCCCTCTTGTCGAAGTGCCGGTCAAGGGGCCGGAGAAAGACTATTTTGCGCTCATCCTCTCCGGTGACGGCGGCTGGGCGAGCATCGACCGGCAAATCGGCGAGTACTTTTCGACACAGGGGATCCGCGTGGTCGGGCTCAACTCGCTTCGGTATTTCTGGTCGCGCAAAACGCCCGACGAGTCCGGCGTCGACCTGGCGAGAATCATCAAGCACTATCTTCAGACCTGGAACAAGTCGGAAGTGGTGGTGGTCGGTTATTCTCGTGGTGCCGATGTCGCCCCGTTCATGGTTAATCGTCTGGCGCCGGCGCTGCAGTCGCGCATCCGGATTCTGGCGCTGCTCGGTCTCGAGGGCGAAGTTGACTTCAAGTTTCACGTTCTTGATCTCATCAGCAGCGATTCGCATCCTGAAGAACTGCCGGTCAAGCCGGAGATGGACAAACTGAGTGGAATCCGTACGCTGTGCTTCTACGGCGAGGATGAATCCGGCAGCTTATGTCCGCAGCTTGACACCACGAAAGTGACGGTCATTCAACTGAAGGGCGGTCACCATTTCGGCGGCGATTATAAGTCGATCGCCGAGCAGATTTTGCAACAAATGGACTGAACGGGTCGGGCGCTCGAACGGGACAATGAATGTCCTGGCAATCCGGCATGCTGATCGATCAATTTGCGTGTATTCGGGGAAAATCTGAGCTATATTGACTACAATATGAGCAGCGGTAAGTCGCGGTACATTCTTGCTCTCATTCTGACTCTGTCGGCAGTCGCAATTATTGGTGGAGCGCGAGCGGATGAACCCGCAATCTGGCGACAACTCGACAGTGGTCTTGACATTGCCTGCTTCGCGGTCACGACGGAATCGGTCGTGACGGATTCCGCACTCACTATCGTTCGTATCGATCCGGACAAGTGGGAGTTCAAACTGATGTGCCGCAGTCGGACCGAGGACAATGAGAATCTGACCGCCCGGCAATGGTGTGAGAAATACCACCTGGTCGCAGCGGTGAACGCCGGCATGTTTCAGCAGGATTACACGACGCATGTCGGGTATGTCAATATCGGAGGACAGGTTATTTCAGGCCGGGTCAGGAGCTACCTGTCGGCGGTGGCGTTCGGGCCGAAAAGGGATGGGCTCGCGCCGTTCAGGATCTTCGATCTCGATCGCGACAGCGTGGCCGACATCACGCGCGATTACGAAACCGTCTGCCAGAACATGCGGCTGATCGCCAGACCGGGGGAGAATAAGTGGTCGCAGCAGGATCGGCAGTGGACGGAGGTCGCTCTCGGCGAAGACGATAAAGGTCGGGCGCTGCTTATCCATTGCGGGCGGGCGCTGCCGATGCACGATTTCAATGAACTGCTCCTGTCGCTGCCGATTGGCGTGGTGACGGCGCAGCATCTCGAGGGGGGAGCCGAGGCGCAACTGTATCTCAAGGACAAGGAGTTTGAGATAGAAAGACTGGGAAGTTTCGGGATCGGTTCCGGCTCGGACAATGCCATTGCGTACCCGATTCCGAATGTGATCGGGATTTCCAGGAAGAAATAACAGCGGTCGCAATGTGCGACGGTTCGCCGCTTATTCTGCCATTGCATTGCCGGCAATCCAGCCGGTACTCCAGGCCGCCTGCAAGTTGAACCCGCCGGTGAGGCCGTCGATATCGAGGACTTCACCTGCGAAGTAGAGTCCAGGGCGAAGGATACTCTGCATTCTTTTGAAATCGATCTCCTTCAAACTCACGCCGCCGCAGGTGACAAATTCCTCTTTGAATATTCCTTTGCCGGAAACCTCGAACCGAGCATCCTTCAATTCGGCGACAATCGTATTCAGTTGTTCTTTAGTGAGGCCGGACCACGTGGTTTCCTCGGCTATACCCAGGTAGTGAATGGTATTGTTCCAGTACCGTTTCGGTATCGGCAGAGGACTGTCGACGTGAACCTGCTT
>PQAP01000153.1 GCA_003105265.1 candidate division GN15 bacterium | reverse complement strand
GAGGAGCGGCTGCTTCGCCCGTTTCCCTACGGCATCCTGCGCGAGCCGCTTTCCGCGCTCGGCCGGGCGCACGCGATCGTGCTCACCCGCACCGACCTCGAGCCCGGCATTCCCAATTTCCGCGAATTGCTCTCGCGATTCTGTCCTCAGGCCGAGGTGATCAGTTCAAGCTTCAAAATCTCTGAACTCGTGTCGTCGGACGGGCGTTATGCGATCAAACTGCTGCAGGTTCGGTCGGCGTTTCTGTTTGCGGGAATCGCGAGTTTCGAATCGCTGCTCCGGCAGGTTCGACCGATGGTGCGGAAGCTTGATTTCGCGCTCGAGCTGGCCGACCACCAGCGCTACAACCGCCCGCTGCTGTACCGGATCAAGAGTATGGCGGACCGCTTCGGTTCCGAGTGTATCCTGACGACGGGCAAAGACTGGGTGAAGATGGGCCATTTTGATTTCGGACGGGAAAGTTATTATCTTGAACTGGAGGTCGAACTGCAGCCGTCGGCGGAGCAGTTCATGAACACACTGGCGCAGATCGTGAAGACAGGGCAGGACAAGTAATGGATCATCGTTACGATTTCCTCGTTATCGGCAGCGGTATCGCGGGCCTGTTTTATGCCCTGAAGGTGTCGGAACTGGCGCCCAAAGCCAAAATAGCNCTCGTCACCAAGAACGCCGAGACCGCGACCAACACCAACCGCGCGCAGGGCGGCATTGCCGCGGTGCTCTCCGAGACNGATTCCTTCCAGGCACACATCGCCGACACGATCCGGGTCGGGTGCGGCCTCTGCCGGCCCGAGGTGGTCGAGCAGATTGTCGAGTTCGGTCCGAAAGCGGTCGAGGAACTGATCGCCTACGGTGTGCAGTTCACCAAGACCGGTGACCGGTTTGACCTCGGGCGCGAGGGCGGGCATTCCGCCAATCGCGTGGCGCATGCATCGGACCTGACCGGGGCGGAAATCGAGCGGGCGCTGCTCGCGGCCTGCCGCTCCAAATCGGATACGATCCATATCTATCGCGATCACATGGTGCTCGATCTGATGAAGTACGATTCCGGCGGCACGCGCTGCTGCGCGGGAGCGTTCGTCTTCGAAGAGCGGCATCGGGTTTTTTCCGCCTTCTATACGCCGGTCACCATGCTCGCGACCGGCGGTCTCGGGCAGGTCTACTTTCATACCTCGAATCCGGAAATCGCCACCGGTGACGGCGTCGCCATTGCATGGCGGGCCGGGATCCCGATAGCCAATCTCGAGTTCATTCAGTTTCATCCGACCACCCTGTACGCGCCGGGGCGGGAGCCGTTCCTGATTTCCGAGGCGGTGCGCGGCGAAGGCGGGCGGCTGCGCTCGGTGGACGGGCGATTTATCATGGAGACGGCGCACGAGCTGAAAGACCTCGCGCCGCGCGATGTGGTCGCCAGAGTGATCGACAAGGAGCTGAAAGCCAGCGGCGAAGAATACGTGTATCTCGATGTCAGCCACCTCGACGCGGAGTTCATCAAGAATCGGTTTCCGAATATCTATCAGCAGTGTCTGGCGCACGGTTTTGACATCACCAAACGGCCGGTGCCGGTCGTTCCGGCGGCACACTATGCCTGCGGCGGCGTCATGTCCTCGGTCGCCGGGGAAACCGCGCTTCCGGGACTGTACGTCGCGGGTGAGGTGGCGATGACGGGATTGCACGGCGCCAACCGGCTGGCGTCGAACTCCCTGCTCGAAGCGGTCGTCATGGCGGCGCAGGCCTCCCAGGAATCCGTGGCGTATTACCGGAATATTCACTTCCCCGAGCACGTGCCGGTCGAGAACTCGCTGTATTCATCGCTCTCCTATCCGAGGGAAAAAATCCTGATCGCGCACGACCGCCGGGTGCTCAGGCGGATCATGTCGGACTTCGTGGGCATCGTCCGCACCGAGGACCGACTGTCGCTGGCGCTCGAAAAGGTGATGCAGATTCGCCACGCGATCGAGCAGTACTATTTCGCCACGCCGGCGACCTACAACATACTGGAACTGCGGAACCTGGCGACGGTGGCGGAACTGATTATCCGCTCGGCGCTCTGGCGGCGGGAGTCGCGGGGACTGCATTATCTCGATGACCGCCCCGGCACGAACGATTTCTACAAGCGGGACACGATAGTAACCGGCCAACAGGAGAAGGGACCCGGCGTATGACTTCGGCAACGCGCGCCCATGAAATGATTCTGATACTCGATTTCGGGTCGCAATACACGCAATTGATTGCCCGGCGCGTGCGCGAGGCCCATGTGTACTGCGAGATCGTGCCGTTCAACGCCGACCTGACCGGTTATCACAATCGCAACGTCGCCGGATACATTCTGTCGGGCGGGCCCGCGTCGCTGGCCGATCCCGATTCGCCGCGTTTGTCGCGCGAATTCTTCACCACTAACAAACCTATTCTCGGCATCTGTTACGGCATGCAGTTGCTGGCGGACCTGTTCGGCGGCAAGCTGGTCCGGAGCGAACACCGCGAATACGGCCGTGCCAGGTTTAACGCCGCGCCCGCGCCCGGTCCGCTCTTCAAAGATTTCGCGCAGGGAAGCCAGGTCTGGATGTCGCACGGTGATTCGATTGTCGAGTTGCCGAAAGGGTTTACAGTTATCGGCTCGACCGATTCGCTGGCGACCGCCGCTATTGCCGATGACCAGCGCCACGTCTACGGCGTGCAGTTTCATCCGGAAGTTCATCACACCGCAGAAGGACGGAAGGTCCTGCACAACTTCCTGTTCGATATCTGCAAGGTGAAAGGGGACTGGACGACCGAATCGTTCATCGATGAATCCATCTCGCGCATCCGCGAGCAGGTCGGCGACGGTAAAGTGCTGCTCGGCATTTCCGGCGGCGTCGATTCCACGGTGGCATCGGTGCTGCTGGACCGCGCGGTCGGCAAGCGGCTCCATGCCGTGTTTGTCGACACGGGGATGCTTCGGAAGAACGAATTCGCTGATGTCGTCAAGATGCTCACCACGCTCGGCATCAATCTGCATCCGGTGGATGCCTCGTCGATGTTCATGGCGCGGCTTGCCGGGGTCGAGGACCCCGAGCGGAAACGGAAGATTATCGGGGCGGGGTTTATCGATGTGTTCGAGCACGAGGCGGAGAAGATCGGTCAGGTTGATTTCCTCGCGCAGGGGACCCTGTATCCTGATGTGATCGAGTCGACTTCATTCAAAGGGCCCTCGGTGACGATCAAGTCGCACCACAATGTCGGCGGCCTCAAAGAGCGGATGAAACTCAAACTCGTCGAGCCGCTCAGGGAACTGTTCAAGGACGAGGTTCGCGCGCTCGGCCGCGCGCTCGGCTTGCCGGAGCAGTTTATCAGGCGGCATCCGTTCCCCGGACCGGGGCTGGCGGTCAGAATTCTCGGCGATGTGACGGTCGAACGCTGTGATCTATTGCGCGAAGTCGACGCCATTTTCATCGAGGAACTGCACAACCACAACATCTACGATGACATCTGGCAGGCATTCGCGGTGCTTCTGCCGGTGAAGGCGGTCGGCGTGATGGGGGATGAGCGAACGTATGAGAACGTAGTGGCGCTAAGGGCGGTGACCTCGGTCGACGGCATGACCGCCGACTGGGCGCGGATCGATCCGGATATACTGGCGTACATTTCGAACCGTATTATCCGCAACGTGAAAGGCGTCAACCGGGTGACGTACGATATTTCGTCCAAACCGCCGGCGACGATTGAGTGGGAGTGAGGATTGGCTAGTGTCGCACTTTCGGGCCTGTCCGAGAACAAAGTGATTGCGGGTTCTTGGTTTCCGAAGTAAGATAGCTCGTATGAGAAGTCTATTCGCATCAGAGCCTAAGATACAGAGCGAGTTCGCGAACGACGCCAATGTCGTCATACACACGGGTGATACGCGCGAGTTCCTCATGACTGTGCCCGACGAGGCCGTAGCTCTGATAGTAACTTCACCCCCTTACAATATCGGCAAGGAATACGAGACAAGGACCAGTATCGGAGAGTACCTGCGGACGCAGTCTTCCGTAATAAGGGAACTGGTTAGAGTGCTCAGATCAGATGGGAGCATTTGCTGGCAGGTTGGAAACTACGTACAGAACTCTGAAGTGTTCCCGCTGGACACATTCTATTATCAGATTTTCAAGGATCATGGTCTGAAGCTACGCAACAGGATTATTTGGCACTTTGAACACGGCCTGCACGCTTCTAAGCGATTCTCTGGAAGGTATGAGACTCTGCTCTGGTTCACCAAATCAGACAAATATGTGTTCAACCTTGATTCAGTGCGAGTTCCAGCCAAGTACCCTGGTAAAACAAACTTCAAGGGCCCCAACAGAGGCAAGCCATCAGGGAATCCTCTGGGTAAGAATCCCTCCGACTTGTGGAGATTCTTAGAAAGTGAATGGGACAATGAAGTATGGAACATCCCAAACGTGAAAGCAAACCACCCGGAGAAGACCAAGCACCCGTGTCAATTTCCGATCGAACTTGTGGAGCGATGCGTGCTTGCTCTTACCAACCCACAAACTTGGGTTCTTGATCCTTACTGTGGCGTGGGGTCATCGTTGATAGCTGCGATTCGGCACGATCGCAAGACGGCTGGAGTAGATAAGGAACCAGAGTACACTGCCTTAGCTGCAGATAGGATACACAGACTGTTCGAAGGATCATTGAGAATCCGCCCGATCGGCAAACCGGTCTACCAACCTACTGGTAGGGAGAAAGTGTCGCAAATCCCGCTGGAATGGATGTCCGCGAAGGGAAAGGGAGACAGAACCCCGTGAGAATAGCTGCTAGGTACTCTTTCAACGACGGTATAACAGCGGTCAGCAGTAAGTATCCCCGACTTTTGACTGAGATTGAGCGCGTAATAGAATTGGTGGACGCGTCGGCTCATAAGACAAAGAAGAGCAAGGAAAAGACAATGAGGGGAACGATTCTGTATAGCCCAAGGAGACTCAACAAATCGTTCAAGAAGGAGTTCCAGAGACTGAAGTGGACAACTCAGCGGGTGAAATGCGATTACTCTTTGGACCATTATGTAGGCGGCTATACTCCTACAGCGCTCAACAAGGGGGCGTTCAGGGAAATGGACTTCATCAAGGACAAGCTTGGAGTAGAAGTCCAGTTTGGAAAGTACGCGTTCATGGTCTACAACGTCAGCGCCAAGATGACGATTTTCAGTAACCTTGGCTTCATAGATGCGGGCGTTGAGATTGTTCCTGTCAAGGCTTTCGCAAATGAAATGTCAAGCGGCGTCTCCTATTTTGAGCAGTTCGTTTGGGATCTTGACAATCGAGGAGTCTCTAACATCGACATTCCAGTTCTCATTCTTGGAATAGACGCGTGAGCACTAGCCGGTCTGGTCAGGAGGTTCAGTTACGGCAGCTCGACCATTCGTCTATCGCTGAGGCTTCGCAGCCTCATGGCTCCTTTGCCACTTCCATACTAGGTCACCCCCGTAACCCCCATTGACACCGGAAACCATCCTCCCTATCTTGGCGTTCCTGTCGTGAACAGAGAGCGTGAGAAGACGTGACACAAACTACCGAACAAAATAACCTGATGCCGTTCACCCGGCCCGTGCAAGCGGACCTTGATGAGTTCGACCGCAAACTGAACGATTACCTTCAGGGGGACTCCCCGCTCATCACCTCGATCGCGCGGCACCTGCTCAAGACCAAGGGGAAACGAATCCGCCCGGCGTT
>PQAP01000152.1:2235-3911 GCA_003105265.1 candidate division GN15 bacterium | reverse complement strand
CCGATTCGGGGCGGCCTTCTTGTATCTCGTAGCGACCTTTCGACTTAGACGCAGTATTTGCGCTCCGGGCATTCGCCCGTCGCACCTCCACACGCTACCGGCGAGTGTTTTCGCATGCCACTCCGACAGCGCGACACTCTGCTTGCCGCACTTGAAGTTGCAGGCAGTTGCCCGGGCTTCGCAGTGCTGCAACTGCGGTCCATTCAATCGCATAGCCCGCTCATCCACAGTCCCGATGCGAGCGGCGTGCGGGTAGCACCGGTCGAATGCGACCAAAATCTTGACACGATTTGAACCCCCTCTTATCTTTGAAGTGAAGGGTCGTGCCGGGTGCGTCGGCATGGCGATCGAGGGTACTCCATTGTACGCTTGTGCGGGGAGGAGTGCGGTATCACTTGACCAGTAGACCCCGTTTACATCGTGCAGTCATGACCGGGCTGCACCGAAACTCTTGAGTTCAACGGATCGTGAACAGTCAAACTTTATTGAACGGTTTCAACATCATGTTTGGTTGGCATTCTCGGACGAGGGGTAATTGCGCCAACTCCGATTGCGGCTCGGCTGCAGAAGGGGGGTGCGTGCCAGGCGAGGAGTAACACTGCGATACACAGAGAAAAGATTTTCGATAAAAGAAAAGTGGTAGTTTCGAAAGGAAGAAAAGTAATGAAGAAAACGTTAGGTTTTCTTGTAATGCTGACTGCGCTGGTCGCGGTGGTGGCGATGGTCGCACAGGCCGCCGTCCGCCCCGCCAATCCGCGCCTTCAGCAGGCGGTGGACATGAAGCCCGTGAAGACCGTCGAGTCTGTGACGGGTGCGTCATTGAATCCGATGGCTCGCTTTGCTCCGGTCGGCATGGCCGCGGCCAAACCAACGGTGGATTCCCGTGGAGCCCTTATTTCGCAGACATACAACGATGTCCCCGGCAACGTCTCTCCCGGTAACCTCGTTGCGGTTCCAGATCCGGGCGCCGATCAGGCGGGGGTTTATTTCGGTTATCGCGCCAAAGCGGCAGGTGGAGATCCGTCAGACGGGTTTCCGGCGAGCATCAACCGCATGGGATATAGCGCCTTTGATCCGCTGACCAATACATACCCGAATCCGGGCGGTATCGTGATTATCGCCGATGCCAGCCCGACGTCGGTGGAAGGCGGCTCGACCGCCAGAGTGCTGGCCTATCCGGATGGCCGCGCCATCGTCACCGGTTATTCGTATCCGGACAACGACGGTCCCGATGTTTGGATTCAAGTAGCCAAGGAATTCGCCCCGTTCGGCGGCGCCTTCGGCGACATTCTGACCGGCGGCTCGATCATGCTCAATGACACCAACATCGCCCAGAGCTGGACGACCGGTGCGCCGAGCTGGTGGCCGTCTTCCGTTCTCGATATCAACGGCAGCGGCGCCAATGATACGGTCATTTACCTTCTGACCCACGGCGGTATCACCGGCCGTTGGTATGGCCAGGACAAGGTATTCCGCAAAATTGGGACCTCGATGCCGAACGGAAACGACAATTCGTGGACGGTTGTATTCACCGACTCCACGTATGGGTTCCATGGCGGCGGCATTGCCTGCGACCCGACTTCGGCGCGTGTGGCCATCTTCAACACGCTGCCGGTTCTGACCGATACGACCGGCGGTCATGGTGAGAACGTTCGCTGGGCCGACTCTCCGACCGG
>PQAP01000152.1:0-2120 GCA_003105265.1 candidate division GN15 bacterium | reverse complement strand
TTCCCGGCGACGTACAATGGCGATGGCCAGACGTACAACAGCGTTCTCGCTCGCGGCATTCACTGGTCCGAGTGGGATCCGACGAAGTTCTATGTCTTCTACGATGCCCGGTGGAGTCTTGGGCTCGTGTGCGGCCGTAACGGCTACAACGTGCTCAATATTGGTCAGTGCACTATCAGCGAGTGCGAGAACCGTCTGTACATCGCCTATTCGGCGGCGAACGATGCGTACCAAGGGGTGACAGATGACTGCGTAAAGAGCCAGACCGCATTTTCGCACAAAGGAAATGGCGAAATCTACGTGACGGTTTCCAAGGACCTCACCGGCAAGAGCTGGGACCGCCCGCGCAACGTGTCCGCCAGCTATACGCCTAACTGCGATACCGGTACCTGCGCCAGCGATATGTTCCCGGCGATGACCCCGTACGGCATCAGCGATGCCGACTATCCGGGTACCGAAAACTGGACCAACTCCGGCGCGACCTGGGATTTGAGCGGCGGCACCTACACCGGCTCCAAGTATCTCCAGGTCTTCTATTTGCAGGATAAGTATCCATCGCGCGCCGGCGACGACGGAACCGGTGGCCTTGTCCCTGCGTACACGCTGAACGACTGGCGCTGGGTGCGGATGACCTGTGCGGCCCCGATTGTCGCAGCCGGGCTTACCCTGTCGCGTGATTCCATCGCGTGGCCCGAGTGGAACAAGCCGGGCAACGACACCACCTTCAAGATCATTCTCAACTCCACCGGTAACGCCGATGTCGCTTTCACTTCGATAACGGATATCGAAGACAGCGCCAAGGGCGCCGGCGCCGGCCCGACCGGGTGGATGTCTCTCAGCTCNACTCCGNCCNGCATTCCNGAGGGNGGCGTGGACAGCATGTACGTGACGCTCAACGCGGGCGGCGTGATCACCGCCGGNCCGACGGTNCTGTTCGGCAANGTNCGGTTNTCGTTTACGCCTCCGGCGCAGACCAANGACCTTATCATTCGNTTCACCGTGGCCGACACGCTCGTCAGCACCATGTGGGACACTATCGCGACGAACTGCCTCAAGCTGGCGGTTGGTTCCGACGGTAACATGGGCAACAGCGGCGGCGACGGCAGTGCGTCCGCTCTCGACAGCGGCCGCTACAATATGGACTACTTCGGTCCGGCCGACTGCGACACCGGNNTGAACTCNCGCGGTAATTCGCGGATCTATCTGTACGACGGTTCGCCGATNATCATCCGCAAGCCGGCNTCCGGNCCGATTCGCGGCTCCTGGTCCGTCTGGTCCGAGGGCTACGCCACCGGTTACGGCTTCAAGCCCGTCACGGGTTACGCGCCGCACGGCTCGTTCTCGACATCCAGCTATGACGGCTTCAACTCCGGTACGTTCATGACGGTCGACTCCCTTGTCAAAGTGGAGAAGACCTGGTGGGCGCCGAAGCACGCCGACAGCTGCAACTTCATCATTCAGCGCATGAGAGTGTTCCCGACCAACATCGCCTCCTCGGTCAGCAATCTGCAGATCGGCGAGGTCATTGACTGGGATCTCCCGAGCGACACCACCGGCAACGTGGGCGGTTCCGATCCGACCCGCAAGCTGGTCTATATGCGCGGCTTTAACCGCACCGATACCGTCACCGACTGCGCCGACAACTCGCGGCGGTACGGCGGCATGGCCCTCCTCAACTGGTTCATGAAGAACAAGACCTGTTACGATTCGATGTACGGCGGTCTGACCTTCCAGAACCAGGTCTACGTCTATGGCGGCGTGGAGCCGGACAGCATGTCCAAGCTGCTGCACCTCCCGGGCTTCTACAATGAACCGGCCATCACCGACCTGTCGGCGATGCTGTCGATCAGAGACGGCGCCAGCGGTTACACGCTGCCGGCCAACGATACGCTGAATATCTTCACGGCGCTGGCGACCGTCCGTACGGCGGCCTCGACCAACGCCGGTCTCGACTCCCTGAAGCTGTACATCGACAAGGCCAAGAACTTCATGAAGAAGACCATTGGCGTGTGCGCGTCGTGCTGCCAGGGGAAGACGGGTAACGTGAACATGACGGGTATTGTCGACCTGTCCGACCTGAGCGCGCTGGTGAGCTACCTGACGGGAGGAGGGTAAGTCCT
>PQAP01000151.1:12772-15534 GCA_003105265.1 candidate division GN15 bacterium | reverse complement strand
GCTGCCCCCAGCGCCCCGCAGGCGCCGCCGCTGAGACCGATACCGCCGGCTAATCCCGCAGCCATCACGGCATGCTCTGGCGCTGCACCCATTTTCTGCGCCACCAGTGCCGCGCAACTGACCGGAGCCGGAGGCGGTTCGAGCTGGCCGTCAGAAAGTAAAGCGTTTATCTCATCGAACGCAGCCGAAGAAAACCGCGCAGCCCGTCGAAAGCAGCCAATCGTCCCGCCCTTAATGAGGAAATAGGTGATCATCTGCATGGTTGTCGATGACCTGTCGATCTCGGTGATTTCGAGGCAGTTCATGTTGTCTTTGTTGAGCGCTCGAAACAATCCGACCAGCCGTTGCGCTGCAATGATTGCCCTGGTTTGGGCCTTCGGCCCCGGACCGAACAGACGATACGCCTGTGCCCCCGCGGCCAGCGCGGCTCCCCAGATCAAGCCGCACTGATACCCGTGCTGCATGACGCCTCCTGCGAACGGCATGGTGGCGTGCTCTTCTGCAGCGAGCGGATTACCGTAGGCGCGATTGAGAACGCAGAAACTGGTCTCCGAACACGCCCCTTTCTTGAGAAAGGTGTGCACGGTTCCGATTGAGGAGATGCTGTTCCTGATCTTCCCCATGTTGTCTCTCTAGTAGTCTCTTCGCCCACGTGCGCGGCAGACGTCCTCGTCTGCCCGCGATTTTCATCCGTTCTTCTGCCTCACCGATATCTCATATCCGTAGCTTCAAAGCCTACTCGTGAGACGAGAATTGTCATTGCGAGGAGCGCAGCGACGAAGCAATCTCAGTTTGTTGTTCCGCGACGAGAGCTGAGCGTCCCAGGGTTGGTCAAACAAGCTTGGCGAGCCAGGGCCTTAAGGCACTTTCGAATCTTATCATTGCATCAATCATTCTGTCCTGTAGCGCCGGCCATCTGTTCACATCAGCCAATCCCCCGGCTGTTATCATGTACCGAACGCGCGAGGCCCTGCGATCTTCGAGCTCCTGCCATTCCAGTGGCGCGCCGAATTTCCTTTCGATTGCAGCTCTGCGTTGCATCAGCTTCTTTAGAATTTTCAGATTGCCTGAGCCGTCGCCTTTGTCAGCGTCTATGTACAGTTCTATGGCGGCGCTATCCGTCCATACGACGTAGTTAAAGCTCATTCCACGTTTGCCTGCGCTGGCGCTGATGTAGTGACTCTTTGATCCCGTGCGTCCGCCGAACAGCTTGGTCCTGGGCCTGCTTCTTTCAAGCAATCCCTTCCAGAACTCGTCGCGCTTAAGCTGTCTCTCCGCCCAGTTCTTCTTGCTTTCGCCGATTTCCTTCGACTGCCGATCGGGTTTAGAAACGACGCTGAAAAACGGCGCTAATTTGGACCCTCCTATTTGGACTCCTTCGACTTTGACCAAGTAGAACGAGATGTCGCTTGGCGTGGATTCGTTAAGCCAATCAATGACCCTTTCGTGTTCCGGGCGAGGATCGCTGGATATCCAGATGGCAGTACCTGCACCCAAATTTACCAGGTAAGTCAGCAGTTTCCCGAGGTGGTCATGATTAGTCCGTTCCAGTTGATTCTCAATGACTACTTTATGGCTATTGCCATCTTCACACAGCAAATCTACGATAAAATCACCAACTCTTTGCTCACGCTGAACTTCGCTGAATTCCATGCCAAGTCGCTTGGCGAGTGAATCTATGTGCTGCTCCAGCCATGTCGTAAAATGAGTCGCCTCCTTCTTGAAGACGTCTCTTATAGGCACTATCTCTGCCGGATTAACATCTCTGTTATCGCTCTTCATTGAACAGCTCCTGCTAGCGCACGATCATGCTATTGTCGACATTTGAAAATCCCCCTAAATCAAAAATGGAGCTAGGGAGGATCGAACTCCCGACCTCTTGACTGCCAGTCAAGCGCTCTCCCAGCTGAGCTATAGCCCCATACGAGACGACCAGTTTAACAGCCCCTCGCCCCGCTGTCAACTGCTTTGTTGCCCGCCCGCTCCCCGCGCACGAAACAGAGCGCCGTCCCCACCAGCGCAATCACCACCGCGACATAGATCACCGGATGATAACTCGTCACGAAGCGCAGCTTCTCGTCCGTGATTGCGGCATTCGCCAGATCGAACCGCGTGTACAGCGCGGTCGCCAGCGCCACGCCGAGCGACATCCCCAAGTTTCGGTTGGTGGCCAGAATTCCCGACACCACCGCCCGCTGTTCCGAGGGCACCGAACCGATCATCGCCGATGAGTTCGGCGTGCTGAAAGTGCCGATTCCCACGCCGCAGACAAACAACGACAGCACGACATAGGCGCTTGTGCTATCCACCTGCAGCCCCGCCAGGAACAACAGCCCGGCGGCGGAAATCGCCATCCCGACTGTTGTCAGCACCCGGAACCCGATCTTGTCGGATAGTCGCCCCGCCAGCGGCGCGATCACAAACATCAGGATCGGCAGCACAATCAGAAACAGCCCGACCGTCTTCGGCTCGAACCCCTTCACTCGCTCCAGATAGAACGGGATCAGAATAAACACGCCTGAGGTCGACACGAAATTCGCCAACTGAATCAGAATGGACATGGTGAACACGCGGTTCCTGAAAGTCTCAAACCCCACCAGCGCCGTCTTAGGTTTCGACTCAAACCGCACAAACGCCGCCATGCCGATAATCGCCGCCGCTCCCATTACCCAGAGCAGCCATTCCGGCACTGTCCGGTCATTGAGCTGCTTGACAAGGAATATGGCGCAAGTGAGGCCGATCGAAATCGAGATTGCACCCGC
>PQAP01000151.1:0-12681 GCA_003105265.1 candidate division GN15 bacterium | reverse complement strand
ATGAAAAAGATCGCCTGCCACGGGAAGACTGCCAAGATGAGCCCGCCAAGCGGCGGACCAACCATAAACCCGGCCGCCACCATCATGAGCATCAGCCCCATCCCCTTCCCGCGCTCATTATCGGGGAACACTCGGGCCACCATCCCGGGCCCGACCGCGGCAAACATGGCCGTCCCTACGGCCTCCACAACCCGCGCAATAATAAGCAGATACACGGAATTGCTCAAGGCGCACATCAGGGACCCGACCATGAAGAAGTAGTAGCCGAACTTGTAGGCGAACGCGTATCCCTTGGCCTCAGTCCAGGCGCCGAATACGAGCATCAAAGCGATCAGCGTCAGAGCGTACGAGAGCACCACCCACGCTACCAGCCCCACCGAGGCGTGCAGGGACTCGGAGATAGTCGGCAGGGCTACATTGAGGATGGAGCCATCCAGCGTCGACATAAACGTGCCTATTGCCCCGGCCGTGAACAGCTTGTACTTGTGAAGCTGAATTGACTGGTCCGTCATCGTCGAAAGAGCGCCCCTAACTCGTTGGTATCAAAAAGATTGACAAATTCACGACAGTAGCATACTATGGTTTGGATTTGAGGTCAAACGTAAACTGCCTTTGCACTAAACAAAATGGCTGATAGCGCGTCTGTTAATCGCTGGACACCGCCGCACCGGAATGACGAGCGAAGCATTCCGGAGCTGGTAGAAGGGTTTGTTAATGATGACGCGTCGGCATTTACCGAGTTGGTCAAGCGGTTCCAACGTAACATTTATTACCTCGCCTACCGCATTCTGGGAAACCATCTCGACGCTGACGAAGTTGTGCAGGAGACGTTTGTTCGGATCTACCGCCGGCGAAAGGAGATCGAGAATGTAGCCAGTTTTACGTCGTTCCTGATGCGGATCGCCACCAACTTCGCGATCGATCTGCTGCGGAAGCGCAAGGGGCATGGCGGGCTCAACGAGGAACTTGACTCGCTGTCCGGGGAAACGCAGACGGAGCTGTCGCGGCGCGTACGGACGCCGAGCGAGATGCTGGACGACAAAGTGACGATGCAGGAAATTCGCAAGGCGATGGATAAGCTGGCGCCGAGACAACAAATAACGATTTTGCTTCATGACGTGGAAGGACGCAGCAAAGCGGAAGTGGCCGCGATAATGGAGTGTACGGAGGCCACGGTTCGGTCTAACCTTCACATCGCGAGGGCAAAATTGAAACAGATTCTGACGAAAAGGTTGAGCGTATAGGAGTAAATATGACGTGTCGTGACACACTATCGCTCCTTGATGACTTCATCGATGACGAGCTGAGCCCGCAGCAGGCGGCCCAGGTTCGGGACCACTTGGCCGCATGCGAGGAATGCCGGGCCGAGTACGGCGCCATGGCCCGGGTCAAGTCGCTGCTGGGGCAGTCGAGCGTACCCGAACCCCCCGAGGAGTACTGGTCGGAAGTATCCGCCATCATTCAAGCCCGGACAGTCGATTCCGTGCCGCTCATACGGGAGCGTGTGGCGGAGGAGAAATCCGGCAGTGCGCAGATGCTCATGCGTTCGGCCGTCGTATTTGCCGCCTCGGCGGTGCTGCTGGTCACTACCCTGTTGATCAGCCACAAGCGCGGCGACCAGTCGCAGTCCGCCAACCGGCAGGCGCCGGTGTATATGTCGTCCCATCTGACGGAGCAGATGAATCACCCGTTGAGCGACTACCTGAGCAAACAGGATCAGGATCGAATCGCCGGCGGGACTCTGGTCATTGGGGCGCCGTCGATGGTCGGCCGCTATTCAAGCTTGGCCGGGATATCGCTGACTTACTGAGCGAGCGTTGACACAAAAGGGCTTTCGTATGAAGCGTCGAATAACCGCCATCCTCCCGTTTGCCGCGGTACTTGCTCTCTTCGGTACCTGTGGCGATCAGAATCGAAAAGTGCTCATCAGGTATCCACACTCGATGAACTACATCAACATGTTCAAACAGGAGGGGGTGCAGAAGCTGCAGGTCTGGCAGGGGGATTCCGTCGTCTACTCCACCATGCGCACGCTCGATTTCGACATCAGCCAGCGTGTCCTGCGCGTGCTGCCGGATTCGACCGCCGCGGTCGAAGAGAAGAGTTCTATGATGCTGACCGCGGCGAACTCCAAAGACAGCACTCTGCGCGATACGGTTCGCGAGAATCGCACCTTCGTTCTCTACGAAGCCCCCAATGGCAAAATCGTCGATTTCGAATCCCAGACGCCGATGGACAGCACCTACCTGGCTCATTTCCGCAGTTGGTATGAGCAGGCTTGTCCGATCTTTCCGGATAGTGCCGTCGGCGTGGGCAGCACCTGGGAAATCCGGAATGCGGTGACGGTCGACAGCCAGGTCATGCAGACTTCGACGTCATTCAAGGTCCGCGGCTTCGAGCGTTTCAAGGGATACGACTGCATCGTTGTTGACTTCGACGGCACCATCGTTCTTCCGATTGCCGTCATGAAGAGCGATTCCCTGGTTCGGGGTGGCCGGGATGAGATCCACGTCGTAGGCACTTTCTGGTTCGCCTACAACGAGGGTCTCTTCGTCGAGCAGACTCAGAAAGAGACCGTTCAGGGCCGCCGAGACATGCGGAAAGACGGCAAAGATTTTACTCGGCACTACCGGATCGATGGCGATGTCCGGATGTGGCTGACCGAGAGGAAGCGGATATAGTCAACCCCGGATCCGCCCCTCCTGTCTCGCAATTCACTTTTCTTCCTTGGTAGCTCCCCTTACCTTGGCCGCATGGCCAATCCGCGCGTGATCATACTCGTGCTCGATGCTTGCGGTGTCGGCGCTGCACCCGATGCCGCGGTGTACGGCGATGCTTTGTCGGCCACTCTCCCCCATGTGGCGTCGGCAGTCGGCGGTCTGAAAATGCCTCACTCCGAAAAGCTGGGGTTGGGATGGATAACCGATATCACGGGAGTCCGACCGTATGAATGCCCGCTGGGCGCGTACGGCAAGCTGACCCCGCAATCGCCCGGTAAGGACTCCACCACCGGCCACTGGGAGTTGGCCGGTCTCGTGCTCGACCGAGCCTTTCCCCTCTTCCCGAATGGATTTCCAGACTCAGTCGTGAAACAGTTTGAGCGTCTGGCCGGCGTAGCGGTCTTGGGCAACATGGCCGCCTCCGGGACCGAAATAATCGCGCGGCTCGGCGAAGAGCACCTGGGTACGGGCAAGTTGATACTCTACACCTCCGCTGATTCGGTCTTTCAACTGGCGGCCCATGAATCGGTCTGCCCGGTTTCCCGACTCTATGAAATTTGCGAAATCGCGCGTGAACTGCTGCAAGGGGAGTTTGGTGTCGCCCGCGTAATCGCCCGGCCGTTTGTGGGCGAGCCCGGAGCTTTCGTGCGGACTCCAGCCCGCCGCGATTTCTCACTCCCGCCCAGAGGCGAGACTATCCTTGATACCGCTCACCAGGCCGGACTAGGCGTGCTCTCCATCGGCAAAATCTATGACCTTTTCGCCGGACGAGGCCTTTCGAATGCCATCAAAACCGCCAATAACAACGAGGTCATGGGCCGCCTCGTGGACGCCGTGATGAATAATACCGATCACCGCCTCATATTCGCCAACTGCGTCGATTTCGACATGCTGTGGGGGCATCGCAACGACGCCCCCGCCTTCGCCCGTGGGCTGGAGGAATTCGACATCTACCTCGGCACACTGTTGTCGGCGATGAAGCCAAACGATATTCTGCTTATCACCGCCGACCACGGCTGCGATCCAACCATTACCACTGCTACTGATCACACCCGCGAGTTCGTGCCGGCAATCGTATATGGCAAACATATCCGAGAGAACGTGAATCTCGGCACGCGATCCGGTTTCTCTGATCTCGGCGCAACGGTAGCCGACATCCTCGGCCTGCCACGTCCAAAATTCGGGCAATCCTTCTGGTCAGAAATCCGGCAGGAGGTGGTGTCATGACACTGTCGCCGCGGAATCTGGCGAGGTCTATCGATCACACCATACTTCGCAACAACGCCACCGAAGAAGATATCCGTATCGCCTGCAGCCAGGCCTTGGAGTACCATTTCTTCGGAGTGGTCGTTAATCCGGTGTGGGTCAGGAGGGCCTCGGAATTGCTGGCCGGAAGCGAGGTCAGGGTGATCTCGGTGGCTGGATTTCCGCTTGGCGCCAACCGCACCGATATCAAGGTCGCCGAAGCGGCCGAAGCCGTCGAAGACGGCGCCCATGAAATTGACATGGTAGCCGATATCGGAAAGCTCTGCGCCGACCGGTTTCTGGAAGCTGAGGCGGAGATCAGAAAAGTACGCCGCAATCTGCCGCCAACTGTGCTATTGAAAGTGATTATCGAAGCCAGCCAGCTTACCGCCGATCGGCAGAAAGACGCCGTCAATGCGGTGATAAATGCCGGGGCGCAATTTGTGAAGACCGGTACCGGCTATTCTGAACCGGTGACCGTTAAACAGGTGCGCACACTCGTGACCGCTGCGGGTGGCCGGATTGCCGTCAAGGCCTCCGGTGGTATTCGTAAGCTCTCAGAATGCCTCGAGTTTCTCGAGGCGGGCGCCACCCGGCTCGGAACCTCCGGTTCAGTCGACATTATGCGTCACTGTGGTTCGGCCGGCTAATTGCTGCGGCGAAACCGCGAAATTCGGGCAATGATCAGGAATTGCGGGAAGATTCAGCGCCTCGCACGTTCGAGGAGCTTCTGATTGTAGAATTCGGTCAGGTCATCTTTGCGCAGCACACCGATTACCTTGCGTGAATTCTTGCTATCGATTACCGGAAGCATCCGCGCACCTCTGACATTGAAAGTGTTCATCACCTGGTCCAGATCGGTGCCGGCTTCAACTGTCTCGATATCCTGATGAATCAGGTCGTACGCTACTATCAGCGTATCCAGATCCCGGCTTGTCATCGCCCTTTGAATGTCCTGAAACGAGATCAATCCTTCGAGGCGGCCCTCGCGGTCGGTCACGACTAGGTCCGTGTCGCGTGACGACGCCATCCGCTGCAAGATCTCCGGGAGCGGCGTAGCCATCGCTATGGCTTCAAACCCGGTATCGGCTAGCTCGCGGGCCTGGTGGGCCTTGAGGACATTGACATCCCTGCCCGACCTGATATCGATCCCCTTCTTGACCAGCTTCATCGTGTAGATGGAATTCGGTAGCAGCAGGCGGGCGACGAGGGAAGACACGGCCACGGTGACCATCAAGGGGAGCACAATGTGATAGTCGTTGGTCATCTCGAAGATGATGAGCAGCGCCGTCATCGGTGCATGCGTGGTTCCCGCCACCAGTCCCGCCATGCCCACGAGAGCGTAGGCACCCGAACTGATCACGGTTCCAGGGAAAATCCGGCCGGCTGCTATGCCAAAGGCACCGCCGGTCATTGCCCCCATAAAGAGCGAGGGCGCGAATATCCCGCCGGAATTGCCGGACCCTAAGGTCAGCGAAGTTGCTAGTATCTTCAACGGGATGAGGATCAGCAGCAGCCAGACGACCATTTCCCCATTAAGAGAAAGCCGGATAGTGTCATAACCGTCAGCGAGGATTTGTGGAAAGAACATCGCTGCACACCCGAGCAACAGACCGCCCACCGCCGGTTTCATGATGTCCGGAACCTTGAGGCGCTCAAAGAAATCCTCGAGTATGTCCAGACTCTTCGTGAAGCTCACGGCCACCACTCCCAGCACTGCCCCGAGGACCATATAAAGCGGAATCTCCCATGGTGACACAAGACTGTAGCCGGGCACTTGAAACGCTGGATAGTTCCCCAGTACACTACGGGTTAGAACCGAGGCCACCACCGATGAGACCAACACGGGTGAAAAGGTGCTGATTGTGAAATCCCCGAGGATTATCTCGACAGAAAACATCACTCCCGCAATCGGCGCGTTGAAAACGGAGGATATTCCGGCCGCCGCGCCGCAACCCACAAGCACTTTCAACCGATCTTCTGACAATCTGAGGTACTGACCGAGTGTCGATCCGAGTGCCGAACCGATCTGAACAATGGGACCTTCGCGGCCGGCCGATCCGCCCGAGCCGATGCAAATTGCGGATGCGATCGCTTTCGCGGCCGCCACCCGCGGTCTGATGATCCCACCGAGCCGGGCCACGGCGTCCATAACTTCCGGCACGCCATGACCCCTTGCTTCTTTGGCGAAGCGATAGACGATAGGTCCAACCAGTACTCCCCCGGCCATCGGAATCAGGGGCAGCCAGAACTTGAAGCTGCTGCCGAAAAACTGAGTCAGACGCTGGTCTGTCAGTCCAAAGAACACATGGTTGAAGTAGCCGATCATATAGCGGAATGCGAGAGCCCCGGCGGCTGTGGCCAGTCCCACTGCAGCCGCGATGATTAGTAGCGCCTGTGGTCCCGACACCTTGAGCTTGCGCAGCAATCCGGCCAGATTCATGGTTACAAGCTATGAAGTCGCCTGCCCCTGCGCAACTCTGTAACGAATGTCTCTTCCCCGGCCAGTCACAACCCGTTGTCCCCACTGCCGCTTCAACACGACTGACCGAATTGTCCCACTATCTGCCGGGCTGTCAAGTTAACACTCGGTCCTCTGATATTCCGCTTCTCTTTTCCCCCTTTCCCGGTTATATTTGAACTGTGAACAGAGTGGACGAAGAGCGCCGGCCGTCCCGCCCGTTTATCGGGATACTTTTTCGATGCTGCCACGTGTACGCGCGCATTTACCTCAACGCCTCCGGTACAGCATTTGTCGGCTGGTGCCCTCGTTGCGCCCGCAAAGCGGAAGTGAAAGTCTCGCCTCAGGGGGCCGAGACCCGGTTCTTTGAGGCCGACTGAAGACAGGTGGTTAGTGCATTGACGCCTATCCTGAAGGCAAAAATAGTCGTGGTTCCCATGGGCGAGGTTGACTTCATGCTCGTCAACAAGCTCGCCTCGAATATCGGACCGGTGTTTGGGCGGTCCGTGGACATCCTCAAAGGTATGAAGATGCCGGAAGAGGCGTATAACATCGTCCGGAGTCAATTCTACGCCCAAGTCATACTCTCCAAGATCGAGCGGACCAAAGCCAACAGCCGCGAAAAAGTGATTGCCGTTTGCGAAGAAGACCTCTACCTACCGGAGGAGCCCTTTGTCCTCGGCTGGGTGGACACACTCTCCGGCACGGCGGTCGTCTCACTGTACCGCATCCGCCAGGAGTTCTACGGGCTGCCGGAGGACGAAAGCAAAGTGTATCCGCGACTGTTCAAAGAGGCCACGCACCGTGTCGCGCACCTGTTCGACCTGACCGAGTGCCGCAACCCGAAATGCGTGAACTATTACAGCCAGATCATGCTCGATATCGATAATAAGACCGACAAATTCTGTGACATCTGCCGACGCCAGCTCACCAACGTGGTGTAGCCGCGACCGAATTAGTGTGTCAGGATGACGCTCGACCAGATAATCGACTTTCTCCGCAACGACAAGGACCTCAAGGACAGCATCATTCACTGGCGGACCTATCCTCCGCGTCCTGCCCGCTACGCCGACTATCCCACCGCCATCGACACCCGGCTGATCAATGCGCTCAAGGCACGTGGTGTCGAACAGCTCTACACGCACCAGGCGGAGTCGATTCAGGCGACACTGCGCGGCGACGATGTTGTCGTCGTCACGCCGACCGCCTCCGGCAAGACGCTCTGCTACAATTTGCCGGTGCTCAACGATATCATGCGGAATCCGGAGACGCGCGCGCTCTATCTCTTCCCTACCAAGGCGCTGTCGCAGGATCAAATGAGCGAACTGTATGATCTGATTCAGCGGCTCGATGTCGATATCAAGACGTACACCTTCGATGGCGACACACCGCAGACCGCGCGCCGCTTAATTCGCGCCGCCGGACATATTGTCATTACCAATCCCGACATGCTGCACGCGGGAGTTCTTCCTCATCACACCAAGTGGATTAAGCTGTTCGAAAATCTGAAGTATGTCGTGATCGACGAGGTCCACCAGTATCGAGGCGTGTTCGGCTCGCATCTCGCCAACGTGATTCGTCGGCTGATGCGCATCTGTCGGTTCTACGGTTCCAACCCGCAGTTCATCTGCTGCTCCGCGACAATCGCCAATCCTGATGATCTCGCTCGCCGAATTATCGGACGACCAGTCACATTGATTGACAACAACGGCGCCCCCGGCGGCGAGAAGCATTTCCTCGTCTACAACCCGCCGGTCGTGAACAAGCAGCTTGGCATACGGCGGTCATCCATAAATGAAGCCGCCTCGCTTGCGGCGATTTTTCTCAGACACAAGATTCAGACCATCGTCTTCGCCCATTTCCGGCTCTATGTCGAAGTCCTGTTAACCTACTTGCAGCGTGAATTGAAGGGGGACTTCGGTAAAGGAATTGAAATTGCCGGTTACCGCGGCGGCTATCTGCCGAACGAGCGCCGCCGAATCGAGGCGGGGCTTCGTAGCGGCAGCATTACCGGCGTCGTGTCGACCAATGCGCTGGAGTTGGGTGTGGATATCGGCTCACTCGATGTCTCGATTATTGTCGGCTATCCCGGTTCAGTCGCTTCGCTCTGGCAACAGGCCGGGCGTGCGGGCCGGAGATCGGGAACGTCGCTCACGATCATGGTGGCCAATTCCTCCGCAATCAATCAATTCCTCTGCACCGAACCGAAGTACATTTTCGAGCGCACTCCGGAGTCCGGCATTATCGATCCCGACAACCTCATCATCAGAACCAACCATCTCAAGTGCGCGACCTTTGAATTGCCGTATGGTGCCGACGAACTCGAAGGTGACGAAGACACCCGCCAGATTCTGGACTATCTCGCGGATGAGAATATCCTCCGTCAGAGCAATGACCGCTTCCACTGGTCCTCCGAGATTTACCCCGCGCAGGGAATCTCGCTTCGCTCGGCTTCACCTGAGAACTTTGTTATTCTGAATGAGTCGAACAACTCTGAAGTGATCGGTGAAGTTGACTACTTTTCCGCGCCGATCTTTCTCCACCCCGAAGCGATATACCTCCACGCCGCCAATCAGTTTCAGGTGACGAAGCTTGACTGGGAAGGCAAGAAAGCGTATGTGAAGGAAGTCGAAGTCGACTACTACACCGACGCCGAAACCAAGTCCGATCTCAAAGTGCTCTCAACCGCCGATGAATCCGGCGATGAATCACGCGGGACAATCCATCATGGCGAGGTCTCGGTCACCTGCGTGACTGTGCTGTTCAAGAAGATCAAGTTCCAAACGCACGAAAATGTCGGTTCCGGGCCGCTGGTGCTGCCGGAACTGGAGATGCATACCAACGCCTTCTGGTACTCCTTCCCGGTCGATATCGCGGAAACGCTGGAATTGAACGGCGATCAGTTCGGTGGATCACTGCGCGGACTGGCAAATATCCTCGGCAAGATCGCACCCTTGTGGGTGATGTGTGATCCGCGCGACCTCCGCTCAATCTCGCAGGTGCGCGCGCCATTTACCGAGCGCCCGACTGTGTACGTATACGAGAATATCCCGGGCGGAGTCGGACTATCGGAGAAGTTGTTTGGTGAATCGGAACGGCTGTTCGAGGCCTGCCGCGAGCACGTTCGCAGGTGCAGTTGTGTCAACGGCTGCCCAACCTGTGTCGGCCCGGCGATGGAAGTTGGCGCGACCGGCAAAGACGGTGTGATCAAGCTGCTCGATTACATGATGGCCGTCATGCCGGTGTGAGTATTCACTTCGCGGGCCAATCCCGCTGTGCCGAGCGAAGTCGAGGCACGTTCTTGACTGGTTCTCGACTGCGCTCGAACCAGCGGCGAGTGATCGCTGTATTATCTTCCCACCAGAGAAGGTGGTCAAGTGTCATTCCCGCGAAGGCGGGAATCCAGCTGCGCCGCTTCGAGCGAGCTATGCTCGCCGGTTCGAGCGAAGACGAGAACCGATTTCCGAGTGCCGTCACCCGTCCCTGGGTGACGACTACTCGCTGATAGCTGTCAGGCAGAGACGCCTGACAGCACCCTCGAAAGAAGGAGTGCAATATGCCGCAACCAATCGTCTATGTTGAACTCGGCGCCGTGAATGTGCCGCGCGCGGCGGCATTTTACAGCACGGTATTCGGCTGGGAATTCACCGACCCCAATTCCGATGGCTACTCCACCTTCTCCACCGGCCCGAGCGGTATCGGCGGCGGCATATATAAAGCGCAGAAGATTACCGGCAGCGGAGGGGTGGTCATGTATCTGCTGGTTGACGATATCGACGAATACGCCAAGCGCATTGCACTAACGGGGGGAACGATTGTTGTCCCGAAATCNTCGATTCCGGGCACCGGCTGGTACTGTCACTTCAAGGATGTCGACGGCAATCTGCTCGGGTTGCTNACNCCNNTGAATATGACGGCGTGAGAGTGCTTCCGCTGAAAGTNGAGGCGCTGCCCCTAAAACACCGAAAACTTGAANTACTTCCGCGGGTTGNNNTCGATATCCGTCACNAGATTNTTNACCCGCTTNACCAGATTNGTGATNTCNACNTACAGCGCCGNATCGTTCACCATCATCCCCATNGTCCCGCGATTCTGATTCAGCTTTATCATCACCGAATCAAGCTGCGCACTCGTCGATGAGAGGTTGTCGTACAATTTCGGGTCATTGATCAACCGCCCCACCGTCCCCCTGTTCTCGTCGACCTTCTGAGACAAGCTGGCAATCGAGTTCGATGTCTGCTCCAGCGACTTGGTTATCCGCTCCTGATTTCTCTGCAGTTCGTTGGTCAGCACGGTTAAGCTGGAAATCAACTTGGTGAGCCCCACATAGAGAGCGGTATCGGTAGAGAGCCGGCCGAGTGTCCCTTCACCCCGCCCCATCCGGCCCAGTACGGTATCGAGACTTCCCGTCAATCTCCGCACGTCATTGATCGCGTTCTCCCCTGCTTTGAACATGGCGCTCGCCTCGCCGGCGTCTGCCGTCTGCACGACGGAGTTTTCCGCAATCACCGGCAGACCTTTAGTCCCGGGAATAACCTCAACATACTTGTCCCCGAGGAATCCGATCGTCCCGAGCATCACCTTGGTGTCCTGCGTCATCATCGGCCAGACATCGCTCTTCACCCGGCACACCACCCGCACCTGGCGCATGGAATCCAGATTGACGAACTCGACCGTGCGCACATTTCCCACTTCCATTCCGCTCATCCATACAGGCGATCCCGGCAACAGGCCGCCGACATTGCGGAAATAGCAGACAAATGCCTTCTTCGGTTGGAATATGGAGGTGCCGCCGCCGGAGAGCGACGCCCAGAGAGCCATGGCCAGCGCCAGCGTCAGGAGAGCGCCTACTCTCAATTTCCCCCATTTCACGCCGATTGATCGTTTCATATTCCTTGTCCTCGAGTTGCCCTGCTTATGCGTTTCAGTGCCGGGTGTTCAGGAAATCCCGTTCCGCGACTCCCGTGAATGAATTCCGGAACGGCGCCAAAAATCCCGCCACCCGCTCATCGGTACTGTCGCGCAGTTCTTTCAGGTTGCCGTCGAATACCTTTTCGCCCGCGTGAATGACAATGAAGCGGTCGGCGATATTGAAAGCATCGGCGATCTGGTGCGTTACGACGATAGTCGATATACTCCGCTCGTGTGTCAGCTTGTTGATGAGCTCCAGTACATTCTCGGTCGACTGCGGATCGAGCCCCGTGGTCGGTTCATCATACAGCATGATCTTCGGATCGGTCGACAGCAGCGCTCGCCCGATCGCCACGCGCCGTTGCATCCCGCCCGATAACTGCTCCGGCAGTTTGTCGATTATGTCGTCGGCATCGAGCCCCACAAAACCGAGCATTTGCCGCACACTCCCCTCGATCTCTTCCCACGTCCGGTCAGTGTGCTCAATCAGGTAATAGCCGACATTCTCACCCACCGTCATCGAGTCGAACAGCGCGCCATCCTGGAACACCATCCCGATACTCTTGCGTATCTCCTGCTTATCCCGTTCTCGCATGGCGCAGATGTTCCTGCCGTCAATAATCACTTGGCCGTACTGCGGGCACTGCAATCCGAGAATCAGCCGCAGGATGGTTGACTTGCCGGAACCCGATGGCCCCATGATGACCACGGACTCATCCTGCTCCAGCTTGAACGACACATCCCGCAGCACCGGTTTCTCGCCGTACGAGAAGCTGACATTTTGTAGTTCGATCATATGTACCCTTTGATATACGGGTAAATGACCTTGGTCACGAAAAAGTTGACCATCAGAATGGTGATCGACGAAAGCACCACGGAATTGGTGGTCGCCTGGCCCACGCCCTTCGTGCCGCCCTCGGACGAGAATCCCTTGTAGCAGGAGACCACCGCGATGATAAAGCCGAAGATGATCGGCTTGACCAGTCCGAAGAACATGTTACCGAATGTCAGCCGCTCGAACACGCTCGCCCAGTACAGAGTCCCTGACACATGCGAAATATAGATGGCGATCACCCAGGCCCCGACGATTGCGATCACATCGCACACGATCGTCAGCACCGGCGCCATGATTAGCAGCGAGATCAGGCGCGGCCCGGCGATTTTCTTGATCGGGTCGATTCCGAACGCGGTCATGGCGTCGATCTGGCTCGACGACTTCATTGCGCCTATCTCGGCCGTGATCCCGGCCGCCACACGGGCGGCGATCATCAGTCCGGTCAGAGTCGGCCCCAGTTCACGGACGATCGAAATCGACATGATCCGGCCGAGGTAGTTCTTGGCGCC
>PQAP01000150.1 GCA_003105265.1 candidate division GN15 bacterium | reverse complement strand
ACCAGCGGCGTCTTACCGGAGCCGCCGACCGTGACGTTACCGACCGAGATTACGTTCACACCAACTTTCACCGGTTTCCCGCGCAGCATGGCTCTCCAACGCGCGCCTGCCCGATACAGGAATGACGCCAGCCACAGAAAGAACGCCGGGACGTTCAGCGGGCTGTAACGGCCGCGCCGGAGAATCAGTTTCCAGAGTTGCTCAAGCACGGTCCAGCTTCCTCAGGATATGGTCACCGACATGAGCGGTTGGAGAATGCGTGAGATCGTCCCCTGTCTTCACGCGGAACGTGATCTCCCTGCGCACATACTTCCGAATGGCGTCCTCAAGTTCCGCGGCGTCGGCAACCTGAGCGCCGAATCTGCTGGCCGCGATATACTCGGCGGCTTCGCGGACATTGCTCACTGACGGCCCGAACAGCACCGGCGTCCCGGCCCAGACCGGTTCGAGCACGTTGTGTCCTCCGATCTCCACCAGCGTTCCGCCGACAAAGGCCAGGTCGGCCGCCATGTAGAGGTCATTGAGCAATCCCATCCGGTCGACCAGCACGATATCCTCTGCTGATCGCTCGGCATTTACCGAGTCCCTTCGCACCCGCAGCCCGAGTGATTGAGCGGCCATTTCGATTTCGCCGAGTCTGTCCAAATGACGAGGAGCAATGACGAGTCGAAACCGGGTGTTATCTGATCGAAGCGACTGATACATCCTGAACAGCAGCGCTTCCTCTCCCTCGCGTGTCGACCCGGCTACCAACAGAAACTCGTCCCTTTTGACACCAAGCGATTCGCGAATCTCTTGCGTCTTCTCATCGCTGCGCTCAAGCAACGGGGCATCGAACTTCATATCGCCGGCATTCCGGCAGAGGTCAGGGGTGGCGCCCAGTCGAAGAAAACGCGAGCGGTCTTCCTCGCTCTTGGCGAAAATGCGATCGTATCGTGACAGAAGATATGTGAATGTCCGCCGGAACCAGAGATACCGCCGCAGCGCGCGTTCGGTCATGCGGGCATTGACGAGAATTATAGGCACACTTCTGTCCGAGATCGCCCGAATCAGGTGCGGCCAGAGTTCCGTTTCGGCGATGACCATCGCTTTCGGTTGAATGTACCCGGCGGCGCGGATTTGAAGAAAGTGAACATCGAGCGGCAGAAAGGAGACCGATACATGCTCACCGAAGAGGGACTTCGCCGTGGCGTACCCGGCGCGGGTCATCACGGTAACGTGCATGCGCAGTGACGGCCGTTCGGTTCTGAGGTAGTCGACCAGATAACTGATCACCCGGACCTCGCCGACCGACGCCGCATGCA
Source organism: candidate division GN15 bacterium (assembly GCA_003105265.1). Lineage (GTDB taxonomy): Bacteria > Zixibacteria > MSB-5A5 > GN15 > FEB-12 > FEB-12. The sequence goes on along the minus strand of PQAP01000150.1, from coordinate 4,567 downwards.
GCCAGATATCGGCCGCGCCGCAGCAGCCCCTGAGCGCCAGACGGCCGCGCCATTTCTCGTCCCCGAAGGCCGCCCGCAGGCGCCCCCACGGGTATACCAGGCAGTAAATGATGTAGCCGAATATCCGGTACAACAGCATCATAGATACGACTCGATTATCTCGGCGGCCCGACGCGAGCCGGGCGGCGCCGCCAGCCGTTCTGGAATACGGTGCAGCCGTTCGATCATGTCCCGCGTTCGCGACGGATCATGGTGAATCAACTCGAGTTCTTCCAGAATCCGCTGCTCCGTCACGTCCTGCTGAATCAGCTCGGGCGCGACCTTCTCGCCGAGCACCAGATTCACCAACCCGATCGTGTCGATTTTCAACAGCCGCCGCGCAATATGATAGGTCAGGAATCCGGTCCGGTAGACAATGACCATCGGGCGGCCGATTATCCCGACTTCCAGCGTGGCTGTTCCCGATGCCGTCACCACCAGGTCACTGTCACCGACCACCTGTCGTGAATCATCGTACGATACGCTGATGCCCGAGGACGCGTATTTCGCTACCGCGGCTTCATAGTCGTACCGGCCGCGAATGCCGGCAATCACCGCATGCGCGTGATGGGCCTGATTGAATCTCGCGGCGGCCCGGCAGATCGGATCGAGCATCCGCTCGATCTCCTGCGGGCGCGAGCCGGGAAGCAGCGCAATCTGACCGCGCCGCGGAATGGGCGACCGAATAAGTTCGGCGGGAATATCTTCAAGCAGGTAATGCCCGACAAATTCGGCCTGCACGCCGGTGTCGCGATAGAACTCCGTCTCGAATGGAAGAATAACCAGCATCCGATCGACCAGAGAGCGGATTTCTCCCACCCGCTTGCCACCCCACGCCCAGACCTGCGGCGAAATGTAATACACAATCGGAATTTTGAGATGCCGTACGCGCTTCGCCAGCCGGAGGTTGAATCCGGGATAATCCACCAGCACAATGCAGGCGGGTCGGCGACGCTCGATCTCCTGCACACACCGATCCATCAACCGCACGAAGAACCGGTACCGTTTGGCCACCTCCCAGAAGCCGATCACCGCGATCTCTTTTCCGTGGGCCAGCTGGTTCTGGCCGAGTGCTTTGAGTTTCTCGCCGCCGAGTCCGATGGTGCGCAGCCCCGGTTTGCGATCCGCCAGTTCCGCCAGCACGCGCGCCATGGCGTTGTCTCCGGAAAGATCCCCCGCGGAAATAAACAGCAGCGGATCGCTCATCACCGCCCGCTCTGATTCATAAACCCGGCGATTGACCTCAGCCCGATCCGCTCCACCTCAAGCGCCACCCGCAAGGCCTCGGTGGCCTCATCGAGCGTTACCGCCACCGGCGTATCATTGAGGACGGAATCGACAAATGCGCTCAGCTCCGAGCCGAGCATATCCTTGCTCGCGTCGCCGACTTTGGTGTAGAGAATGTCCTGGCCCGATTTTCCCAGCGGCACCCGCATTCCTTCCTGCGGTCCGGCGCCCGAAGCCAGTCGGTAGACGTCCGCCTGCTTTTCGGCGAGGTCCAGCGAGAAATATCCGGAATGCTGAAATACGCGCAATTTTCTCATGGCCCGAAGCGAGATGCGCGAGGCGGTCAGATTGGCGACCGCGCCGTTGGCAAACGTCAGCCGGGCGTTGGCGATATCCGCCTGCTCCGAAATCACGGCCACCGCCGACGCCTGAATATCGGCGATCTCCGACTGAACCAGAGAGAGCGCTAGATCGATATCGTGAATCATCAGATCGAGAATCACCGCGACATCGGTGCCGCGCGGGTCGAACGCCGCCAAACGGTGCGCTTCGATGAACGACGGTTTCAAGCTGTATGCCTTCAGCGCCTGAACGGCCGGGTTAAAACGTTCAATCTGCCCTACCGTGACTTTCACACCCTTCTTCGTCGCCAGCTCCTTCAGCCGTCGGGCCTCGTCGAGGCGGGCCGTGACCGGTTTTTCGATAAGGCAATGAATGCCGTGCTCTATCAGGAACGACGCGGTCTCAAAGTGAGCCGTCGTCGGCACGACAATAGACACGGCCTGCGCCTGACCTGCCAGCTCCGCCAGCGATCGGAATGCCGGAATATTGTATTCGACCGCGTACCGTGATGCTTTTTCGTGATCGGTGTCGAAGAATCCGATCAGCTGGGATTGAGGAATCTGTGAGAGCCAGCGGAGATGGTGCCGTCCGAGCGCACCCACGCCGACCACCGCCGTGCGTATTTGTTTCACTTATCGCTTTCCTTCCCGAAAATCCGCTTTCAGACCAGTTAAGCTAATGTCTGCCTATGTGTAGGGAAAGCCCAATTATGAGCGCGCGTTCGGTACGCTCATGCCTTCGGCACGCGGAACGCCCGGAAAATCCAGACCAGCGGAAAGGTCATCAGCACCGGGACGATCAGGAACGGAATCCAGATTGGAAAATCCGGCCGGCCATGCAGATTCACCGATACGATATACTGGAACACGAGAATGAGCATGATATTCACGCAACTGAACACCCCGGCCATCATATTGAGCAGCTTGGCGCACGACTGCGCCCGGCGCTCCGGCGTTGCCAGCCAGTAATCCCGATTCGGTACATTGATCATCGACGCCGGCGCCCAGCGGAAGATCGGCCTCATTATTAACACGAACGCGTTGAGCACGAAGATTGTGATGAGCCATGTCAGATAGAACGATTCCTTGGTCCCCGCTTCCCTGGGATTGCCGTTGAAATCAAAGCTGGAAGCAATGCGCTCCGGAAGGTCATTGTAGGCAAACGCCGCTTGAAGGAGCAGCACTATGACGGTAAAAATCCAGATGAGCGCGATATTGCGATTCATACCAGAGAACTCGTAGTGATATGACATTGTAGCGCAGAACCCCTTCGTGGTTCTGCGATGGCTATTTCACAATGCCGCGGTTCGACCGGCCGATGAAGCTCAGGATATGTTCGACTTCCTGCCCCGGCTCGACTTCCTGCGCAATCCGCTCCAGCGCCTGACTCGTATTCAAGCCGGAGAAAAAGAGCAGCTTGAACGTCTTCTCCAGCCGTTTGATGGAATCCAGCGCAAAACCGCGGCGCTTGAGCCCGATGGCATTGAGCCCGACCACCTTGAGCGGGTAGCCGCCGACCAGCGCGTACGGGCAAATATCCTGCTGCACGCGAAACCCGCCGCCGATCATGCAGTGCGCGCCGATCTTCACGAACTGGTGAACCGGAAGAACGCCGCCGAGTATCGCGAAATCCTCGACCTCGACATGCCCGGCCAGGTTCACTGAGTTGGCCATTATAACGTTGTTACCGATAATGCAGTCGTGCGCGACATGCGCATATGCCATAATCATGCAGTTGGCGCCGACCGAGGCCTCGCCGTGCGCCTTGGTCCCGCGGTTGATCGTGACGTACTCCCGGATGACCGTGTTGTCACCGATAATCGCTCTCGTCTGCTCGCCGCCGAACTTGAGATCCTGCGGCAGCGTACCGATCACCGCACCGTGTGATATCTTCACGTTGTTGCCGATTACCGCGCCGGTCGCGAGCAGCACCGATGACGCAATCTGCGTCCCCTTGCCGATAACCACACCGTCTTCGATAATCGTATGCGGGCCGATCACGACATCGTCGGCGATCTCCGCTTTCGGCGAGACGAGTGCTGTCGAATGTATCTGCGTCATCTATCCATCACCATCGCCATGAGGTCGGCGCTGGCGACGACGGCGTCGTCCACGAACGCCTGCCCGCTCATCTTGCACGTATTGCGCCGGAACGCCTGCATCTCGAGTTCAAACCGCAATTGATCGCCCGGCAGCACCGGCTTGCGGAACTTGGCATTGTCAATCGACATGAAATACACAACCTTGGTTTTGGGGTCGGGAATGGCATTCAGAAGCAGAATCCCGCCCGCCTGCGCCATTGCCTCGAGAATCATCACGCCCGGCATGATCGGATGCCCGGGGAAATGCCCCTGGAAGAACGGCTCGTTGATCGTCACATTCTTGATCGCCACTACCCGCTTATCCGGAATCAGATCGACCACGCGGTCGATCAACAGGAACGGGTAGCGATGCGGCATGATTTCCAGAATGCCGTTGATATCGAAAAACGCTTCTTTGGCTTTTGAAGGATACCGGCCGGCAATCCGCTTCTTCTTGTAGAGTTCGCGCATGCGGCGGGCCAGTTCGACATTGGCCTTGTGACCGGAACGGGCCGCGAGCACGTGCCCCTTGATCGGCACGCCGATCAGGAACAGGTCGCCGAGCAGGTCGAGCGTCTTGTGCCGCACCGGCTCGTTATGGAAGCGGAGCGGGATATCGTTGATGATGCCGGTCTTGCCGACAAACGCATCGCCGTTGACATTCAGCGTCTGCCGAATCCGGTCGACTTCGACCTGTCCGCGGTCCGAATCATAGATGACGATCGCGTTGTGTAGGCCGCCCCCTTTGATCAGGCCGGCTTTCTTGAGCTGCTCGATCTCGGAGAGAAAACAAAACGTGCGGGCGGGCGCGAACTCATCGACAAACTCCGATTCCAAACTTTGCAGCGTGGTGTACTGCGTGCCGAGTGCCGGGCTGCG
>PQAP01000149.1 GCA_003105265.1 candidate division GN15 bacterium | reverse complement strand
GTAATCTGGTCGACCGAAACGAGGTCGACATCGACAATCGTCCGCAGCACCGACGACATCATCGAACTGAAATGTCCGGCGAAGTTGTCGTGCATGTTCTCGAGCGTCCGGATCTGGTCTTTGGAGACGCGGTTCGGGTGCTTGAAGTCATACGCGACGATTGATCGTAGCCGCGCATCCTCAATACCGCCCGCCTCCTGCGCCTGGTCGCCCGTCGATACGGTCGTCAACAGGGCATCAATTTCGTCTTGTGTCAGTATCTTTGCCACGTCGGACCACGCTCACTGCAATACAAAGTCGGTGTAAAACACGTTCGTCACGTCTTCAGTCTTGAGCAGCATCGACAGCCGCTTCTTGATCTGTAAACGCATGATTTCTTTCTGCTTGGCATCCGTCAGCTCAGCCAGCGTCTTGGACGAGAGAATCGTGATCAGAGCATCGCGCACCAGCGGCTCTCGCTCTTCCAGCCGGGTGGCTGTCTCGGCGCTGCTTACTTCGATACCGAACGAAGCCGACAGGAACCGCGATCCCGCGGTGCCGGCCGGGTTGACCACGATATCCTCGATGGCAAACACGATGCCGTCGCTTGTCGCGCTATGCGATGTTTCCTTCTTGGGCTTTTCGGACTTTTCCGCCTTCTCGGACTTCTGCGGCTTCGCTTCCGATTTGGCTGACTCGCCGGAGCCCGACATCATCGGCTTCAGCACGAAAACCGCCAGCACGACACCGAGTACCAGCACGCCGACGCCGATACCGCCAAAAAACAACAGTTTCTTCTTGCTGCCGCCAGACGCCGGAGCTTCGGTTCCTTCGGGCGACTGCACTACTGTCTTGTCCTTGTCATCCGCCATACTAACCTTCCCTGGTGGCATGGTTGGGGTCCGGGCTGTTGACCCGGACCGCCGACTTGCGTTTGAATGACGCCACTCGCTCGATGATCTCGTCGATCGTCTCCCGAACCATGATCTTCTTCCCTGTCGTCAGGGAGATGATCGTGTCGGGAATCGCCTCGACGAACTCGATCAGGTCGGAATTGACGACCAGTTCGGAATCATTTATGCGAGTGACCTTTATCATGACTTACTATCTCTTCAAGTTCACCAGCTCATCCAGCATGTTGTCGGATGTGGTGATGATTCGGGCGTTCGCCTGGAAGCCGCGCTGCGCCGTGATCATTCCCGTGAACTCCTGGGCGATATCGACCGCCGAGGATTCCAGCGCGCCGGAGGTGATGTCGCCGGAAATCGTCTGACCGGCCACACCCTCGACCGCCTCACCGGAGTTCGCCGACGGCGCATAGAGCGACCGCCCGACCTTCCGGAGACCGGCCTGGTTGGTGAAGTCCGCGAGCATGATCTGCGCCAGCACGCGCGTTACGCCGTTGGAGAAAATGCCGGAGATGTTGCCGCTCTGGTCAATCGCCACTTTCTGGAGAATCCCCAGTCCGTAGCCGTCCTGACCGATGATGTTCGCGGTATGACTGCCGGAAGCGAACCCGGTGAGACCATCGAACCCGCCCGGCGTGCCGGCCGTGAAAGCCACATTCATGTTCTCCGCGCCGTTGTTCGGGCTGATGGAGACACTGTTGGCGCCGCCGAAATACTCGAAGGTATTCAGCGAACCGTCGGCATTGAACGAAACATATCCGGTCTGACCGGCCGTGATCCCTTCATTGCCGAGCGTCGACACGCGCCACTCCCAGCGGTTCTGCACGATCGATTTGAAGAACTCTATCGAGAGCGTGTGCTTGCCGCCCAGTGAATCGAAGACGTTGATCGATGTGGAGTGCAGCGTCGGATCGGTCTCAATCACCAGCGGATTGGCGCCGGTGGCGGTCAGCCCGCCCGTGCCGGCTTCAACCTTCACGCCGCCGCTGCCGAGACCGGACAGCCCGACCACTTTGCCGGTCACCTGGTCGTACACCAGGTCGAGCGTACTGGTCACCGGGCCGGTGGCCGCGCCGTAACCGCGATCAGGTGAAAACGTATCTGTCGCCACGTACGTGGAGGCCGCTCCGCCCGCTGACGCGAACGTGCCGTTCACGCCGAACAGCACGCCGGCAATGTTGCCGGTGACTGCGCCGCCACCCGCGCCGACCGTGTATGTTCCGGCCGTCGATGTGAAATTGTAATCCGCATTGGCGCCGGCCTTGGTGCGAGTCACAACCAACTGTCCGCCCACCAGATCAACCTTAATGCCGGCAATCTGGTTGGCCGCGTTGATGACATCGCTAATGGTCGAGGAGGCATTCAGCCCGCTGACGATCTGCGGCGTGCCGCCATCGACTGAAAATCCAAAATTCGTGAAGTCGGTTACACCCAAGCTGCCGAGAGTCATGGTCAGCCCGAGGTTACCCACCAGCCCGCCGGAACCGTCGTTGCCGACATTGGCGCCCGTGTAGGTCGCATTCACCGCCTGAGCGCCGGTGATCGAAATGGAATGGGTTCCGCCGATACCGTCAATCGCCGTGCCGCTGACGGAAACGACACCGGACCCGCCGGCATCGGTCAGCGAGGCCAGCGAATCGGTGGCCGAGTTATCGAGATTGTTGGCCAGTTTCAGATTGGCGGTGGCCCGCGCCGGATCCTGCTGACCGAACGGCAGCTGAATGCGACCGGTGGTCGCCAGCGACGGGATATTCCCCGTTTCGTCGGCCATCTTGCCCATCACGAACAGACCGGTGGCGGGATCGACGAGGTTAGAGTCAGCGTCGAATCCGAACGCCCCGGCGCGAGTGTAAAAGCGATTGTTGTTGTTGTCGCCGAGAACGAAGAATCCTGACCCCTGGATCGCCATATCGGTGATCTGACCGGTGGTCTCCAGACCACCCTGCAGGAACAGGTTGTCCACCGTTCCGACCTGCATACCGAGACCCAGCTGCACCGGGTTGGTACCGCCCGTAACGGCGTTGGGGCGTCCGGCCCCTTTAAAACTCTGGACCAGCGCTTCCTGGAAGTTTACTCGACCCGGCTTGTAGCCGATCGTGTTGACGTTGGCGATGTTGTCGCCGATTACGTTCATTTTCACCTGGTGATTCTTTAATCCCGAAACACCGGCGTACAGTGATGCCATCATGGTTCACTAACCTCCTTGCGATAACGCAAGGCCTCCCCATCTCGTATGGGGTCCAGCCTTGATTGGTGTTGTGTATCAGTTACGTATTTCATGTTCTTCAAATAATGATTGCCGAGTCGATTGACGTCACGACCCCTTCCCGCAATTTGTCGCGGTCGAAGGCCGTAATGACCGTGCGATTTTTCACCGAGGCCACCAGCGCGAGGTCATCGAAAAGAATCAGCGTTTCGCGCGAACCCTTGGCTTCCGCTTTATCCAGCGCATCCGCCACCTGTTGCATGCGCTCCTGCGGCATCTCGATGCCACGCGAATGAAGCCGCTCGCCGGCATGCTTGGAAAATGACACCGGCCGGCCGCCGGCCAGTTCTTTCGCCATCACGTCTTTAAATGACTCGGCCGAGGGCGATGGCTTCTGGGCCATCTTGGTCTGACCCCGCTCCGAAATCTCCAGCAGATTGACCGGCCGCTGATAGGCGCTAATTCGTGTTCCGCTCATACTCATCAATTCCTGTCGTTGTTAGCTACCCAGTGTCCCCGCTTCGCCGACCGCGGCGATATCGCCCAGCGGAATCTCGATTCCGTTGACTTTCACGTACGCATTGCCGTCACGGTACACCACCTGGGTGACCTTGCCGGTCAGTGCCAGCGACGGACTGAATGAACTGCCGTCGGTCCTGATTGCCTTCGCCTCGACTGTGTAGAAACCGTCGTCGACGCGGTTGCCCCGATTGTCGGTCGCATCCCACGTGATCGAGTTGACGCCGGACCCGACGTTGCTCTTGTTCAGTGTGGTGACGACATTGCCCGAGGCATCCTTGATCGTAAGTTCGACCTGACTGGCCGTCTCCGGCATCGTGAATGAGATCGTGGTCGACTTGCCGTTTTCGATATAGGCGCCGCTGTATTCCGCTTTGATTTCCTTGCCGATAAGCCCTGAAGCCAGTGCGTTGTTCAGCGACTGCATTTGCAGCAGGTCCCATTTATTGGAGGTCGCGATCCCCTCCGAGATATTGTTCATCTGCTCAAGCGAGGAGAACTGGGCCAGCTGCGCGATAAAGTCCTGATCCTCCATCGGCTTCAGCGGGTCCTGGTTCTGGAGCTTGGTCACCAGCAGGTGCAGGAAGTCATCTTTCCCCAGCGACTGTTGGCTGCCGGTCGTCTTGGCGTTGCCGCTGGCGTCGGTTGCGACTGGTGATATGAATGACATCTTCCTGTCTCCTTATGCGTAGATATTCACGCGGTCGGCCGCAAGGTAGTTGGCCATCGGTCGCGCGACTGTCGCCGCCGTCAGATCGCGTGAAATCAATTCGTTATCGCGTGCCAAGGCGATCCGCGGATTCTGGGCGCGGAACCAGTTCGATTGTCTATTGAAGAACTGGTTCTGCGCTCCACCGCCGCGTACCCCTACATCGATATAGTCAACTTTGATTCCCGCTTTGGTGAGCTGGTCGGTCAACTGCGACAGCGAGGATTCCACCGCCTGCTTCGCCTGCGGGGTCTCCACCATCACGCGGGCCGACAGCGTATCCTGACGCATAGTCAGGTGAAGGCGGGCCGTGCCGAGATACTCCGGCTCCAGCTTGATCATCAGCGTCCGCCCTTCCAAATGTGAAAGGGTGGGCATCTCCTGCTGAATCGTCATGCGAACTGCCGGGCGCTCGACTGGTGCGGTCGCAACTGCGCGCTGCTGACGCGTGCCCTTGGACATTTCGATTGACGGCTCCGTGCCGGTCATTTTCACGCCGATGCCGCTCTGTTTGTCTATGACAGTCGAAAACGATTCGATAGTCATATCTTTGGTCGCAGCTACCGCTGTCTTCGCGGGCGTGTTTTTCTCCGTCGCATTGCCGGAGTCAGCCAAATCAGAGTCCGTCTTCTCTTGACCGGTCAGGGTCTCTATCACCTGAGCGCGACGCTGCGTACTCGCCATAATCTGATTCTTGTTCATCCGGCCGGTCACCGCCACCGGCATGCCGGCGTTCTCGGCGACAAGCGCAATTGCGACCTGGGCCGGCGTCTCTTTGGTCGATGCTGCAATCTGCGACGGCGTTATCTCGATCTCCTTGACATTCACCTTTGCGAGCAGTTGGTCAAATCGCTCGGTCGATGCCCATGGATCAGCCAGCGGAACCTTGAGTCCGGCATTCGGCTTGCCGGCAATTCCGGCAGCGGCGATCGCGGGATTCGACTGCGGTGTGTCGCTTGTATGAAGTAGCGCTGTCGGGATGGACAGCTTGATTGTCTGGTTCGGCGTCTCCTGAGAGGCCACTTCCATCTGAAGTGTGCCGTCCGAGACCTTCGACGAGAGCACCGCGAATTTCCCGGTCGGCAGTGTCACCGGAACCTGATTCAGCAGCGCCAGGACTTGCGGATTCGGAAGTACCGCTTCTTTCGGCAGCAACATGGAATCGATTGCCTTCTGAAGACTCTGGTCCGGGACAGCTTCCGCGGATATTGAAAGCACATTATTATCAGCCGCGGTAGGCGTCCGCAGGGCCGGTATTGTCGTCGCCTCTATAGTAGGAATCAATCCGGCGAGAACAGCGAGCTGATTGGCCTGCGCAGGATCAATGGTAATCTGATTGCCGTTCGGTGTGTTCTGGGCGGTGTCATCGCTCGAGAGAAGATCACCTGCGGGAGAGCCGGTATCGTCACCGCCTGTAATTCCCACATTATTATTGGAGATGCCGGACAGGAGACTGAGCAAATCGGCAAAACCGGAACCATCGGAGGTCTGACCGACCCCCTGAGGCGCAGCATTGCCCGACTGACTCGGCGCAACTTTGCCGAGCAGAAGGTCCATCACCGCATTTCCGGTCGTTAACGACATTCGCTTCTATTCTCCAGCCAGCGTAATTATCTGTTTCGAGAGTTTCGCGGCGCGCTGCGGCGGCATGAGCGAAAGCAGCGACGACGCATTCTTTTGTTTCATACGCGGGATGATCGCCACGACGATCGAGTCATCGAGATTCTCCGCCAGCTTGGCCACCGCCGACGGCTCCATGCCGTCGTACAGCTTGGCCAGGTTGGCGACCCGGTCAGCCAGCGACTGCTCCAACCGCATTACTTTTTGAGACACCTTGCGGTCGAGTTCTTCCAGCTCTTTCTGGCGGGCATTGAGAGCCGTTTCGCGCTGGGTTAGTTCCGCTTTCTGCTTGTCAATCCAGGTCACGGCCTTGATCGAATCATCTTTCGCCACTTCGTTGGCCTGAAACGCGTTCGCCGAATCCGCCTCGGCGTTCATAACGTCGATATTCTTCACGAGCTGTTCGATCGGATCGACCACCTCGCCGAGAGAGTCGAGCGAATCTGTCACCGCGCCGCTGTCCAGCAAGGCCTCCTCGGCCGGCTTTTCATTGTTGGTGTGGGTGACTTTATTCTCGGTCTGCGTTTCAGTCGCTTTCGACTCTGCGGTCTCGGTCTTCTTGTCGCCGAGAAACATCATCGTGACAAACACCGCCGCGCCCAATAGGCCCAGACCGGCGACACCGAACAGGATGTACTTGAGCAAGCCGCCGGACTTCTTCGGCTCGGCCTGGTCCGGCACTTCGGGCTGCGCCGCGTCCGCCTTCTTGGGGTCCGGCTTTTTCGGGTCCGGCTTGGCTGCTTCGGCTTTCGGTTTTTCGTTCTTAGCCACAATAACTCCGCAAAATGCTATTACTCCGTCGTTGCGCTAAGCAACGCCCGTGCCATTGCCGGAGCGTGGGGCTATGATGCTGATTTACAATGAGTTATGAATGAGGGGATGCGATTAAAAAGGGATTGGGTTCGATGCTATGCGGAAGATTATTCCGCCGATTTCGGAACTATCTGCCCATCGACAAACTCTCCGTGCGCTTCCATCACCATGACGCGATATATCCCCTTCCCGCCCGCGCAATCATCCGGCAGTTTGACCTTGATGTAATTATCCGCCACACCGAACAACGTCTCGGAATTGTGTTTGCGATGCTCGGCGATCACGTCAAGCGTCTGCNCAATCTGCCGCGCACACGCCTTGGCACGAAGATTATCCGATATCGATGTCAATATCGCATTCCGCTCTTTGATCACTTCGTGCGGAACTTTGCCCGGCATCTTTGAAGCCGGCGTCCCCGGGCGATCTGAGTAGCTGAACACGTGCAGGTAGTCAACTAATCCTGATTCCACAAGGCGGCGCGTCTGATTGAAATCCTCATCGGTCTCTCCCGGAAATCCGACAATCACATCCCCGCCGATTATCGTGTTTGGCCGCGCCTCACGGATCGCGGTCACCCGCCGGATATACGTGTTCTGGTCGTACGGCCTGAGCATCTGTCTGAGTATCCGCGATGATGCCGACTGCAGCGGCACGTGCCAGTGGCGACAGATTCGCCCATCCGATTCGGCAAACAACTGAATCAGATCCTCACGAATCGTCTGCGGCTCGACCGAGGACAGGCGAAGCCGCGGGAGATTTGTCTTTTCGAGTATCAAACGGCAAAGCGCCGCCAGATTCTTCATCTGCGGCTCAACTATGCGATTCTTGTAGTGCCCGAGATGAATTCCTGTCAGCACCACTTCGTTGTATCCGTTAGCGACCAGCGAGTTGATCTCATCAATAATATCCAGTGCCGGGCGATTCCGCAGACGTCCTCGCACAGTCGGAATGATGCAGAACGAGCACCATTGATTGCAGCCGTCCGACGCTTTCACCCACGCCCGGTTGTGACCATAGAAATCGGTGATGTTAGTAGAGCAACTGAGATCCGGTTCGCGGTCGAATAGCTCCGGAAGCCGTGACGGCAACAGCCGTGCGATTTGCTGTTTCTCCGCATTCTTGACCACCGCATGCACTCCACCCAGCCGCTCAGCCAATGTTGGATCGTTGTCAACATAACATCCCGCCACCACCACACGGCCATCCGGATTCTGGCGGCGCGCATGGCGCACCATCTGACGGCAATCGGAGTCCGCCTTGTGCGTCACCGTGCAGGTGTTGATGATATACAAATCCGCTTTCTCCCCCGGCCCGACTCGGCGGAACCCGAACGGATACAATTCCGCCGCCATCTTCTCAGTCTCGTACTGATTTAGGCGGCAGCCGAGTGTCTGCAGCGAAATTGTTCTGAGTGGTTGCTCGTTCATTGTAGACAGTATAACGCTATTTTCCCTTCCGGACAAGCCGTCGCACCACCGGTGGCATCTCGACTTTGCGCCTATCGCTCGATCTTTAGCGCCGCTAGAAACGCTTCCTGCGGTATCTCCACCGACCCGATCTGCTTCATCCGCCGTTTCCCCTCTTTCTGGCGCTCCAGCAATTTCCGTTTGCGCGTGATATCGCCCCCATAGCATTTGGCGGTGACATTCTTGCGAAGCGGGACGATAGTGGCGCGGCTGATTATCCGGCTTCCAATCGCGGCCTGAATCACCACCTCGAACATCTGCCGTGGAATCAGCTTCCGGAGTTTCTCCCCCAATTGCATCCCCCAGTGATACGCTTTCTCCCGATGGATAATCACCGAAAGCGCGTCGACCGGGTCATCGTTCACCAGAATATCGAGCTTCACCAGATCGGAGCGACGGTAATACGGCAAGCCGTAGTCGAACGACGCATACCCGCGCGTGAAGGATTTGAGCTTATCGTAGAAATCGAAAATGATCTCGGACAGCGGAAAGGCATACGTCAAGCTGGCCCGGGTGGTCGACAGATACTCGGTCGTCTTGTATTCGCCCCGCCGCTCGGTAGCGAGCTTCATGATCGCCCCGATATATTCAGTCGGAACAATTATCTGCGATTCGACAAACGGCTCCTCGATATACTCCACCTGCCCCGTGGGCGGCATCTCCGCCGGGTTATCGATAACCTGTGTGGTGCTGTCGGTCTTGTGCACCACATATTCGACGTTCGGCACGGTATTGATGATTGTCTGCCCGTACTCGCGCGACAGCCGCTCGGTGATGATCTCCATGTGCAGGAGTCCGAGGAATCCCACACGAAAACCAAACCCGAGCGCGGTCGAGGATTCGGGCGTGAAACTGAGCGAGGAGTCATTCAGCTTGAGCTTCTCGAGCGATTCGCGCAGTTGTGTGAAGTCCTCTGCTACCGCCGGATATAGCCCTGAAAACACCATCGGTTTGACATTCACGAATCCTTTGACCGCCTCCCTGGCGGGATTGGCGACAGTCGTTATCGTGTCGCCGATTTTGGTGTCGGCAACTTCACGGACCGATGCGAATAGATAGCCGACATCGCCGGCCATCAGTACTTCCTGCGGTATTGCCTCCAACCGCAGGAATCCGACTTCTTCGACCTCGTACTGCTTGCTGTGGGAGAAGAATCGAATCTTGTCCCCTTTACGCACTGAACCGTTGAATATCTTCACCAAAGGTCGGGCGCCGCGATAGGAATCAAATGTTGAATCGAACACCATCGCCTGAAGCGCCGCGTTAGGATCACCCTGGGGCGGCGGAATGATTCGCACTACCGCCTCGAGGACATCATCAACTCCTATCCCCTGCTTGGCCGATACCTTGATGACGTCCTCCGGTTTGCAGCCGAGTAACTCAACCAGTTCAGCCGCAACTTTCGACGGATTCGCCGCCGGAAGGTCGATCTTGTTCACCACCGGCAGGATCTCCAGATTGTTGTCGAGCGCCAGATACAGATTGGATAGCGTCTGCGCTTCAATCCCCTGCGCGGCATCGACCACGAGAATCGCGCCGTCGCAGGCCGCCAGCGAGCGGCTGACCTCGTAGGTGAAATCGACATGTCCGGGGGTATCGATCAGGTTGAGACGGTAGATGTTTCCGTCTCTAGCTTTGTAGTCCAGCCGTATAGCGTGGGCCTTAATCGTGATCCCCCGCTCCTGTTCGAGCTCCATGGAGTCCAGCACCTGAGCGTGCATCTGACGGTCGGACAGCGTCTTGGTCCGCTCCAACAGCCGATCCGCCAAGGTCGATTTCCCATGATCGATATGGGCGATAATCGAAAAGTTCCTAATCTTGCTCAGTTCGTGCATTTCGTCTCAATCCTAAAGGCGGCGAAAGGTAGGCCAAACAGGTGGGAATGTCAAATTGGCTGGTAGGGCGGGTCCAATCAACGAACCCGCTATCGAGTGTCAATTACCTTCACGGCGTCGGAATAAGGTTGAAATGGAATAGAATCGGCAGAATCAAGCCGGCGATCAGCGCCTCGCCGCCAATGAATCCTGAAGCCACTGTCACGTAATTCCGCTCGAACGACTCCGGCCAGTACTTGCCCCAGATCCACGCCGCAATCGCACCGATCGCCATCGACATATTCAGAGTACCCGGTAGAATCAGCGCGAATCCGAATCCGGCCGCACTCGGCAGCCAGCGCCACCCGAACTTGTCCTTGAACAGCGCGATAGCCACACCGGCAATAGCCGCAATCACTGTCCACAGGAGCGCGCCGGGCGGAAACGCCGAAATCCCTTTGGACATCAGCACCGCCATGTTGGCGAGCTTCAGTCCGGTCGGGGCCGCCAGGCCATCGCCGCCGAGACCATAGTGACCGACCAGAATAGGATACATGATCGCCACCGCCGCCGCGCCAATAGGTACCGCCGCGAACTGCACCCAGGTGAGAGTCCTTGGGTTCGAGCCGACCAGTTTGCCGGTCTTGAACACCTGCATCAACCCCTCGCCCTGCGAGTTGATATTTCCGGCCATACCGGCTGCGACAAGGTTGTGCCCGATCGCGGGTGAAAACGCCCGGAAGATCGCCTGCAGCGTATTCGCCATAAGCGACACCGGGCCGTTATTCGTTTCACCGAGTACCCGTACTCCCACCAGAATCAAGGGAAGACCACAGATCACCGCGAGTATCGTCTGCCAGTACGGCATGGCAAAATGGGTGTTCTGCACCCACGCCAGAAGCAGCGTGAAGATCGCGCTCATGATGATAATCGTGCGCAGCGAAACATCGGTCCGCTGATGATCGATCGTCTTGGGGGCGCGGAGTTCCTTGAACATGGTGGCAATCGACCGCCACTTGAGCGCCACCGCCGTCATCGCGGCAAAGATCATGAGTGCGGTCGCCGGCCACATAAACCAGAGCATGACAATCGCGAAATGGTCGCCGTTATTGTAGTTGCGCATCATTCCGCCGTGCAGCCGAATAAACTCAAGCTGCTCCGGAGACAGATTGACGGCCCCCGCAAGCGACTGCACCTGCGGCCAGTATTCTGCGGCGACACTGTTCTGCACGATGAACATCCCGGCCTTCTCGATTACCGTCGGGCCGAATATCCAGACGACAATCGTTCCGAGCAACATCGACAGCCCGACATTGATTCCCACCAGCATCCCGGTGCCGATATTGAGCACCGACCATTCGATCCCCACCCGGTACCTCATCGCCAAACCGAGTGTCCCGATCTTGCCGAGACCATCGCGCAGAAACGCAATGATCACGCCCACCAGGGCGGTTGCGCCGAGTACGCGCACCTTCGATTTCGATGTCGCCCCTGTATCCAGGACATTGATTGTCTCCGCTGCCGCGACGCCGTCCGCGAATATCATCTGCGGGTCATCGACGAAGTACTTTCGGAAGATCGCCGAGAAGAAGACGCCGATCACGCCGGAGCAGAACAGCCAAGTGAACATCTCCCATGGGGTGATCGTCACCTTGACGTCCACCGATTCGTTCATCGCGAGATACCCGAACGCCGCCGCCACCACGCACATGAACGCGGTGGAAACCGCCGAGGTCGCCGCCGACTGAATGATGTTGTTCTGCACGGCGTTTTGCCCGCGGGTCTTGTACGCGGTCACCGACAGGAAAAGCGCGCCCAGAAACGCGGCCAGCACGCTCATGTTGGGGCCCATCCCCAGTTTGAGCACGATATACGGATACGCCATAGAAATTATCGCCGACACGACTACCGCGCCGACCACCGCTTGCCAGGTAATCTCCCGCTGCTTCATACTGATGCCCTTATGGTGAGAGAATGAAATTGGTCCAGGTTCGAGAACAAGCCGGCACTCACTTCTTCAGGTACACCGCCAGCCGTTCGCGGAAATCGGACATCTTGATATCCGACTCCAGATTCCCCTCGTACGCAATCGAGATCGCCTGCGTCTCTTCCGATACCACCACCACCACCGCGTCGGACACTTCCGACACCCCGATCGCCGCCTTGTGACGCATCCCGAACAGCTTGTGGTAGCGAGGATTGGTGGTCAGCGGCAGCGAGGCCGCTGCGGAAATGATATAGTTGCCGGACACTATTACCGCGCCGTCGTGAAGCGGCGTGTACGGCGTGAACAAGGTCACCAGCAGTTCCGACGACAGATCGGCGTTCATCTCGCGCCCGGATTCCGCGAAATTGCGAAGCCCGGTGCGCCTTTCAATCACGATCAGCCCGCCGTACCGGAGTTCCGACAGCCGAAGGGCCGCGCGGGCGACCTCTTCGAGGACCTTTTTCTGCTCCAGCGACACCAGCCGCCGGAACAGCGGGTTCTGTCCGATATGGGCCAGCGCGCCGCGGAGTTCCGGCTGGAACACGATCACGAGCACGATAAACCCGACCGTGGCGAGATTGGTGAACAACCAGCTCAGCGCCTCGAACTGAAACCAATACGAGAAGAATGCAATCCCCGCAATCAGCACCATCCCCACAATAATCTGCGCCGAGCGGGTCCCCTTGGTGAGTTTGAGCAACTGGTAGATGATGAAGGTCACGATCAGGACGTCAATCAGGTCCTTCAGCGTGAACTTGAGGAAATCGTACTCAAACAACGTCATGACGTTTTCGCGATCGCTCCAAGCACCTTGAGCGCTTCCACCGTTTCCGCAACATCGTGCACCCGGACCATATCCGCGCCGTTCTGCACCGCGACCACGGCTGCGGCTATCGAGCCGCCGAGTCGTTCTCCGGCCGGACTGCCTGCGGCGTGCACCAGCCCAATAAACGACTTTCTTGACGCCCCGACAAGGACCGGCACGCCAAATTGTTTGAACTGCCCAAGCCCCGAAAGAATCGCCAGGTTGT
Source organism: candidate division GN15 bacterium (assembly GCA_003105265.1). Lineage (GTDB taxonomy): Bacteria > Zixibacteria > MSB-5A5 > GN15 > FEB-12 > FEB-12. The sequence goes on along the minus strand of PQAP01000149.1, from coordinate 2,835 downwards.
CCTCCAGACGTTTGCCGAATCCGATCCCCGGGTCCAGTATCAGCTTGTCGCGGGCAATCCCGTTCTTGAGACAGTAATCTATTCGCTGGCGGAAGAAAGTCACGATTTCCTCGACACAATTCTCGTAATGCGGGTGCTGCTGCATGGTGCGCGGCGTACCGAGCATGTGCATCAGGATCACCGGCGCGTGAGCGGCGGCGGCGACCGTCGCCAGTTCCGGGTCCATGCGAAGAGCGGAGATATCGTTGATAATATCCGCGCCGGCATCGAGTGCGGCCTCCGCGACTGTACTCTTGTACGTATCGACTGAGATCGGAATACTTGACTGTCTGCGGAGTTCCCTGATCACCGGCACCACGCGGGCCATCTCGTCGTCGGCCGACACCGGCTCCGCCCCCGGACGGCTCGATTCGCCGCCAACATCGATGATATCCGCCCCCTGCTTCACCAATTCGAGCGCATGGTTGACCGCGGTGTCAGTGGATGCAAAGCGGCCGCCGTCGGAGAAAGAATCCGGCGTGACATTGAGTATCCCGGTTACCAGCGGCCGTTCAAACCGCAGGGTGCGCCCCGGGCCAAGTCGCATCTCGATTATGGCGGAATCTGTCTTCGTCACATCCTGGTTCCCTTAAGTGAAGGTCAAATTGCTGAATTGACGTCTCGGAATCAAGCGGGAAAGTGGTTCGCTATCTCTCCGGCACAGTGTGACATAGGGGCAGTGTGGACTATTCCCGCGCCCTCACGTGCGGGCCGGGACTTCGGACCGAATTTATCGCTGGAACTCAATTTTCGCTCTGATTGTTTTTGAGGGAACGAAAGCCAAAGTGGCTTAATCAGCCCAAGTCCATGACAAATCAAGGGCTGAAGGAGGTACTTATGCAGTCAAGAAGTCGACTGCGAAAGAAGTTTGGAATGAAGGCGTTGCTGGGAGCGTTGGTTCTCCTGTCGGCGACCGTGTTCCTCGCGTGCGGAGAGTATACGTATGGTGCATCAGCAGGCGTTGGGTACGAGACCGCGGGTTCGACCGACGATGTCTCTTATCTGGCTCAGTTCGGCACGTGGATCGATGTTCCCGATTACGGCATGTGCTGGCAACCGAGTGTCACTGCGGGCTGGCGACCGTTTGAGTACGGTCACTGGGTGTGGACCGAGTCCGGGTGGGCGTGGGTGTCGTATGAGCCGTACGGATGGTTGGTCTTCCACTACGGCAACTGGGACTACCAGCCGGATATCGGATGGTTCTGGATCGAGGGCAGCGATTGGTCGCCGGCGCCGGTGGAATGGCGCACGTACGACGGCTTCTGCTCCTGGGCACCGTTGCCTCCAGCCGGTGTCGTCTGGCAGGACCCGTGGAGCGACGCCGGACTCCGGTTCTGGGTCTCGGTGCGAAGCAGGGATTTCGACCGCGATAACATCGTCCGGTACAGCGTCGACAGACTCCCGCAGCCCCGTGAGTTTGACCGGTCCGCTGATTTTCGACGGCCCCTTGGGCTCAGAGAGTTCCAGAGATTTGCCGGTCACCCGGTGCGAACGGTAACCTTGAGTCGTGGACCGGCGCAAGTCTACATGAACCCCGGACATCCGGGCGGGCACTTCACGATGGGTGAAAGCCGTGGCCCGAACCGGCAGATGCCGCCCGACAGACATCGGGTGGAATTCGGGCAGCGCGGGAATCATCAGAGCGTCGCACCGCCCCCGGAAAACCGGGCTCAGGTTGCCCAGCGCGTGCCGCTTAACCGGATGATTCTGCCGCACCGAGAAGAGGCCAGAGTGCAGAGATACCAGCGGCAGTTTGAGCAAAGAGTCCTGGTAGCCAGAGGTCGTGGTAACCAGCCGTTCCACGCATCGACCAACACCAGACACAGGAAATAGCCGCCTGCAACCGAGGTCGGCCGGTGTTTTTCGGCAGAGACCAATTAGAAACGACAGCCGCCGCATCATCTCGATACGGCGGCTGTTTAGCTACTCGCTGACGCCCGGCTATTTGCTCGGAACCGGCGATTCGATCGGCTGGGTGTCGCCCGACCGCCGGCCGATGATCTCGTCGACCTCCTTGCCGTCGATAATCTCCCGCTCCAGAAGCGCTTTCGCGATCGCATGCAGCTTGTCGACATGATCGGTAACGATCTTCTGCGCGACCGCCTCGGCGTTGTCGACAAATGACCGGATTTCCTGGTCGATCAACAGCGCGGTCGCTTCGGAATAATCGGCATGCTGCGCTATCTCACGCCCCAGGAAAATATGCTCTTCGGTCTTGCCAAAAGTGACCGGTCCGAGTTTTTCGCTCATGCCCCAGTTGCACACCATCTTGCGCGCCAGCCGGGTCGCCCGCTCCAGATCGTTGCCGGCGCCGGTGTCGAGTCGACCGAAAACCGTCAGCTCCGCCACTCGCCCGCCCATCAGGACCGCCAGCGCGGTTTCCAGATACTCCTTGCTGTGCGTGTGGCGCTCATCAATCGGCAGCGCCTGCGTCACGCCCAGGGCGAGACCGCGCGGAATAATCGTCACCTTGTGAATCGGGTCCGCCTGCGGCAGGAACCGCGACACCAGCGTGTGTCCCGACTCGTGATACGCGATGACTTTCTTTTCTTCCTCCGTGATCACGAGCGATTTGCGGGCCGTCCCCATCAGGACCTTGTCCTTGGCCTCTTCAAAATGCTCCATCGCCACGGCGTCGCAACTCTTTCGCGCCGCCAGCAGCGCCGCTTCGTTGACCATATTGGCTAAATCGGCTCCCGACATCCCGGGCGTGCCGCGCGCCAGAATGGTCAGATCGACATCGCCGGCCATCTTGATCTTGCGTGTGTGAACCTTGAGAATCCCCTCGCGTCCCTT
>PQAP01000148.1 GCA_003105265.1 candidate division GN15 bacterium | reverse complement strand
TCGGCGAGCCGAAGGTTGTGCCCTCTCAGGAATCCCCCGAAATCCTCGGCTGCATTCGCCGCGACTATATCCGGTATCCGCTGCGCAAACACCACTTGTAGTCCCTGCGAAACGACGTGCCACCCCATCACATCGAGCGACTCCGGATAAAACCGGCTCTGTGTCCCAAGAATTTCTGGTCCTTCACCGGCCACGTCGTTTCCCGCTACCAGCGCGGCTGCGGCTCCTTCGCCGAACAGTGCGGTCGCCACCACATTACTCTTTGACCGATCATCCGGCATGAAGGTCAGCCCGCACAACTCGCACGCCACCAGCAGAACGCGCTCTTTCGGATGTCCCAGCGCATGATGGTATGCGTGCGCCAACCCGGCGGCGCCCCCGGCACACCCAAGTCCCCAGATCGGCGTGCGGCGGATATCCCGGCGGAAACCAAGTTGGTTGATGATGCGCGCATCGATCGACGGCGTCGCCAGCCCGGTCGTGTTGACATACAGGATATAGTCTATGTCGCTCGCCTGCAAGGCATGGGCGTGGAGAAGCTTTTCGATCGCCTCGCTCGATAGTTTAGTCGCGCTGTTCACATACAATTCGTTCTTCTCTTCCAGCGTGTGTGGCGCGGCCATCCATTCGAGGGGTGCCGAAAAATAGCGGGTTTCGATCCCGGCGTTGGTGAACACCGGCATTAGGCGGTCAAAATCGCGAGCGAGCCGTGTAAAATGTTCGCGGGCAAATGCGGCCGCTTCATCCTGATTCACTCTGAATGAAGGAACGCTGGTGCTGACACCGAGTAGTCTGGGCATAACACCTTACTCGACCGCCCGGTCGTCGATCTCCTTTTGTTCTCTAACGACTCCAAGAGAATGATGTTCCCCCCATCGAGTTGCCGCTACGCCCCTTTATTCGGCACAATGCAGATGAACTCGAATTCCTCGTCGTACGGATTCTCGAACTGGTGCTCGGTGTTCGGCGGCACGAACGCGAAATCCCTTTCCCGTATCTCGTGTGCCTCCCCCGCGATCGTCAACCGGCCCCGTCCCTTCACCACGTAGTTCACGTGTTCCCAGTCGTGCTGATGTTTCGGCGTGTATCCGCCCGGCTTCAGGCGAAAAACCCGCAGGGTGTGTTCCGGCCAGCCCTCGGGCGCGCCGATAACATTGGCTTTCGATGTATCCCGCACGCCTGTCATAGATACAGGCGTCATCTTGATCTCGTTGTACTTCACCACCGGCATGAGTTACCTCCGTTGACTGCGCCCAATATAACTTTCCGGCTGTAACAACAAAAGACCCGCTCTCGTTTCCGAGAACGGGTCATATCACGAAACGTGATTGGTCGAGATGACGCCGTGTCCTAGCGACGATTCCGTCTCTGGCGGCGGCTCGCCGACGCGCGGAAAGTCCGGCGGGTCGAACGGGCCCAGCGGGTTCTCCAGTTCGGCTGACGGCGATGCTGGGTCGGACGATGGGTCGGCTGGTTGTTTTTCCAGACCGACGGATTGGCCTTGCGAATCCGCATCGAGGACGCTTTGTAGCGCACCGAATACACGGTGCGGCCAAGCTGACGGGCAACCCACTTCGTGGTGTTGGTGCGATAGTGGCGGCGCATGAACGACATTTCAGTGGCGCTCCACGGACGGCCACCGCGATGACGGCGGGTCTGCTGCGGACGACGAGTACGATTGCGCCAGGTGTAACGGCTGGCACTGCGACGGTTCTTACGAGTAGCCATAGTGAACTCCTTGTGTGAGTCGTTAACGATCACGGGCATCAACATGGCTAAGCCGTGCCCGCCTTTGCTATGAATACTATCAGCTATCATCGACCTTTTCTTAAGAGACTTAACACCAATCGATTACCTTGGCGAAAAAAAATGGCTCTCCTTAGCCCCTTATTCGCCTGATAGCCCTCCGTATCCATGTTCAGCATGTGCGCATTCTGAGCCAACTTGTCTCAATCGGAATTCGTGACCTGAACTCCGTACAAGAACCGCACCACCGCCCGCCCGCCCCCGTAACTGATTCCCATATAATTACTTAACAACGCGCAGCGGGCGGCGCCAACTCCGCCGCGGTCTGTATTACTTGTTGATTCGTCATTATGTGACGACTACATTCCCCCCGTCGAACTGCCAGCACGATTATGGAAAGACAATATCTCTCTGCTTCGCTCTTTTTCGCGCTTGCCGCGCTGATTTTCTATTTCACCTATATTCTGGTCGCCCCATTCTTCATCCCGCTCGCCTGGGCCGCCGTGCTGTCGGTGCTCTTTCGCCCAGTGTACCGGAAACTTCTCGTGAAACTGCAGCGTCCGGGACTGACCTCACTCACTATCTGCCTTCTGATCATCGTGCTGATCATTGGTCCGATCACGTACGTGGGCATGGCACTGGTTGAGGAAGTAGCTGATGCCGTCACTCGCGTCAACGAACTCTACGCCACCGGGGAGCTTCAGCGCATGCTGCACGTCAAACTCCCCTGGCTCGAGGACGTAAAGCGGAATCTGTCGTCGTACTTCGATGTCTCCAAAGTAGACTTCAACGAATTGGCCAAGGACGTCATCGACAAGATCGGCCGGCTCGTGGTCAACAAAACCACCTCCGTGCTTACCAACGTCACGCAGGCGGTGCTGTCGTTCCTGATGATGCTGTTCGCGACCTACTATCTGGTCAAGGATGGTCACACGCTGGTCGCGAAACTTCGCCGCCTCATTCCCCTGCCGCCCGAACAGACCGAGATGGCATTCCATCGCCTGCGGGATGTCATCTACGCCACCATGTATAGTGGCGTCCTGATCGCTCTCCTGCAGGGGGCACTGGGTGGGCTGCTGTTCTACCTGTTCGGCATTCCATCCGCGCTCTTCTGGGGCGCCATCATGGCCTTCCTCTCCATCCTGCCGTTTCTGGGCGCGTTTGTTGTCTATATCCCCGCCGGGCTAATCCTGATTCTCAGCGGCTCCTATGTCAAGGGGGGCGCGGTGATTGTCCTGGGGACGGTGGTCGTCAGTTCCGTCGACAATATCCTCCGCCCTTATCTGATGGCCGGCAAAACCACCATGCATCCGCTCGTGCTTTTCTTCGCCATCGCCGGCGGGGTCGCGGTCTTCGGTCTCCTGGGAATAGTGGTTGGTCCGCTGGTGGCCGCGGCCTTTCAGACGCTGCTGGAAGTACTCGAGCAGCGAGTCGGTCAGGATGGCTCGACCACATCCGATGCCTCGTAATCTTACCGGATCACGAGCACCTTGCGGATTTCAGTGTATCCCCCCGCTGCCAACCTGACGAAATAGACGCCGTCGGGAAATTCTGCGCCGCTGCTGTCCAGCCCGGTCCATGTAGCCACGTGTCTTCCGGCCGCCCGGGTCCCGTCAACAAACTTCGCCACCGTTCGACCGTAAACATCAAGGATCACCAGCGTCGCCGGCCCATCAGACGACAATACGAAATGGATTTCGGTTCCGACTCTCACTCGGCTCGGCAGATCGTTCGCGAAACCGAAGCTCGGCAAACTCTGGTCAGTCTCTGCAGAAGTCGAGCCGTAGACCGCGAAGAAGAGAAACAGCACGAGTACTAGACCTGAGTGCCGGTTGGGGCGCATGCTATTCATTGTCGTTTTTCACGTCCTTCGCTCTCCTCAGAGCAACGGCTGTACCGCCCCGCAATGTCGACTTAACTCACTAAACAACAACATCTTATGAGGCCGGCCGAGGGCGGGACTTGCTTAGGACGTTGCAGCTGATTGCAGTGCCGCCTGTCAACATCGGGCGCATGTACGGGAATGCTGACTTTGAGTAGATCCCACAGCGAAGGTAACGGGCTCGGCCTGCAGCTTACGGTCTTGCCGATTCCGGAATTTAATGTATACTAAAACACTGAATCTACTCGAAACGGCCGATGCCGCTCGAAAAACGGTGTCGGCCATTTGACATGTGAAGGAGAAATGAAAGGAAAACGAGTCCTTGTCACCGGCGGCGCCGGATTTCTGGGATACCATCTGGCGCAGAATCTTCCCCGCCGCGGGGTCGCCTTCATGGCCTTCAACGATATCGCCCCCTTCTTCAAAGAGGAATATCCCGAGGACTACATCCTGGCGAATGTCGATGTTCGCGATGCCGACGGGATGTACCGCCTGATTCACGACAACAAGATCGAAATCATCGTTCACTGCGCCGCCGCTCTTCCTCTGTGGCCGAAGGAAGAAATCATGTCCACCAACATTGCCGGCCTCCGCAACACGCTCACCCAGGCGCAGAAGTGCGGTGTCGAACGCGTCATCTTTATCAGTTCCACCGCCGTCTACGGCGTGCCGGAGAAACATCCGCTGGTCGAGGATGACCCGGTCGATGGTGTCGGCGCCTACGGCATCAGCAAAATCGCCGGTGAAGGTGTCTGTGCCGATTTCCGCAAACAGGGGATGTGCGTACCGGTGATTCGCCCGAAAACCTTCATCGGTACCGCCCGCCTCGGCGTATTCCAGATCCTTTATGACTGGGTCGATTCCGGCAAACGGATCCCCATCATCGGCAAAGGCAACAATCTCTACCAGCTGCTCGAGGTCACCGACCTGATCGATGCCATCTGGCTCGCCGGTTCCGCTCCTGCTGATATCGCCAACGACATTTTCAATGTCGGCGCCCAGCGATACGACAAAGTGAAGCTCGATGTCGGCGCGTTGTGCGATTTTGCCGGCAACGGCGCCCGCGTCATGCCGACTCCGGCGCCGCTTGTCAAGGGCGCGCTCGCAGTGTTCGAGTTTATGAAAATATCCCCGCTCTATAAGTGGGTCTACGGCACGGCGGACAAGGATTCGTACGTCTCCACCGAGAAGATCGAAAAGAAACTCGGCTGGAAATCGCAATACTCCAACCAGGATGCTCTCATTGGCTCCCATAAATGGTATCTCGAGCACAAGGATGAGTTGAAAACCCAGAAAGCCGGCATCACCCACCGCGTCGGCTGGGATCAGGGGGTTCTCAAACTGTTCAAGAGGTGGATGTAGCATTTCCGCTGGTTGACCCGTATCGACAACCTGGCATGACCGACATGAAGGATACCGCCCGATGACCATTCCCCGCACCCGCTACTATCGATACTCGATATTTATCGCCATAATCGGGCTTGTCACCTGGCTCGCGCTCGGCTACGGTTCGCGTTCTTTCGAGGCCTATTGTCCCTTTGGCGGCGCCGAAAGCTTGTGGGGGCTGTTCACCGCCGGCGAGTTCACCTGCGCTCTCGGGCCGTTGAATCTCTCGATCATGATCGCTCTGCTCGCGCTTGTGCTTCTTTCCAAGAAAAGTTTCTGCGGGTGGGCCTGCCCGATCGGATTCCTGAGCGAACTGGGGGCCCGATTGGGCGGCCTGCTCTGGAAGAAGCGCCCTCGCGTACCGGGCAAGACCAACAACTGGCTCAAGCTTCTCCGGTACGTCTCCCTCATTCTCGCCCTCGTCTTCACCTACAAGACCGGCGAACTGATCCTGCGCGGCTATGATCCGTTCTACCTGACATTTTCCGGCATCGGTCACGGCTCGGCCGGAATCATTTCCATCATCGTTCTCGCGGTTCTGGTCATAGGCGCGTTGTTCGTCCCGATGATGTTCTGCCGTTATCTCTGTCCGATGGGCGCGGTGTTCGATCCTTTCAGCCGTCTGGGCGTGATTAAGATCATTCGCGATGAATCCACCTGCACCAGTTGCGGCAAGTGCGGCAAGGCGTGCGTGCAGGATATTCCGGTTCACTCATTGCACGTGATCCGTCATCGTGATTGCACCAACTGCCTCGAATGTCTCGATGCGTGCCCGGAAAAAGACACCCTGCAGCTCCGCGCGAGACTATAGGAGAGAACATGCGCATTCCCAAACTGCTCATACCTGCAATCGTGATTGTCGCGCTGCTCGGTGGCTACTTCCTGAGATTGATCTTTACCCAACCCACCACCGCAACGACGTTTGACAGCTCCGCCGGTGCCAAAGCAACCTTTATCGTCGATGGCGTCAAATGCAAGACGACCGCCGCCTTTTTCTCCGCCCTGTACGACAGCGTCCCCGGAATCATCGGTATCGAGACTTTCGCTTCCGAACACAAGGCCATATTCACGTATGACCCGGACAGAATCACCCGCGATTCCATCCGTGCCATCATGGAAGCCCCGATTCCGTTCGACGATGGCACGAGCGAGCAGATCTTCAAGTGCCTGTCGGTTGAATGACAGCGCTGTCCTGCCGATTCTATCACATATTGGAAAATGTGAAACGGCCGCCCGAGAGAGGCGGCCGCTTTGCTGACTGTCGTGAGGTGTCCGGCCAAACCGAAACCGCTCATACCTCCGGAGGCTTCTGGCCGTACGCGCCCCACTCATCGTGCGATGGCCCGTACACGCCGGGGACTTTGAGGCCCGCCTGACGCATCAATACCGTCATCTGCGCCCGATGATGCACTTCGTGGCGGATCAGTATCTGGAGAGTCAGGGCGCGAGGCCATTCATACGCGCCGTACATCTTGTCCACCACCTTGAGCGTAGAATCATTCCAAGTAGCCGCGATCTGTTCACGAAGCGACTTGGTGACGCTTTCATACGCCTTCTTGATCTCCGCGGCGGTCTTCGGCACCGGATCATCATGCTTCACGCCGGTGATCTTGAGGTCGGTCGCCCCCATCATCTCGGGATACGTCGTGATGATATGCCAGGCCATCCGGCCGAGCGTCCGGTGATCCTTGTCCACCGCTTGCTTGAGCGATGCATCGGTAAGCTCATTCATGAGTTTCTGCGTGTTACCGGATTCCTGCGCGAAATCCGTCTCGAATTCCTTGATTGACGTGTACATCGTATTATCTCCTGCTTCCGAATTGGGTCGCTGTTTCCACCTTTATACGAAGGTCGCGGCGAATCGCCCATCACATTTGCGCAGCGGGGTCGTTGCCGAGTATCGCCTCAATCCGCTCCAGCATACCCGCATCGAGCCGGATCTCGGTCGCTTTCATGTTTTCCTCAACCTGCTTCGGATCGGTCGCACCCGTCAGGACACAACTGATTTGCGGCAACCGGAGTATCCACGCCAGCGCCATCTGACCAACCGTAATCCCCAGTTCCCCGGCGAGAGCGCTCAGTTTCCGCACTTTGTCGATGTTCTCTTCATTCAGATCCCGTTTCAGCCAGTTGGTGGTGGCGGCGCGACTGCCCGACGGCATGCCGTCGTTGTACTTGCCTGTCAATAACCCCTGCGCCAGCGGTGACCAGACGGTCAGACCCATCCCGTTTCGCTCGCACGCCGGCAGGATCTCCGTCTCGATATGGCGGTCGATCATATTGTAGCGCGGCTGTTCCACCGATGGCCGGTAGCAATGGGTACTGTTCGCCACGCCGATCGTCTGCTCGATCTGCGCCGCCGACCACACCGAGGTCCCCCAGTACAGCACTTTCCCCTGATGCACGAGATCATCCATCGCGCGCACGATCTCCTCGACTTCGGTTTCCGCATCCCAGCGGTGACAGAAGTAGATATCCAGATATTCGATTCCGATTCGCTTGAGCGATTTCTCGATCGATTCCATAATGTGTTTGCGGCTCAGCCCCCGGTCATTGACATTCTCGGACATCGGCCAGAACAGCTTGCTCGAGATAACCAGGTCGCTGCGATTCATACCCTTGATCGCCGCGCCCACTAC
>PQAP01000147.1 GCA_003105265.1 candidate division GN15 bacterium | reverse complement strand
TAATCGAAATACCCGGCGTGGTCGAGCACTTTGGCTTCCTTGTCACTCTCGAAATAGAAGTACTCGAGTTCAGGACCGACATAGAAGGTCCAGCCCTTATCTTTCAGGCGGGCAAGCTGGCGTTTGAGCACCCAACGGGGGTCACCTTCATACGGTGAGCCGTCAGGGTTCTGGATGTCGCAAAACATCATCGCGATTTTCTCGCCGGCGATTTCCCATGGAATTATGCGGAATGTGAGCGGGTCGGGAATGGCCATGAGGTCGGACTCATCGATTCTGGCGAATCCCTCCACCGAAGAGCCGTCAAACCCCTGCCCCTCATCGAGCACCTGCTCCAGTTCGGAGCGGGTGATCGACATTCCTTTGATTTTGCCGAGAATGTCGGTAAAACAGAGGCGGATATATCGAACCCCGGCCTCGTCTACAAGTCTGAGTACGTCTTCCCTCGTTCTGGTCATTTTGCCTGCTCCTGTCTGAACGCCTGATTTTCGGAAAGCCCAAATGTAGTTTTCGCGAACCCGAACGCAATTAATTTTATCCTGATTTTAGCGGGTGAAACTGATTGAAGGTTGCCCGTTCAATCCTCTCGGTCCCTCTATGCGGCTTGTAACCAACCCTGCCGGAAGGAAGTTCCTGCTCGACCCCGCAGAACCGCCCCTGACAACGGAGGGGGCCTATCCCGTTGCGGCCTAAGCTGTTCCCGGACCGAAGAAGTCTACTATTCTTCGAGCCGGAGTTCGATCCGGGTGCGGTGCGGCACCAACTGCCGGGTCTTGACCCCGGCCATTTCGAAAATCCTGCGGGCGGCGATGAACTTGCCATCGTGGGCGTACTTGTCTGAGAGGTAAACCACTTCCTTAACTCCGACCTGAACAATCAACTTAGCGCACTCATTGCAGGGATACAGCGAGACATACATTGTGGCGCCATCGAGATCCGGCTTGTTAGCCGCATTGGTGATGGCGTTCATCTCCGCATGGCAGACATACGGATACTTGGTCTCGAGAAACTCTCCCTCGCGCGCCCAGGGCAACTCGTCATCAGAACAGCCCACCGGAAAGCCATTGTAGCCGATGCCGATAATTCGCTTATTTCGGTTTACAATGCACGCGCCAACCTGCGTGCCGGGGTCTTTCGAGCGCATGGCGGACAGTTCGGCCACGGCCATGAAATAATCATCCCAGCTCAAGTAATCAGTTCGTTTTCCGGTCATGAGGCAAGTATAGGCGGTTCGGGCCTGACCGTCAAGTGATCGGCGCACGCAAGTGCATTTTCACTGGCGCCCAATCGCCGTTCCGAATGTACTGCGCCCAGATTTCCCTGTCCTTAATGCTTCTGCCCATGTATATTTGTGGTGCGATTGGTCCGCGAATAGCGGCATATGGAGGTGTGGAGATGAAACCGGGCATACGTAGAAGCAACATTGTTGCGGCGGTCGCGCTCGTGGCCGCAATGGTATTTCTCACTTGCAATAAGAACAGCTCCAGCAACGAGGCCGATGACGGTAACTCACCATACACTGTCATTGATCTGGCTGTTGACACAGTCACCCCTACCACCGTCAAACTCATCTGGACAGCCACGGGTGACGACAGTGATCAGGGAACGGCGTCGTCCTATGACATCCGTTATCGAAGCATCTGCCCCAATGGTGATTTCTGGGACAGCGCTACACAGGTTGCGGGCGAACCGCATCCGAGTCCGGCCGGTCAGAAAGACTCCATGACCATCACCGGCCTGACGGAAGACTCGACCTATTACTTTGCGCTTCGCATCTACGATGAGGCCGGGAATTTCGGCGGGTCTGTTTGTGCGGTGGGTACCTGCTTCAACGATTATGTGGTGACCTTTGCGGACCCGAATCTTCTGACAGCGGTTCGCGCTTTCATCAGCAGGCCGACCGGTGATATCTACAGGTCGTACCTCATGCCATATACTGGTTTCTTTGGCAATGCCAGCGAAATCACCAGTCTCAGCGGCATGGAACACTGGTCATCGCTGGTCTCGCTTGGCCTGGCGGGGAATCATGTCACCGACCTGACTCCAATATCGGGGCTGGCACGGTTGGAGGGTTTGGACGCAACCGGCAACGGCGTAGCTAACCTCGCCCCCATCGCCGGACTGACCAAGCTCCAGGTGCTGCATCTCCGCGCCGACTCGGTGTCGAACATTGCGGCACTCGCCGGACTGACAGATCTTCGCGAAGTAGACCTGACCCAGAATCAGATTACGGATCTGGCGCCGTTGGTATCCAATTCGGGATTCGCGACGAACGACACACTCAGAATCGGTGAGAACCCGCTGTCGACAGACGCCATAAACGTTCAGATTCCGGCGCTGCAGGCGCGCGGGGTGACGGTGCTGGGACTGTAGTCACTCCTTCGGCTTCATTTCGTCTATGACCTTCACCGATACCCAATGGATGTCCCCGCCTCTGGAGAAGAAGATGTGCTTACCGTCGGGCGAGATGGTTGCATCGGCCTCATCGCCGGCGGTGTTGATCGGCTCACCGAGATTCCGCGGACTGCCCCAGGTGCCGTCCGATTCCCTGAACGAAACGTACAAGTCCCATCCCCCGATCCCTCCATCGCGTCGAGAGTGAAACAGCAGGTATCTTCCGTCAGGAGCCACCCACGGACCGCTGGCTTTCCCCTGGTTGATGCGATCGTCCAGCCGGACCGGAATGCCCCATGCGCTGTCAGTCCACGCCGATCGGTATATTTCCGCGGGAGGTTTGCAGAAGTAAAAACTGCCATCAGAAGCATGGAACGGTTGGACCTCGACCCCTTCCCCATTAATTGGAGAGCCCGGATTGACGGGCGTCCCCCACTCATCGCCCGAACGTTCCACGTACCAAATGTCAGGGGTCTTCGATGCTTCACCGGAGCCGGTGATAGGACGATCAGAGACGAAGTAGAGCCGTCTGCCATCCGGCGATAATGAGGGCTCCATGTGGGTGTACTGCTCGAACGCCGGCATCGCCGTGGGACGGCTCCAGCCACCGTCAGTCCTGACCGATCGCAGCAACGACCATCGGTTGCCGGCCGCGTTGCGCTCGGCAAAGATGATCTCGTTCCCGTCGGAAGCGACGTTCAGTTTCGTCTGTATCCCATCTCTGCTCACGATCCCCGGCGCGAAGATTTCCGGCACCGTCCCCGGCGGCTTCTGACCGAGATACGGACCGAAGACTCCGGGGAAATTGTCCGACTGCGCAAACAAGGCGACCGCGAAAAGTTGTACCAGCGTAGTCAACACCATAACTCGTTTCATCTGGGGTCTTCTCCGTTTGATATCAGTCAAGAATCCTGCTTCACCGTGCCTGAAAGACGGGAAAGCGCGCGCGACTGTTGAGAGAGAATTGTCTCTGTGACATAAAGCCGCACGATTTTCTTTGACATTTACATGGTAGTGGTAGTCTATTCTCCAAAAGGAGAAGCCATCAATATGAAAATACAGAATACTCCGTTTGAAATCGTGGATTGGAAGAACGTTCCTGCGACCAGGTACCCCGGCGAGACCGGCGCGGCATTCTGGCGCACCAAGCAGGCAGGCGATATTCGCGTGCGGATGGTGGAATATTCGCCCGGCTACCTGGCCGATCACTGGTGCAAGAAGGGGCATATTCTCCTTGTCCTTGAGGGGACGCTGGAGACTGAACTGGCTGATGGCCGCAAATTCACCATGACGCCCGGCATGAGCTATCAGGTGGCCGAGGATATTGCGCCGCATCGTTCCAAGACAGAGTCCGGCGTGAAGCTATTCATTGTGGATTGAACAGCGCAGGAACGCTATTTGGCTCTCGACTGCGCTCGAACCAGCGCCAGACGAGTCTGGACTGGTCGCTTTGCGGCATTCACAAGAGCGGATGCCTGGCGCACAATGCTAGTTGACATCAGCCGTTTCTGGCCAACACCATTTCGTATGGGCAAGCTGTCAGGCAGAGACGCCTGACAGCACCCGGTATTGAAGTCAATTCCGCTGTGCCGAGCGGAGTCGAGGCACGTGTGCTATCTGGTTCTCGACTTCGCTCGAACCAGCGGGAGACGGCGCTCGAACCGGCGGGAGTCTTCACATTCGCAGACGACTGCACTATTTGCCTGTCAAGCGCGAAGCGCGCTTGACCTACGACGCTTGGCAGGCAGTCAGCCAGTGTCGGCTGACAGCACCCGGTAATCATCTTTTCAATATCCATTTCCCCAAACCCTCCTCATTGCCGGGGCCACATTGCGTGAAGCCGAGTNTCTGAAGAACGCGAATAGAGGCAGCGTTGGTCTGCTCGGTTTGGCCGATAATGCGAGTGACTTCGAGGTGACCAAACGCCCATTCGATCAGAGCAGTTGCGGCTTCGGTNGCGNAGCCNNGNCCCTGATANTGTGGCAGAACNGAATGTCCCATTTCTACTTCCCCTTCAGCGTCNGGCGGNGCGACNAANCCNCCATCGCCGATCAGNACGGCCGGTTCTGAACCGGTCGCCTGCCTAATCCAGTACCAGCAGTTCCAGCCGATGCTCGAGGGCCGTTCGCGCAACTGTTTCAGGAAATATGGAAGGGCATCGCGAAGTATCTCGGGCGGCCAGTTGTCGGGGATGGCAACTCGCAGCAGGTCCGACAGGTCCTGGCTCTTCTCCACTTCCGCTTCGAGATGGCGGATTTCGGCGGGGATTAGAATGAGGCGATCCGTTTTCAAGGGAGAGATCATTTCGCTTCAACGTACGAGTCTATCAGGTAATTCGCAACAACGATGGATATGTGGGCGGCAGACGTCCTCGTCTGCCCCCAGGGATTCGCTGGCACACGGGGACGTG
>PQAP01000146.1 GCA_003105265.1 candidate division GN15 bacterium | reverse complement strand
CACAACTATCCGTTCTGCTGGCGCTGCGATAATCCGCTTATCTATATCGCGCGGCAGTCGTGGTATATCCGGACCACGCAGTTCAAGGAGCAGTTGATCAAGAATAACAATGCGATCAACTGGGTCCCCGACGAAATCCGCACCGGCCGGATGCTCAACTGGCTGGAGAACAATGTCGACTGGGCGCTCTCGCGCGAACGGTTCTGGGGGACACCACTACCGATCTGGGTCTGCGACAAGCAAGCTTGTTCTAAGCTTCGCGCGGTTGGATCGGTAGAGCAGTTGAGAAAAGAGGGGACGAATGTCCCTGCGAATCTCGATCTGCACCGGCCGTTTATCGACGAGATAAAACTGACGTGTCAGTGCGGTTCGACCATGACCCGCGTGCCGGAGTTGATCGATGTTTGGTTCGATTCCGGCGCCATGCCGTACGCCCAGTGGCATTATCCGTTCGAGAATAAGGCAGAGTTCGAAGCCAAGTACCCGGCCGATTTCATCTCCGAGGCGGTCGACCAGACGCGCGGGTGGTTCTACTCGCTGCTGGCGATCTCGACCATGCTTTTCGACAAGCCCCCGTTCAAGAATGTAATCGTGCTCGAATTCGTGCTCGACAAGGAGGGGAAAAAGATGTCGAAGCACAAGGGGAACGTGATCGACCCGTTCGAGACAATGGACCAATATGGCGCTGACCCGATGCGCTGGTATCTGGTGTCGATGTCCAATCCGTGGGTGCCGAAATCGTTCGATCTGGACGGGCTGTCCGAAGTGTGCCGGAAGTATTTCGATACGTTACGCAATACTTACAGCTTCTTTGCAATATATGCGAACATTGACGATATCCTCGGCCGCGCCGACAAGGCGGGCTTGACTGTTGACGCCTTTCTGGAGAGTAAGGCGGGCGCGCCCGATCGGTTTGACCGGTGGGTGATGTCTCGCTATGAATCGCTAGTGAAAGAGGTGACGGAGTCACTCGACAAGTACGATATCACCCGTCCGACCCGCCGGATACAGCAGTTCGTGATCGATGATCTCTCCAACTGGTATGTGCGGCTCAATCGCCGTCGGTTCTGGGCGAAAGCGGATGATCCGTCGAAGATGCGCGCCTACCTGACGCTCTACCGTATTCTCGAAGGCGTCTGCCGCCTGAGCGCGCCGGTGTCGCCGTTTATCTCGGAGTTCATGTGGCTGGAATTGGCCGGCGAGAATCGTGAGAAGCGCGGGCTCCCGCTTTCGGTGCACATGATGCCGTATCCGAAACCGGATGAGAAGCTGATCGATTCGACTCTCGACGAAGTCATGGAGACAGTTCGCCAGCTAGTCTCACTCGGGCGGGCGGCGCGGTCCCGGAAGAACCTGAAAGTCCGCCAGCCGCTTTCCGGTTTGATGGTGGGACTGCCGAAAGAGAAGGATTTCGACCGGATCAAGGAGTATCTGGGGATCGTTCAGGACGAATTGAATGTCAAGAATGTCGCCTTCGCTGCCGATCTTGGGGGATACGTCCGGTATTCGGCCAAGTTGAACTTCAAGCTGGCCGGTCCGAAGCTTGGNCCGCATGTCAAAGCGGCACAAGCGCATCTGGCTTCCGTCGACAACGAGACGATCAAAAAACTTGTGGCNGAGGGGCAGATTTCGTTTATGTCGGACGGCCAGCCGATCGTCCTGACATCGGATGTGGTCGAAATCCAGCGGATCGAGAAGGACGGGTACGCGGTGGAATCGGACGGCCCGGTGACGATCGCGCTGGTGACCACGCTGACGCAGGANNTGATAGACGAAGGGTTCGCCCGCGAAATGGTGAACAAGATTCAGAATATGCGCAAGAGCTCCGGGTTCGAAGTCACCGACCTTATCCGGGTGAAAGTGAGCGGCACGAGGCCGCTTCAGGACGCGGTGACCAAACACCGGGAGTTCATAAAAAGTGAAACCCTGGCTCGGGAATTGGAGTTTATAGAGACGTCCGCCGACGGCGGCACGGAGTGGAATATCAACGGCGAGAAAGCAGTAATCGCAGTAGCCAAACTTTAGATGCGGAGTACCACATGAAACAGGCCGACTTGAAAAAATACAAAGAGCTGCTGCTCACCAAGAAGAAAGAGCTGCTCGAGGAGATGGGACTGATCTCCAATCAGCATATCGGCACCACCATGAAGGATGCCGCGGGCGACCTGTCCTCGTACTCCTACCACATGGCCGACCAGGGAACCGACACCATGGACCGCGAGATGGCCTACATGCTCGCATCCAAATCGGGACGGCTGATATATCACATCGATGAAGCGCTGCGTCGGATCGAAGACGGTACCTACGGCAACTGCCACAGTTGCGGCAAGCCGATCAGTACGGCGCGTCTGGAAGCTGTGCCGCACGCGCGGCTGTGTATCGAGTGCAAGGAAAAGGAAGAGGACAAGAAATAGTCCGCACTGTTACCGTGAAAAAGCTGATCTGGCCGCTGATCATTATTGTCCTCGTGGTGCTGGCGGATCAGCTTACCAAGCACTGGGCGCTTGCCGCGCTCGATGGTCAACCCTCCAAATCGATCATCGGTGACTTCTTCAGGTTGTCGCTCGTATATAACCGGGGCGGCGCGATGGGGACCGCGTTTGGGCCCTCCACCGGTTACCTGATCATGGCGCTGATTATACTGCCGATCCTCGGTTTCTACCTGTGGCGTTATCGCGAGAGTGGAGCGGTGGCATTGCCGCTGGCGTTCATTTTCGGCGGGGCAGTGGGGAATGTGATCGACCGGATTCAGTTCGGCCACGTGATCGACTTCATCGACATCGATATTCCGGATATCAACGTGCTCGGCTTTCAACTGGAGCGGTGGTGGACATTCAATATCGCCGACTCCGCCATCACCTGCGCGCTCGTGTGGCTGGTGTTTTACATGGTGTTTCACAGGCCGCAGGGGGAAGGAAAGACGGGCGGACAGTCGAGCGGCGAATAACTAATTACCGGATTAGACTCTGGTGAGTTCGGGTGTCGGACCTTCCGCAGACCGGCCGGCGGTACTCGATGAATCAGAAGTGATAAACGCGGGGCAGCATGATGCCGCCCCGCGTTGTGCGTGTTTATAGGCAGTTCGGAAGGACGAATCCGCCGCCGGTGAGGTAGCTCACCAGCGCGCTCAGGTCGGCGAGATCAACAATGCCGGTGTTGTTGATATTCGCCTCCTCCTTACAGGGAAGCACAAACCCGCCACCCGTCAGGTAGCTTACCAGCGCGCTCAGGTCAGCGAGATCGGTAATCCCGGTCATGTTCACGTTGCCGACCGTGCCGCTGCAGCACGATGGCGATTCCACGGTTCTGAGCACCGGACCTTTTTCCGGCGCCTGCAGCCACTCGTTGAAATCGAATCGAATGTATGCCAGGTTGGTGATCTGCGTACCGTCCGGAAGCCCGGGTTTGGGCGCTACAGAGTAGCTGACAAACCCCTCGCCCTCGGGCGCGTTGACATTCGGCGGCAGCATGATGCTGTCGCAGTACCATTCGATCACCCCCGTGTACGGATCGAACTTGTAGGTGCACTTGTCCGGGTGACTCATCGGACCGAACGCCAGCGTTCCCCAGTCCAGATCCGCTTCCAGCGTATCGACGATGAAGATGTAGGTGGCCGGTTCCGTGGCCTCCTTCTTATTCTCGAACTGAATAGTGTAGGACAGCATCTGCTGTGGTATCACCGTCTGGTCGATACCCGAACCGAGCGGGTCGCACAGTTTGTCGTTGGGATCGATCGAGCCGGTAACGACGAAATTGTGTACGCAGGTGTCGTCGGGTGGGTAGTGATCAACTGTCGCCGCACCCACCCAGGCCTTGATGGTCATGAGGTCTCCCACCCGCACATCCGGCCAGCCCGGCAAGCTGCCTTCGAATCGGATGATGCCGCCATAGCGCGACGTCGGCGCTACATTGCCGATCGGGACAAAAACGGTGTCGCCGTGGCGTGTCCAACTGCTGAAATCCCCGGTCTGCAGGTAGGGCGCCCAGGCGTAGGAGAAGATCATCTTGGGCGGCAGAACAACCCGAAGCATGCAATCATTCGCGGTACCGGTGCCCTGGTTGGTGAAACAGGCGTAGAAGAACGTGGGGAAACCGGGACGGGGGCTGAATGTCATTACCTCGGTCAGCATATCGGCATACAGCGATTGCCGCACTTTGATCTCGTCCAGGGCCAGCATGCTGTCGGTCTGGTACCCGTTGCCTATTCTGAGAAAGACGTCATACGTGCCGACGCTTGAATAGACGTGACCCGGGTTCTGCAGAGTGCTGGTCTGGCCATCGCCGAAGTCCCAGTACCACGAATTCGGCCCGCCCGAGGAATAGTCTGAGAATTGTACAGTCAACGGAGCGGGACCGGTTACCGGATTGGACAGGAAGTTGGCTTTCAGGTCCCTGACGATAACGAAATCGGACTTGGTCACGGAATCGACTTGGTAGCACCCGTCCATCTGAAGGATCGACTTCAACTTCACGGTATAATTGCCCGCTGACTGATACGTGTGAATCGGGTTGCGGACCGTGCTGGTATTACCGTCGCCGAAATCCCAAAAGTACTCGTTGGCTATTCCGGCGGTCACCGGCTCAAACATCACCGTCAACGGCGGCTTACCCACCGTCGGCAAGCCGATGAACTCAGCAGTGAGTTGCTCCTGGGTCGTAATGTAGTTCGTCTTTTTGAGTGAATCGGTGCCGACACCGCTCGAAATCGTGAGGGTCACAGGAAAAATGCCGACCGCTTCGTACGTGTGCAGCGGGTTTTGCTCGGTGCTGGTGTATCCATCGCCGAAATTCCAGAGGTAATCGGTAATTGGCTGAGTTGGGATGGATTCGTCGGTGAATGTTACTTCCAGCGGCGCCGCCCCGCACCGTGGCGCGGCGGAGAACTTCACCTCGCCGGGATCACAGACATCCCCTATGCCGTCGAGATCGGTATCCTGCTGATCGGCGTTGGCGGTCAGCGGACAGTTGTCGCACACTTCTCCGGCACCGTCACTGTCGACATCCGTCTGGTCCGGGTTATATGTGTATTGGCAATTGTCGATCGGATCCTCTACGCCGTCGCCGTCACGATCAGGAATATCCTTGATTATGAAGCAGTACCCTGAGTAAGGCACGTAGGGTTGTTCCGGGTACAGTCCGAGAAACGCCGGCCAGCGATCAATATTCGATCGGGTCACCCACACCCACGTGCCGCCTTCACCGTAAAAGGAGGAATCGATACAAATATGTTTATCGACGGCAGCCGTGGTGTGAAACCAAGCCGTTATGGCGTACACCGTGTCGTCCCAGCCGTTTGGCATGAGCATGGTCTGTCGGCTGAGATTTCCCATCCCGATGTAACCGACGGTGTCGGAATCGACGCCATCGCAGCTTCGTTCAAAATACGCGTTGGCGATGTCAAAGTACTTCTGGAAGTAGGTCGCTTCGCCCTCGAATACCGGACCGATTGAGTCGATAGTCGTGCTGTCCCAGGTCGCGCCATCGGGCGAAGACAGCCGGAAGCCGTTGGACACGTTGCAGTCCTCCCCGGTATTGTTGGTGAATTTGATCAGGAAGCGCAGAGGCCGCCCGGCTTTGAGGGTGTCGCCGCGATACAGACCGTCGATTCGGCCAATCGAGACGATGCCGTCCTGGGCTGCCGCCGGGTGGGCGCCTGCTGCGACCAGCAGAGCCATGAGCAGGCACAATACGCTGATATGACGCTTCATAACTCCTCCTCACTACTATGCGTATGATTTAAGTAATGTGATTACAATTGATCAGCGAAGATCAGTTTGTACACGCCGGATTTCCCTCATATGTCCTTCACTGCGACAGTCTTCCCCTTGCGACAAAAAGGGAAGGTGTGCTCGTGTGGCAGTGCAAACTCGATTGTGCAATCCAGATATCATAATTAACGGCGCCGTACCGGTTGCGTCAAGCGGATTCGGGCTGGAAAATGGGGCACACTGTCCTATTTGGCGCGGATCAGCAGCAGAGCGAAACGGGAGAATATTTGATTTGTTTGTAGACCAAACAAAAGCGCCGGGCGGCATCATGCCGGCCGGCGCNTTCTGCAAAGGACTCACACAAGAAGGAGAGGGGTTGGTGTCACTACCTCGCTATCCGGTATGTTCCATGTCTTCGTGTCACAGCNATCACAGGCGCAGTTTCTGACGATACGGTGCCCGTCACTTGCTCAGGGGTTTCGTTTTCTCGCCCGGCACCGTGCCCTGCGCCGATTTCAACTGGATTGCCGCATATTTCAATTTGGGCAGGCCGACATCGCGTCGAAGGACCTCGATGTAATCGCTCATCAGACGATACTTGTTGCTGAACGACGCACTGCTCTGAATAGTCCCGGCGATTTTGGCTTTGGCCTTGTAACTGTCCCACTCCCGACCGTAAAGCTCCTGGGCCTCGATCACCTCGGGTGAGAACTTGTCATTGAGAATGGTGCTGTCCAGGGCAATTTCGGCTTGTTGACGCTGGTCCAACTGGCGCGCAAATAACGACAATGCCTGGCGGGTCGAATCAAGGTCGCCGCGAAGAATGTCATCAATCATCTGTTCGTATTTGGCCGATTTTCCCTTGTCCCCTTTGAGCGCCGCATCGTACCAGAGATCAATGCAGTAGGCGAGCTTCTCCGGCTCGAGACCGGTGTAGTAGTATTCCTGCAGCGGTTCAGGGATACTCACCGGCTCTTTCGATGGCGGCTGATTCTGGTCAGCGGCAATCACGAGCCCGGCCAGCGCCAGCAGTGCCGCTAAGGTGAGCTTCTTCATGGCTACTTCCTTTGCAACGAGATCAGTGTTTCACGACTTGTGAAACAGCAAACCGATTGCCGGGAAGGTAAGATGTTAGAGGATAATGAATTATGACTTCGGCCAGGTCGCGGTCGATAGTGGGATCAAATCGGCAAGTATGGAGAGAGCCCTATTGCAGCAAGCCCGTGAGAATCAGGACTCGTCTGACTATTTCTTCGCCGGTGTCTTTTCCTGCCCCGTTTTCTTCACCTGCTTGGCGTGTTCCAGATTGTACAAATCGATCATCCGGTACCCAAGCGTCGTGTCAATCGCCGAAAGCTTTCGATAGATGGTATCCGCCGGAGCGGGCTGGCCGGTCACCATGTACATCGCCCCCAGCGATACCCAGCCGGAGAGGTAGTTGGTATCCAACTCGACCACGCGCTTGAACAATTTCAGCGCGTCATCGTAGCGCTCCTGTTTCACCCGCACGATTCCGAGTGAAAGCGCCGCCTCTTTGTATTTCGGGTTTCTTTCCACTGCGGCGGTAAAGCTCTTGCCCGCATCGTCGGGCTTCGCGAGGTTCATCTCCGCCACCCCCCGGAAATAGTACAGCTCGGCGGAGTTGCCGCCCCGGACGACGGCAAGATTGAAGTAACTTATCGCGCTGTCGTTTTTCTTCATCCCGAGCAGTGCCCGTCCCAGCAGAAAGGCCGGCTCCGACCGCAGCGTATCCTCGACCACCGCGCGGCGGAGGTGCCGGGCGGCCTCGGCAAATCGTCCGGAGTTGACATATTCACCGGCCAGGTTCACGTGAAGCTGNAGATTCATGGTATCGAGCCGGACGGCTTTCTCGAAATACTTGATNGCGTCCGCCGTCTGCCCCCGNGAATTCATTATGACACCGATATTGTTGTAAATGCTCGGATCGGTCGAATCGTATTTGAGCGCTTCCTGGAAGAAGTTCATCGCCGTCTTCAGGTCNCCCAGNGTGTTGGCNATNAGTCCCAGATTGCGGATCGCNTCGACATTNGTGGGGTCGAGCCGGTGNGCGTTNTCGTANGCGGTCCGGGCATCGGCAAACTTGTTGGAGTTGTAAGCCCGTGATCCCGTGAGCAGGTACTGGTTGACCGAGTCACTCACCTGAGCGGCCGCGACACCGGCGACGATAAGTACGCAGAGAAATATGACAGTCGAACGCATGGCGATAACCTTTCTACAGTCCGAACCGGTCTGGGATTCAGGCGAAATCCGGTCGGGGCCGGACAAGATACTACAATTTTGGCGAAGGCGAAGAGGCAATATCGTGATTCTCGGCGAGGCGGCTTCCCGGGTGATCATGCGGATTGCAGGCGGCAATCCGCAGATCTCTAAAACGCAATTTTGGCCCGCAGCCCCACGGCTTTGTGGCCGGGGAAGTATTCCGGAAGGACCGAGAGTTTCGGACTCTGGTGTTTCCGGTTCTGTGCCCGAACATGGCTGCCGACCTTGGCGATATCATAGATGGCCGAAGCAGCGACTAGCCCGCCCCCCAGGGCCATGATCCCCCAGGCGGCGTCATAAGCCCCCTCGCCGGGACCGCAATCCCAACCGCAGGTAGCGAAGGCGCCGATCAACGCGCCGAACCCGACCGCGGTCCGAAAGCCCATGCCGAGAAAGGCGCGTCCGGGACGCCCGGCGTAGAGATAGCCGAGCGACGGACCGATCACGAGCCCGGAGCCGATAAGCACGACGGCGGCAGTTTGATCCGGATCATCGTGGTAGAACGAGGAATATCCGCTCCAGTCGACATAGTAGACGTCTTGACCGTTACGGGTCGCGGCGATGATTACGCCAAGCCCGGTAGGGATGATCGTGCCAAGCGCCGACAAACGGGTGGCGGCCTTCTCGGACAAGGGGCGCTCAACTCTGCCCAAAATGGCCGCACCTGATCCGGCGGTCACAGGGTCTTTCCCCTGAGCACGTACATTCAGCCCGCAGCCAACGAGCGTGACAATCAATGCGGCGGCGACGGTATTTCTTTTTATATGTCTCATGGCGCTTCACTCCTGTAATCATCTTTGCCTATTCACGCATCGACAGATTGCAGCCGGTGTGCCGGACATGGCACCGACGTGACAAGCGCAGGGGTTGTAACAGGTTCCGGTTGGAATTGCGATTTCGAGCGGCGGCGAATAATGCATACCTGCTGGTCAGCAGGATTAGCCGCTATCCAAGGGAAAAGGAGTGATGATTTGCGGTCCGCGTCTACAAGAGGGTATTCAGCAGTCGCTCGATATCGGACATCATCAGCGGCTTGCCGAGGAAACCGTCCGGCTTGACGTCGCCGACATGCGATTCCATTTCCGTCACGGAATAGCCGGAAATCAGCACGACGGGAAGACGGGGATGCCGGGCTTTGACCTCTCTGAGCAATTCCATTCCCGACATGTTGGGCATCCGCATGTCGGTAATTACCATGGAGAATTCACCCTTCTCGAGTTCCTGGAGCGCCTGATTGCCGTCGCCCGCGCGCACGGCCTTGTAATCAAACACTTCCAGCATCTCGCAGAGGAGAGTAGACATGTGCGGGTTGTCATCAACGATCAGTACTCTTTTGGGCATAGCCACCTCTCTGAGAGTTATCGGCAACGTTTCAGAGAGATTTAGTATGATTCCGCGCCCGGAGATGACTCTCCGATGCCAGGACGATTTCTGCTTTCAGGGCGCTGAGGCCGGCTTTCTCGCGGGCCGACACGAGAAACGATTTCTCTTTTCCGCCGGAGGCGGCTCTGAATTCCGGGCGAAGGTCTATCTTGTTATATACCATGATGTAAGGGATGCTTGCCGCATTGATTTCCGANAGCACCTGATGGGTCTGCCGGGTCCGCTCTTCGAATCGNTCGTCNGANCAATCCACAATAATCAGCAGCAGATCCGCCAGCGAAACCTCCTCCAACGTGGACTTGAACGACTCGACCAACTGGTGCGGNAGCTTCTTGATGAATCCTACCGTGTCGGAGAAAACGACATGGCACGGGTAGCCGGACGACATCACGCGAGTGGTGGAATCGAGCGTCGTAAACAACATGTCCGCGGTCTGGACATCGGACTTGGTGAGCTGGTTGAACAGGGTCGACTTGCCCGCGTTGGTGTAACCGACCAGCGCGACCTTGAAGAGATTCTGACGCCCCGCCCGCTGCGTGGCCCGCTGAACGCCGAGCCGGGCCAGCTTCTGTTTCAGATGATCTATCTTCTGCCGCACCTGGCGGCGGTCGGTTTCGAGCTGTGTTTCTCCCGGGCCCTTCGCGCCGATTCTTCCATATTGCCGGGAGAAGTGCAGCCATGCCCCGGTGAGACGGGGAAGCGTGTACTCAAGTTGAGCCAGTTCGACCTGCAGGCGCGCGGCGGCGGTGCGGGCGCGCGTGGCGAAGATATCGAGAATCAGAATGGATCGGTCGATCACTTTGGCATCGAGCGCTTCTTCGAGATTGCGCTGCTGCGCGGGGGAAAGAGGATCATCAAAAATCACGCAGTTGCCGTCGGTGTCCCCGAGTTGCGTTTTGATTTCGTCGACCAGGCCCTTGCCGATATAATAGGCCGGATTCGGATGCGGTTTCACCTGCACTCGACTGCCGATCACCGTGGCCCCAGCCGAAAGCGTCAGCGCCGCCAGTTCTTCGACCGAATCCTGCACCTCGTGTTTGCATCGGGAGTCGCGGGCGAGTCCGACAAGGATGGCTTTTTCGGCCTGCGGGCGGCCGTCAGTCATGGGCATGGACTAAAGATACTAACGCGGCCGGAGTTGACAAGAGAGGAAGCGCTTGGAACGCGCGGCAGATCGCAACCTCGATTGACGGTCTGAGACCTGCCGCGGTATCGTAGCTTCCTATTTCCCCTTCCCCACCTTATCGCTCGACAGCACGCTGAAGAATTCGTTGAAAAAGAATCCCTTCGGCTTCGATGCAAACGGTCCCAGTTCAAACGATCCGCCGGTACCGGAAATCACCTGTCGCCCGAAACTCGAGGTCCCGTCCTCCAGCTCTACCCGCGTGATCACCGGCATCTGGAACGACCCGCCGACCCGGCTCACCGTCGCGTTGACATTCACGACATACTGATTGTCTTTGGGCGTGATCGAATAGGTTACCTTGTACTCGGGGAAATTGCGGCCGTAGATCCACTCGTTGAAGAACCAGTCGAGCGGTTTCCCATAGTGTTTCTCCGCGATTTTCTGAATATCGGCGTTGGTGAAAGTGGTGTTGTTGGTGACGTACACCGCTTCGGCGAGGAACTTGAGAAACCGGGCGTCCTTGTTGGACGTCGCGTCGAGATCGAGCATCACGTTTCTGAGCATGTGCAATACCCAGGCGCCCTTGTATACGCGCAAGCTGTCCGGAATGCGCGATGCCTCCACGGCCAGCGGCATATCCATATTGCGGCCGATCACGCTGTCCATGAGATTCCGCCGCTGCACCAGTTCGCTGTAGAACGGGGCGCCGGGCAGGGCCTCCTGCACGAACATAAGCCCCAGGTAGGCGTTCAGGGCATCGGCCAGCCACATCTCGCGCTCGGATGCCGGACGCATCTGCGCACCGAACCACTGGCGGGCCGCTTCACTCGCCGCCACCAGGTGAAAGCCGCCCGTGTTGCTGTTGATGCAGTGAACCTGGGTGATCTCCGCCACGCCCGGCAGTGCCAGTTCTCCTTCGGGCAGAACCGAGACCTCGAAAATGTTGGGTGGGTTCCCCAGCCGCGCGCCGAGGAAATTAAACGCCTGCTGCACGCCGCTCCGGTACTGGTCATCGGGAACGAAACAATCGTAATCCTTCTTCGTGATGTGCGGCGATTTGAGAATATTCAGCGGCAGGTCGATATCCGTGGTCATCGGGAATTTCTGGAACGACGTCGTGTACGCTTCGATATCAATCTGGTTGTACGGTTGTGCGGTCTCCACCGTGAACGCGGTTCGCCCGTCGAGCTTAGTCGGCGTGGACATGCCGGGAATAAGGTATACGAAGTCATTCGGCGCGGTGAAATTCAGCTTGCAGATCGTTCGCGCCGGATTCTCGACATAGGGCAGCAGCCCGAGGAAATTCCTGCCGTCGTACCACATCCGCACGTTCAGCGTGTCCCCTTTGTAATACGATTTCGGCAGCAGGACGCCGATGAAATTGAAATCCCGACGCCGCCAGTATTCGGTCGGCGTGCCGTCGACCGACATCGAATCCAGCCCGAGATTATAATGCAGGAAGATGGAAAGATATTTCAAGCTGTCGGTGTTGACCACGATCCTGACATCGCCGTGCCCCTTGACCGTCTTCCCGTCCAGTCCGGACAGATCAAAGGTCCCTTCGCGAGAGACGATTGTCGTCGGGTAGACGATATCGCTCATGAGGCCGTCTTCGTAGACATTTCGCTCGCGGCGCTGCAGGCAGGCGCCCTTGGTGTTGACCAGATCGCCCCCCTCGCGCTCGTACGCCACCAGCACCTGTTCCGGGCGGTTGGGATCGTAGGAAAACTCGTAGCGGTTGAAATCGGCCCAGAAGAAACCGTCGTCTCTCCGTTCATACACCGACCGCAGGAGCTCGAAGTAATGGTCGTAATCGTGCTGGATGACCGGACGGAAGTGCAATTCTCCCTGCGATTTTTTCGCCAGGTTGAAATCTTTCCATGGCATCTGCTGGCGCGTGAAAGTGAACTTATCCTTCAGCGCCAGATCGAAATTATCGCCGATCCGCATGAAACAGACCTCGAAGGTGCTGTTCACGGTGCTGTCGCCCGAGGCGTACATGAGTCCCTGGCGTTCGACGTGCGACGGAATATCGACAAGAGCGTTTCCCTTGCCGATGAATATCGCGGTGGTCGGGCGATTGTCGACATAGCGCAGGAGATACATGGCGCCTTCGGAAAAAGTGAAGGTCGCGACATCCTTGTGATAGACGAAATTGCTGACGGCGGCAACCTCGCACTCGTTGTTCAATAAATCCTGATCGAGCGTGGCGTAATCGCCGCGAAACTTTTTGAACGCGGCCGACTGGCCGTAGCTGAGCGACCCAAGCAGGAGCGCCGCGGCCAGTGCCAATGACAGTGACTTCATACCTTTCGTTCTTCCTTCCCTCAACCGAATTATCTCGGCTATGGTCAAAACTTGTTGTTTCCGCTACCGTGCGGCAGGCGTTTCCGGCGGCGCTCCCATCACTTCGGTCAGCGCAGCCCG
Organism: candidate division GN15 bacterium; assembly: GCA_003105265.1. Taxonomy (GTDB): domain Bacteria; phylum Zixibacteria; class MSB-5A5; order GN15; family FEB-12; genus FEB-12. The sequence continues at coordinate 1,552 of PQAP01000146.1, read as the reverse complement.
CCCGGCCGCGAATTTGTGTTCCCACGACTCGCAGGCGTCGACAAAGCGATACCGGGGATGACTCCCCCATGCCCGGCGAAGCGCCTGCTCGATCGCCAGCGCATCCTGTGGCGACTCGCGACGGATATCATCGGTGGCATAAAATCCCTCGCCCAATCGGGCGGTGGTGCCGAGATGAATTACCGCCGAATACCGGGCATATTCGCGCTCCAGTGTGGTACCGACAGCCGCGAGCGTCTCGGGGTGAAAGGCGAATGCGTCGACCGTGCCGCGATCGCTGATAAACGGCCGCCCGGCGGCCTGTTCTTCCCGCCCCACCTGTGATTGGTATATTTCGCGGTGAAACTCCGCCCAGCGATGTCGCAGTTCGGGCCGCTGGGTCAGGAGCCGGCGTGCCAGTTCATCGAAAAACAAGAAATCGCCAAGCGCCGCTTCGTCTTTGAGTCGGTCGATGAACGCGGTTTTACCTGAGCCGGGTGCGCCGGTTATCACAATTCGTGCAGTCATAGGCGCGCTGATCCAGTCGGCAATCTATTTTCCGCGTACAATAGAGTCAAGCAGTGGTCATTCCAGCTTGGCAGTTGAATCACGTGAACACGTTTCGTATCTTTCATCCGAATAGACGAAGGAGCCCTCATGAATATCGAAGCGATTCAGGCGTATCTGGTCGAGCACGAACTCGACGGCTGGCTGCTGGCCGATTTTCACGGCCGCAACGATATCGCCGTCAAGCTGCTCAATCTCCGCGGCATTATCACGCGCCGCTCTTTCTATTTTATACCCGCGCGCGGCAACCCGACCGGGATTGTCAACAATCTCGAGAAGTCCAAATTCGAAAACCTGCCGGGACGCATAATCCCCTATTTCGGGTATCGCATGATGGAGAGCGAACTCAAGAAGATGCTCACCGGAAGCAGGAAGATTGCGATGGAATACTCTCCCAACGGGCGGCTTCCATATATCGGGCTGGTCGACGCCGGGACGATCGAGATGGTGCGGGAGATGGTTGGCGAAGTTGTGTCCTCGGCTGATCTCGTGGCCAATTTTCAGGCCCGGCTGTCGGTGGAACAGATTGCGCAACATCGCATTGCAGCCAGAAATATACTTGAGGTCAAAGACAAGATGCTGGCGTACGTGAAGAAAGGAATCACTGATGGCCGGTCGATGAACGAGTACGAAATCGCCAAGTACGGCATGGATCTGCTGGCATCGTACGACATGCTCACGCATGACACCTTCATCGTGGGAGTCGATGCCAACGCCGGCAATGGACACTATGAACCGACCGCCGAAAAGTCGGCGACTGTCGGACGAAATCAATTGCTGCTCTTGGACTTGTGGGCAAAACTCAACCAACCTGAGGCGCCCTTCGCTGATATCACCTGGATGGCCTACATTGGGCCGAAAGAGGCGATTCCGGAGAAATACCGCCGCATGTTTGCCGTGCTCGTGGAAGCCCGCGACAAGACCGTTTCATTTCTACGCGACAATATAGAGAAGCGCCCGGTCTACGGATACGAGGTCGACGACGTCTGCCGCAACGTGATCAGGG